>JAFIGC010000042.1 GCA_020831635.1 Verrucomicrobiota bacterium | reverse complement strand
GAAATCGTCAATGTTTCCTTCAGCACCGGCAGTGGCACCGCCCAGGGCTATGAGACCGGGTCTGTATTCAACGGTTACTACGAGATCGGCGAAGTCACCATCCGCACCGTTTCCAATTTCACGGAAGGATCTTCAGACCCCTACGAAACCTGGGCCCTGGAAAATGACATCGGCGGCTCTCCGACTGATCTGACGGACGGCGTGCCCAACCTGTTGCGTTACGCGCTCGGGGGAGACGCTGAAACGCCCGCCTCCGCCTTCCTGCTGGTGCCGACCCTGAGCGGCAGCGGGATGAGTCTGTTCTTCCCCCGTGTGGAAGATGATACGCTCACCTACGAGATCTGGGCCACGGACGATCTGAATGATTGGGGCGAAGAACCGGAATGGGAAGGTCAATGGAACACGCCTTTCCCTGAAGAAATCCCGCCGGTCAACGGCCGACTCTTCCTCCACCTCCGTGTGCGGCGGGAATAAGAGGCAGACCTCAGTAGGGGCTGCTGGAAAGCCGCCGGGGCCGTGATGAGAAATGGTTTCCTCGGTTTCAAACAGCAACACCTCATTCGCTTGGAGAACAAACGGCACGTGCGCCATACCTTCCAAACGTTCGGCAAGCTCCAGCAACATTTCCGGCACGCTGTTGGCCTCCAGGAAACACGACGTGCCGGGCTCAGGTTTTGGCGCGACAAAGGCCTCATAGGTACTGCCGCGGCCGGGAGCGATGCGGCAGCACACCATGATCGGCGGTGTCGCTCTTTCCCACTCCTGACTCAGGGTGTCGGCCCAGTCCGCCCCCGCCTCCTCCGCGCGGTCTACCGACAGGAGAACACGCGAAGAGCAGGCGTCACGGGTTGTCAGGGCGTCGCTCCACCCCGGGACGGAACCCTCTCCGCTGATATCGAGACGCTCTCCTCGCATGCGCTGCAAATGGTTTGAGGCCCCGAGGCCATCACCCCCGGCATGGGGTTCAGCTCCACGAAGGGGTGAAGTCCCAAGGACAAGAGCGCGTCATAGACTTTGTCCACCTGATGCCATTGGAACGCCAGGCTGCCTTCCGGGTACCGGCGCACCACGTCCATGTCATATAATCGTGGGCCGGTGGGCATGACATTGGAATAAATGGCGGACGGATTCGGGTGGTTCGATATTTTTCAGGACTCTCGTAAATACCCGGGCACCTCCAGGAGCAGACGCCCACGGCTGAAATCAGGCAGTTTCCATTGCCCTTCCCCGATCTGCTCCAGGATCGGTCCTCCAAAAAGATGGACCTCGGCGATCTTCGGCGGCAAAGCCAGTATTTCCCCGGCAAAGCGCCCCCGCTCCTCGATCATGTCGATTTGAACCGCTTTGCGGACGGGAATGTAATGCAGCAGGGTGAGCAGCAAGTCCTGCCCGCGCCGGCGGGGATAAATCTGTATGGTGCCGGGAAGACCGTCTCCGAAGGGCGCCGATCCCACCAAACGGTGCATGGCCAGACGCCAGGCGTCGCGAACTGCAATGTTGCCATATTCGCGGTACTCGCGGAAAACGGGGTCGGCAAACACCACAAAGCGCTCCCCGGCCATGAGGACCGGTTCGCCGGACGCCTCCGGCCTGGGCGGGGTTTGGCGGTGGGAGCAATAACGCACCGCGTCTCTGTTAAAATAAGGGTGAACGCGCTCTGCCAGCACCTCGGCGCCGCATGCGGCGAAGCGGAGACCTCTCTGGTAAACCACCCGGTCTGACATGGAAAGTGCCGGAGAAAAATCCTCCTGGGTCCGCCAGTACGCGGGTTCAAAGGCGCATTCGCCCAGCAGGCGCACGGGCAGAAAATCCAGCACCCATTCGCCCTGTGCGTTGCAGCCGCCTTTGTAAGACACCATGAGCTTCCCTCCGCCCGCATAGAATATGCGGAGGCGGTCGACGACTTCCGGGGTGAGCGTAGAGTTGTCCCCGAGAATGATCAATTCCAGGCCTTCAAAGGTGTCCATGGCATCCAGCAGCCTGCAGTCGTAATGAGCCTCTTCGCACATCTGAATGGCCCCCTCATCGGAAAGGGCGGAAACGTTGCCGTCGAGTCCGGGGGTGCCGCTGGTAGTGATGCCGATGGATGTGAGGGGTTCGGAGCCGGCGTAAAACGGCTCGGCGGCGGCGACCTGTTCGTAGACAGCGCCTATGAGTTCGTAGGCGCCGTTGTCGGGAACTCCGCAAGGCGGCAATTGATCGCCAATGGAGTTTGCCCCCCCCATGGCCTGGGAGCGGAAGCATTCAAATTCGAGGGCTGCCTGCGGTTTGAGTCCGCCAAAATCCCCCCACATGGTTTGGAATCGTCCGGTCATGCCCAGCCAGGGTTTTCCCCAGTGACCGGTGGAGCGGGCGAGGCGGGGGAAATGGAAATAGCCCCAGAATCCTGAGGGCAGGGATTCGATCTCCATGTGGGTCATGTGTTCATAGCGGGCGCGGGCGCCGAGACCGGGCTCAAGGAAGGAGTCGGAGCCGGCGTTGAAGAAGACCGTGGCCTGGGGACGCGCGGCCCGGATGAGATCGGCATACCGCTTGGAGAAGCACGCCTGGGCTTTGGCCTGAAAGCGTTCGAATCCGGCCAGGCTGTCCTCCATCAAACCGTGCTTGGCGCGAAAGGCCAGACTTTCCGGGGACCAACAGGCGTTTTTGGGAAAGAAGCAGATGTCGTAGAAGAAGCCGTCCACCTCGTCGCCATACCGCGCCATCACCTCGAGGGTAATGTCCTCGATGTGTTGCTGGTATTCGGGATGCAGCCAGTTCATAAAACGCCACATTCCAGGTTGTCCCGGCCAGTCGGCAAAACGTCCGTCCCGGGTCATGGCCCGCCAGTCGGGATGGGTTTGCGAGGCCAGCTCGTCCCAGCCCACGGTGATGTAAATGGGGGCGCGGATCCCGCGGCGGTGCAGAGACTGAATCTGTTCTCCCAGGAGATCGCGCTCTTTGGGAACCAGTTCGGGGTGTGGTTCACACACGCGAGAGGGATAGTAGGTATAACCGTGGTGACACTTGGCGAAGAGGGTGACACTGTTCACATGGGCGCGTGCATACGTGTCTGCAAAGGCTTCCGCGTCAAAAGCGGCGGCGATGCCGGGGATGTGCGGGGACGTGTGGAAGTCGAGGTGGACCTGGCGCTGGTGGGTAATCAGGGGATTCATGCGTCCTTGTTATTTTGACGGCTCAGACAGCCCTCACGGGTTCCGGCCACCCACAAAGAGGATGTTCCGCTCGTCCTCTCCCGACAGGGTTCGGGTCTCAGGGCCTTGCGTTTCTTCCAAAAAGACAGGGAAGGGCCTGTTGTTGAAACTCAGCTGGTTCACACCCAGCAACAGGGTGACGGCGTTCTCGGTGCGGATCATGGGTTCGGTTTTGGGCGCTCCGGTGGCATAAATAAACGCCCCCACGATTTCCGAATGTCCACCGTTGCGGGTGAGCAGCACCGTGCCGGCGCGTTCGGTTTTATACCCCAGCACCCAGAGACGGGCTCCGTCATTCACCACTTTGGCGGGATGATCCGGATTTCCCTGGGTATCGGTCTCCTGATTTAGCTGACGGGCCCAGATATGAAAATCACCCGCAAAATGAAGCGGCGCATCCACCACCCAGTCTTCGATAAACAAATCGCCCGTCGCTCCGGGTGCGCGGGCATAGCGTCCGCCCGAGACCGAGGAGACCACCAGGGTCCGATCCCCGTCCTGGAGGAGGGTCAGGGGTTCGCGGTGTCCAATCGCGAGCCGCTCCAGAATCAGGTGGTCTCCCGTCCCGCGTTCCACACGCAGGGTGCCGGATCCGTTCAACCGGGCCTCGGTGCCGAGGAAACGGGTGACAGCTCCCCGGAGCACCACTTCGCCGTCAATCTGCCAGGTGCCGTTGGGCAGGTAAACCGTGGAGGCGCCGCTGTCGACAGCCCGCTGGATCGCCGCGGTGTCGTCCTGTCCGTCGTTGGGTCTGCCGCCAAAATCCAGCGGGGAGGCCCACTGCTCCAGAGGATGCCATTCGGGAGCCGGGGCGTCTCGCACCGCCATGGCCGGCGGAAGATTTTGACCGGAAAAGAGGCTGTGTGGCTGTCCGTGCGAGATCCAGAGTCCCACCTCAGGACCATTCGCACCCGGCTGATTGCCCCGCCCTTTGTCGTCATGCCGAATCGCCATGGCGTATCCCCGGGTGCGTAGATTGCGCACCACCATGTTTTTTTCATTCAGAATGGCCGGCAGGCCGGCGGCGCCCCCCTCCCCATGCAGTTCCGCCCCGTCGATCACCATGTGCGCCCGGGAATCTTTCTCGTTGTAGACGGCGGTCACCGCGTTGCGGCTCACAAGATTCCGAATAAAACACTTCTGGGCGCGGTTATGAAACCCGAACAGGGTCTGCCCCCGCAACTCAATGTTTTCAAACGTAATGGATGCGGTGTCGTAGTTGGTCCAGATCCCGCGTTCAAACCCGATGATCTCCACATCCCGCACATACATCGGTCCAATTTCCGTGGTGAAGCGCAGATCCAGCCCAGCCTTCCCGGACCCGTCGCCGCTGCGGATGGTCACGTTCCGAAGCGTGCCCTGGTTGTTGGCCATAAACTGGATTCCGGCCGCCCAGGGGTTGTTGCGCCCGGTGTCCACCGTGAGATCCCGCACCGCGTTCCGAAACCGCTGCGCCGGGCCCGGACCGGTCCAGATCACCGCCCGAATCCCCCCGGCATGAAGGTTGAACCCCGGACTGGCGTCATCCAGACGGATCACAACCCCCTCCCGGCTTTGCCCCTGCAGGATGGTGCGTTTGTGGTCGTGCCCGTGGGCCCCGTCCGGCCAGCGCAGCGTGTCCCTCACCCGATAGATCCCGTTCGGCAAATACACAATCCGGTTTCCGTTGGGTTCAAAATTCAGTGCCGCCTGAATTGCCAGCGTGTCATCCGCCACCCCGTCACCCTTGGCGTTGAAGGGCGCACGCGTCACATCCAAAACCCCCGCATCCCCGGGAAACCGGATCCCGTCTGCCGCCGCAAGACCTGCCATGCTG
The DNA here is from genome assembly GCA_020831635.1 of Verrucomicrobiota bacterium. Lineage (GTDB taxonomy): Bacteria > Verrucomicrobiota > Kiritimatiellia > SS1-B-03-39 > UBA6053 > PXAS01. The sequence goes on along the minus strand of JAFIGC010000042.1, from coordinate 32,242 downwards.
ATGAATAACCAAATCACTTTCATTTCGGAACCTCCATTGGAAACGGTTTTAAAAAATACCCGCCGTGTTGGCAGGACAGCTCTAAAAAATCATATGAATTTATCGGTAAATCACTATAAAAAACCTTCCCGGTTGTCAACCGTCATTTTTCAGGAAAAAAACTGACCAACTTCCTATTCACCGGGATATCCTTTGGGTTATGGGTATATCTTGTTTGTTCTTATTTTTGCCCGCCAGTCCATAAGTTCGCCCATGCCTTCGAGCGACCTATGGCTCGGTCTACGCGCTGGAGGCCGACACCGCTCGAGTGCTCTGGCATACGGAGGTTCACACGAACGCTCCAGACAGTATATGAAGGGCGTTTTCACCCGCCTCAACCCGCATCCAGTGTCCGAGGATCACTTTGCAGTTTTCCAAATACTCCGCAGCCAGACGCGGGTCAAAGATGGCGTGCAGTCCGAGGGTGCTGTTGACCCCCACGATGAACCTTCTGCTTTCGCGCCCCCCCCCCCGGACGAGTTCATGGCGCTCGCCCACAAAAAGCACCGACGCCTGCGGATCTTTCTCCACGTTCAGGCTGTGGCCGAGGGATTCCGGGGCGCCGTCGATGCGGAAGAAGGTGTGGCGATTTCCACGGAACAATAGACAGCCGTAGATGTCGCCGCCAGCCTGAACATGCACATTGCCGTGCACGCCCAGTGGGGTGTCGTGGTCGATGTGCACGCTCCACAGCCGCGTGCAGCGGCAGGGTCCGAAGCCGCTGTCAAAGCGGGCGCCGCTTCCCACATACACATGCCGCACCTGAAACGCAGGCTCCTCAGGAAGATGTTGATACGTAATCATGTATTTCTTTCGAAATGGGATGTCTAATCTGAAACAAGCAGGACAGGGCTTTGCGTTCATTTGAAAGGACGCTCCCTCCTGACTACAGTCCGTTCCCGGACAGGGGGGACAGCCCCGCATCCCGCGGCCGGGCGGGGATGGAACAGGAGGAAACAAAGACGGAATTTCCGGGGTTCGCCGGGGGCGGCCAAAGCGGCAGACGGCTTTTGATTTCGGGCGGAAGGATACGGAACGGCCCCGGCAAATACGGTTCGCCGGGAGCCATCCGGTCGCCGAAGTAATCGGTGTCGCCCTCCCACAGGGTCACAGGCTCACAGGAATGACGCAGGACCTCCTCCGGCCAGCTCGCGTCCAGACTGAGACTGTAGACCCCCAGCATGTCCCGGCGCAACTGGAAAATCTCGGACCGCAGATCCCGGCCCGTAACCCGCCGCCACGCCTCCAGGCTTCCCCCCGCCGCACCGGCCAGACTGTCATCCGGGACCAGACCCAGACGGCTGCGGATTTGCTCCGGGGTAAAGCGGTTGTGACAGCCGTTGATGTGAAACAGCGGCACATCCGGTCCGGAGCCCTCGTCCATGGGATTTCCGCCGCCCATCAGCAGGTTTCCCTCTGACCGGTTGTTTTCCGCCAGTTCCCAGGGCACCGGAAAACTCAGGGCGCAGCGCTTGGAGGCGGCAATGATGTTGTTGGCCACGAGGTTGCCGGAGCAGCGAGAAGGCTTCCCGTCCCGCAGGGTTCGGTCCGTGGCCAGGGTCAGCGTCACCCCCGCATGGGAGTTGGCATAGAGGAGATTGTGGGCGATGGTGATCCCGGAGGCGTCGTGCGCGTACACACCGTCCCCGTTGCGGGTGTGGGCAATGACGTTGTGATCAATCTGCGCGGGTCCCAGACCCATCTCCATGAAGACGCCGGCGATGAGATTGTTGACGATGAGATTGCGCGACACGCGGCTGCCCGCATAGCGGTTGTCCAGCCACACGCCGTAGCAGTCGTTGTCCCGGATCAGGTTTCGCTCGATCACCCCGTCAAAAAAGAAGTGGAATTTCACCGCCCCCATTTCAAAGGTGCGGAAGCCCTGGGTGTTGTTTCGCTCCACCACGTTCTCCACAAAACGGGTGCCGAATTGAACCATTCCCATCACGCCGCCGAGGCCGTTGTCGCAAATGTGGTTGCGGCGCACGAGATGGTGTCCCAGCCGCCGCCCCCGAATTTCTTCAAAGCGGCCATGGTCCAGATCCAGGTCTCCGGCTTCGGGGGTTTCTTCGATGCCCCATTCGCAACCCAGATCCAGTCCAATGGTGTTGGCGTGGCGGATCACGCAGTCCTCGATCACCCAGTCGTGCCCCCCGCGGGTGCTCACCGCCGCGATTTGCGGAGTGGGATGGGGGTTGGCGCAGTGCTCAAAGGTCAGTCCCCGCAGATGAACATGGCCGAGACCGCGGGCGTCGGGCGCAAAAATCCGGTGACGCACACTCAGCTCCACCAGCGCACGGTTGGGATCCGCTTCCCTGACATGCGCGGGGGGATGCAGAAAAAGCTGTTGGCCCGCCGCATCCACCATCCAGGAACCCGGGAAGCGGTGTAAATGCGTCTCGCGAGTCACCTGTCGCAGCAATGCTCCCTCCCAGAACACCTGTCCGCGGGTGGGTGCCAGGACGCCTTCGTCTGTCTCCTCGAATGGCCGCACGGGGAGATTGTACCTGCGCACATCCAGGAGAAAAGGGTTGAGCCCCTCCGCGCACGGCAGCGAGGCGACATCCAGACACCAGAGATTGACGGCATCGGCGGCGGGAAACCAGCCTGTGATTTGCTCGGAACCCCGGATCGACACCCGGGCCCCCGCCTCAGCCTGATAGACGACGGGCGCGTCTTCCGTTCCGCCGCGGCGCGGGCGCACCCACTCCCGGTAGATGCCTGCACGGATCCGAATCACATCCCCGGGCTCCGCAACCTCCGCTGCCGCCTGGATGGAGGAAAAAACCGGGCCATCCGATGCACCCGCAACTGGGTTCTCCTCCGGTGCGGAGGCGGACACCCGGAGAATACGGCGGTATCGGGTGCCTGATTGTGTAACGGAATCTGAAGAAGGTATTAAAGTGGCCATGCTGGAATGATATATCGATAAATCTATCGTGAAAACAAAAAAATATCAAAAAAGGCTTTTTACGGGGGCCGTCAGGCCGACGGCGGGGCCAGGGTGGCGTCGCAAAGGGGACGCAGGGGAACTTTGACGCTGGGAATGTTTTTTTCGGGGTCCGAGCGTTTAGCGAGAAACATGCGCGCGGCCTCCTGCCCCATGATAAACGTCGGACGAATGATGGTGCTGATCGGGCGTCCGAGCAGCGTGGGATAGACATCCCCGAAGCAGAGGAGTGAGAGATCACGGGGAATTTCCATGCCCAGGGCAAGCGCCGCCACGAGCATCATGTCCACCCCCTTGGATGAGCTGTAGGTGATCACCGCCGTGGGCCGGTTTTTCTTTTCCAGAATCTTACGGCAGGCCAGATACTGTTCTCTGTCGCTCAGTTCGATCAAGGTTGAATTGACCTCGGGCTTAAGGCATCGGGCCTCCATTTCCCGCACATAGCCCTTGCGGCGATCAGTGACACTGTAATGATGAGAAATCGGATGGTCCAAATAAAGGATGCGTTTGTGTCCCAGTTCCGTCAGCACGCGCACGCTTTCCTTTCCGCCTTGAAGATCGTCGGCATAGACGGCGTCAACCCGTCGTTTGTTATTAAACCATACATAGGGAATATTGCAGAGCGCCAACTGATCCAGAAACGCTTTGGGCACATCGTGGGTGTAGTTGATAATCAGTCCGTCTGAATTTGACTCCCGCATAAACAGAGGCAAAAGCCCTTCTCCGCTGAGGTCTGCGTCTGTAAAGGTGGCGACATGCAAATGACAGGCTTTTTCCTGCAGTTCCAAGCTGAGGCCTAAAAGGATATCGTGAAAGAGATTGCTGCGCTCAATATTCACACTGTTGAGAAGCGTAACGGTGTCGAACCAGCCGGTGCCGATAATTTTCGCGGCTTTGTTGGGACGGTACCCGAGAAGGGCCGCCTGCTCCACGATTTTCTCCCGGAGATCCTCCCGCATCCTTCCGGTGCCCCGCAGCGCGCTGGAAACGGTCATCCGGGTGACCCCGCAGGCGTCGGCAATGTCTTGTAGGGTTGTTTTTTGTTTCATACAGATTAGTTTACGCGTAAATCAAAAAATGTCATCCCAAAAAGGTGCCGGGTCAGGGATTAGAGGGTGCCTAAGCGGCCAAATGTTCAGGAATCCGAAGATAATCCAGTTTTCATGCCGGGTCGTGTTGAAGATCTTGTAAGTGCCAAATGGAAAATCGCGGAGCAGAGATGGACGATGAATTTCACCGGATTGAAAACATTTCCTCCGGCGCGAATCGTGCGGGAACCAGGGGGGAATCCGAAATCATCGAATTTTATCCTTGGTTTATCGATATATCCTTTTAAAATCCGCACCATGAAGCAAAACCCCGTTCGCAGCCAGCCCCTCTCGTTTCCCCGGAACCCCAGGCGGAACTGGCTGCCCTGCCTGTGCGGACACAGGGAGCTGCATCAGCGCAGCACACTTCCCGCCACGCCGCCGTTCCGATCGCCATGGATCACCCTGGGGACAGGGTACCACAACCATCCCGCGTTCGGGCATTGGGATCTGATCCACGCCACCCTGGACGTTTTGGAGGAGCATCCCGACCACGCGCGCAATCAGTTGGACCATCTCTTCGGTCTGCAACAGCCGGCCGGGTTCATTCCCAGCCTGGTATATATGAACCGAACCCCTCCCGGTTGGCATCCTCACGGGGCCTCCCCTCCGGTTTGGGTGGTCGCCGTCCAGGATCTATGGCAGCAAACCAGGGATGGTTCGCTTCTCGACACCGCATACCGGGTGCTCTGCCGTCAAATCTCCTGGTACGATTTGAACCGCTCCCTGCCGGCAGTTTCCGCCTATTTTGACATCGGCATGATGGAAAACACCTTCTGGGACAGCGGGGTGGATTTCGGCATCCGCTACGACACCGCCTCCGAAGAGCCCACACCCGCCGTGGACTCGACCGCATGGGGACACATGCTGTTCACGCATGCGCGGGACTGGGCGGCAACCCTTGGGCTCCCGCTGGAACAGGACCATTGGAGGCAACGCGCGGAACGCTTCGCCGATTTTCTCCGGGAAAGCTGTTTCGATGCCGAAACCGGATTTTTCCACGATCCCCGGTGGGTGGGCCATCCCGAACTGCGCGGACTCGCCATCGAAGGCATCTGGCCCTTGGTCACCGGCGCCGCCTCCCCGGAACAGGCCTCCCGCGTCATCGACGAAAATCTCATGAATCATGACCGGTTTTTCACCCCACATCCGCTGGCGTCCGTCGGTCGGGCCGATCCGAAATTTTCCCTGACCATGTGGCGGGGCCCCACTTGGAACAGCATGGCGTATTGGGCCGCCCGGGGATGCCTGCGCTACGGCCGCCTCGACGCCGCCGCCCGTATCCTGGAGGCCGCTCTGGACGCCACCGCCCGGGTCTTCGATCAGACCGGCAGGATCTGGGAGTTTTATCATCCGCTCGGCGGAAGTCCCCTGGAGCTTCAGCGCAAACCCTGGACCGCATGGAACCAGCCACACGCCGACTACCTCGGCCACAACCCCCTCGCCGCCATGGCCAGACTCTGGGGCAACTGTATGTAGGATTCTTTTGATCCCGACAGATGGATTGTTGCCCTGTAAAATCGGGACCTTCACGCTTTGCAAAAATATTTTTCTTAACAAAAATCATTTATTTGGTTAGGTTTATCGGTATACCTTATTCAACCTTCTTCGAAAGACCCCGCCTTATGATGTTTAGATCAACCCGTTTCCGCCAATTTCTGCTGTTGAGTCTGACCTTGTGCGCCTGCGGCGGGCTGCACGCCCAAACCATGGCCTGGACCCATTTCACGCACCCGGACGGCTCGGCCTGGTTCCGCATTCCGGCGGACATGGAGCCCGGGGAGTTGATCCGCGGCATCTACATCCAAAACCCGCCCAGCATTCACGCGGAGGCGTTCGCGCACCGCAACCGGATGGCCGTCATGTCCTCAGGGTTGACCCGCAACGATTTCGCCGCCGAGGCGCTGGCCTCCGGACATCCCGAGCTGCGCAATGCCGGACGCATTTCGTGGGGAATCTCCGCAGGCTCCTTCAATGTGGTGAGTGAGGTGAACAAAATTCCTGAAAAAATGATTGGGATCATGACGCACGGGGACGGGACCACGCCAGACAGCTCTATCCCCGTGCTGATCGGCGCCGGTGCCGCCGACAACATCTTCGACATTGCCATGGGGTGGAAAATGTATACGACTGGCGGCCAGTCCGGCACGGGCATGTTTTTCAGTCCCCACTCCTTCTTTTATATCAACGGCCACCACACCGATGTCCAGGACCAGGAGTATATCGGCCACTGGCTGGAGGAACTGCTGAAAGTGCGGCTGCCGGAATCCCTGCCCGACGATGGAAGCGCACCGGAGCTGCGCCGTCAGGAAATACGCCGGGGTGGCTGGCTGGCCCGGGCAGACAGGGTGTTGATGGCGGATTATCTGCCGGTGAATTACGGCATGGCAAACTTTGAAATCGGGCCGGCCCAGGATTTTCCCGGCGGCTTTGCGCGTTCCTATTGGTGGTTTCCCACCGAACGATCGGCCCGTGAGTGGGTTAGGAGGGCGGACTTTCAGCAAAAACGTCACCGGACCCTCCGGTCCGGGCAGGATGGGAACTGGGGTGAGGATGCCGTCTGGAATTTCGGCACCCTTAACAACCGCGAAAATGCAAATGATCCTTCCGCATCCTTTCCTCCTTACGGATTTGTTCCACCGAAGGATTTCCACGTTCAACTTGCCCATGATCTGACCCTAAGCGAAGGGGTGGCAAAGCTGGCGGGTCTCAGCCAGGTCTCCGGCGAAACCGCCTCGCTCACGGTGTCCGGGGGTGTCCTGGATTTATCCGGCATTGCCGAACTGAACTATGCGGGGGCCCTGACCCTCAGCGGCGGCGATGTCTACATGCCGCCCTATAACAAAGCCGCCTCGTTCGTCAGCACGGGGGCCCGCCTCACGCCGCTCGGACCGGAAAGATTCGGCCCGGCGCGACAAAACCAGACTGTGTTGCAAAGTGGAGCGACCCTGGCCATCGGCATTGCCGACATCCACCGCCACGATCAACTGCGCGGCACCTGGGGCATCCAGGGGCCCCGAATGGAGGATGGCAGCAGCATTGAGGTGACGCTGGCCGATGGATTCACTCCGCAGGTGGGGGACGCATTTGATATTCTCCGCGGCTCGGGTGCTGTTTCTGTGGCGGCGGGCGTGACGGCGGGTGGTCCGGATGGCCACAAGTTCACCATGGTGTCCAGCAGTGACAACCGGCGGCTGCGGCTGATCTATAACCCCCAAGGCCTCGCGCTGAACAACCAGCCCCCCCTGGCGGACCTGACGGTCAGTAACAATACGATACAGGGGAACGCCCCGCTGGCATTGACCTTCAACGCCTCCGGGTCCAGCGACCCGGATGGAAATATTGTCTCCTACGAATGGGATTTCGGCGACGGCGCCACCGCCAGCGGCGGCACGTCCCGAAGCCACACCTACACGCGGGAAGGCCAGTTTGTGGCCACGGTGACGGTGACCGACGATCAGGGCGCGCGCAACAGTGCCGCCTGGGTCGTCACCGTGGGCGCCAACCCCACCCTCAAGAAACCTTACGCCTACATCCGCAGCAACCGGGTCAGCGGCACGCCCAACACGGTGTTTGAAGTCGACGGCTCCCGAAGCTGGGATGAGGACGGGCAGATCGTCGGCTACGAGTGGCGGATGGGCGATGACGTGCTTGGCACCGGCCCGGTCATGGAATTGCACTTTGATGAGCCGGGCGCCTACGAACTCTTTCTGACGGTGACCGACAACGACGGTCTGACCCACACCAATGTGGTGGACATCCATATTTATCCCGCCGCCACCGTGCGCGGGCGTGTGACCCTGGGCGGCGAACCTCTCGCAAATACCGCCGTCTGGATTGGCGGCTGGACTCCGACCAAAGTGTACACCCGGGCCGACGGCACCTATGAGGTCGAAATCGGACTGGGCAAACACGAGCTGTGGGTGGAGGTTTCACCCGGACGGCACACTCCCCTGCAGGCGGTGGAGCCGACGCAGGCCGGGCAAGTAATCGAAAACGTGGATATGGAGATCCACAGATTGAGTCTCTCCGGCACCGTCCTGCACGAGGAGACCGGCTTGCCGGTTCCAGACGCCGTTCTCAGCACGACGGGACTCTTTGAGGATACCTTCCAGGCGGGGCCGGACGGGACGTTTTCCATTGAGAGGCTTTCAGGCATCACCGGGTCGATCAGCCTGATCGCCAGCCAGACCCATTTGCTCGGGGACGCCGTGGAGTACCCGGTCCCGGTCCAGCAGGAGAATCTCATCATATATCTCCGTTCCGCCTACGCCCGCACCAGCCTCCAGCCCGGAACCCTCAGCGTCTCGATCCAGCAGGGACAAAACCTGACCGTGGACACCTTTGTATCCGAAACCGGCATGAACGCGAGGGCCCGCTGGGGACTGCGGGTGCAGAGCGATCAGCCCGGCGATTCGGTGGCCGGACACATCCTGCGTTCGCTCGCGCTCATCCCCACCGATATCTACAGACCGGCGGGTTCATTCTTCATATCGATGTTATTTGCCGGATACGACTACCGGCAGGAGCGGCTCTGGCAGGTGTATATCCTCCGCAACCAAGACACCAACATTACGGAGTATATCTACCTGACCGAGCGGGATGCCGTTACGGGCGCTCTCCTGCGCCAGTTGGATATTTCCACCCAGGTCAACCAACAGCAAGTTCAGGCCATGACCTGGGATCCGGACAGCGGTCATATCCTGCTCGCCACCGCAAACACGGCGGAGATTGTGGAATTTGACATCACTGGCGCGGAAGCGCAGGTCCTGCGGCGGATTCCCGTGCAAAGGGATCCGGATGACAGCTCTCAAACGGCCCTTCCCGTAAGCTCCCTCGCTGCGGGCAACGGGCTCTGGTATGTGCGCAAAGGCAATCAACATACCGACCGGCGGATCTTTATTCTCGATCCGGTGAGTGGAGCTGAACTTGGGGTGTTCAATCTGCCGCAAACAGAAGGAACCAACAGCAGCACCAACGGACGTTACGGCATCGCGCTGGTCAACGACAAGCTGATCGCATTCCGCGGGTCGAACACATCGCCGCGGCAAATCTACAAAGCCAATCCCCGCACCGGCAGTGGTGAGGGCGGGTTCGGGGTGACGTTTGGCACGACCACGCCGCATTATGCCGCGGCCGGTCCCCACCATACCGCATGGATGTACTGGGGAGGCAGCGGCGCCGCCATAGCCTTGGTGGACACGGGCGAGCCGGAGTGGCTGCGCCCCGGAGTCCGCGGCGGCAACCTGCCCGCCGGCGAAAGGATCACCGTGCCGCTGGAAATTGATACCGCACATCTGCCGGTGGGCACCCACACGGCCACCGTCACCCTCCGCGCCAACACCGAGAACCCGAACGCCGCCTCCACCCTGCATCTCACCGTGCATGTCACCGAAGGACCCGCCGGAGCCCAGGGCCCCGCTGCGGTCATCAACGCCCAAAACACCGGCGGATCCGCCCCGCTGACCGTCACCGCGGACGCGCTGGACTCCTATGACCCGGACGGAAACATCGTCCAGTATGTCTGGAATTTCGGCGACGGCTCTGCCTTGGTCACCACCGACAGCCCCGCCGCGCGGACCCACACCTACACCGCACCGGGCAACTACACCCTGTCGCTCACCGTCACCGACAACGACGGCCTGACCTCCGCCAGCTCGGTTGCCGTGTCCGTGGTGGAAAGCCAGGTGACGCTGAGCACCCCGGTCTTGGACACGACGCCCGCATTGACGTCCATCCGCTGGGGCATGTCCCTCGGGGATGCCGTCCCGCAGGGGGGGCTCATGCTCGATCCGAACACCGGAGCATCTGTCTCCGGAACCTTCACCGTTCTCAATCCCTCTTTCACCCCCGAGTCACCCGGCAGCCTCCCCGTGCAGGTCCGCTTCGTTCCGTCCAACCCCTCGGCGTACAACACCGTGGACATGGACCTCGAATTGACCGTGCTCAAGGCGCTCGCGGACCTGTTTCATCCGCCGGATGACACCCAGCCATACACTGGCACGCCCAAGACCGTCAGCGTGGGCACCAACCCGGTTGGACTGCCGCTGACCTTCGTCTGGAGCAGCGGTTCCGCACCCGTGAATGTCGGCCAATATCAATGGACCGCCACCGTGGATCACGAGTTCTATGAAGGGTCGGTTCAGGGCCAGCTCACCATTTATATGCCGGATCCCCCCGAAGCCCCGGGCAGCCTCAGTGCCGTCGCCCTGCCCAACGGAAACATTCAGCTGGCCTGGACCGACAACAGCCAGGACGAAACCGGGTTTGAAATTCAAACCTCGTCCGACGGGGAAAGCGGCTGGTCCCTGCTGCACACCACCGCCGCCAGTGTCACCGGATACACCCATACGGGGCTCGCGTCCGGCACCACCGTTTTTTACCGCGTGCGGGGTGTCAATGCCGGGGGCTCCTCCGAATATACCCAGGTCGCCTCCGCACAAACCCTGGACTCCGCCGGCGGTGAAGGGGCCTTCCATCCCTTCCAGTACGACGACGGCAACGGCAACACGCTGTATTATCAACTCTGGATTCCCGCAGATTACGACCCGGCCCTGTCGTATCCGTTGATCCTCAGCCTCCACGGTGCAGGCAGCCGCACCAACGAAAATCCGGATCCGCTCACCGGAGGGTATCCCACCGTTGCGCTGGTGACGGAGGCGGTCCAGAGCTACCAGCCGCACTTTATTCTCCACCCCTGGTGTCCCGTCGGACAGCAGTGGGTCAACACCGGGTTCGGCAGCGGCACCTATGACCAGAACAACGTCGCCGTCACGCCGCAGATGACCGCCGTGCTCGCCATCGTTGACCAGGTCATTGCCACCTATGAGGGTATAGACCCGGACCGGGTGCTGGTGACCGGTGTCTCCATGGGCGGATACGGCAGCATGGACGCGCTCACCCGCCGCCCCGATCTTTGGGCCGGCGCCCTGGTGGTTTGCGGCGGCGCGCCCGCCCCCCAGCTTGCCACCGGCGTGACCGGAAACACCCCTGTTTGGCTGACCCACGGAGACCAGGACAACATCGTCCCGGTATCCGGAAGCCGCAACGCGGTCACCGCCCTGCTCGATGCCGGAGGACGCGTTCGTTACACCGAATTCCCCGGAGTCGGCCACGATGCATGGACCCCGACCTTTTCCGATCCCGCGCATCTGGAATGGCTGTTGCGCCAGCGCAGGAACGCGCCCGATCCCACCCACGCCGCCCCGCAGATTGATCCGGGCGCGGATACGGAACTCACGCTCCCGCTTTTCAGCTATGACCCGGCGTCCGGCGTCAGCTCCGACGCCCCCGCCGCGGATCTCTCCCTGTTCTGGGATATCAAATCCGGCCCGGGCCGTCCCTCCTTTGTGCCGCTCAACAGCGCCACCCCCACCATCACCTTCCCCAAGACCGGCACCTATGTGCTCCGACTGGCGGCCGACGATATGGAACAGACCGTTCATCAGGAGGTCATCGTCACCGTGTCCACCGCATCCGGCGCGCTTCCCGACCTTCTGGCCCACTGGCACTTTGATGAAGGCCAGGGAACCCTGTTGGCCGACACCACCGGCCAAAATCTCACCGGAACCACCGCAAGGTCCGACGGCTGGTCCACGGACACGCCCGCAGGCACCGGGCATTCCCTCATGACCCGCTATCAGGTCGGCGGCGGCACCGTCAACAACTACGCGGTGATTCCCAACAACCCCTACCTCGCCCCCACCGACAACACCTTCTCGGTGTCCATGTGGCTCAAAGCCGATTCCTGGGCGGACTTCATTCTCAATAAACCCGGATTCATCAATATCTCGGTCACAGGCAACGACCTTCGCGTCACCTTTTACGACAACGGAAACGGGGCATGGTTTCAATTTCCCCGCCCCGGTGTCACCGGAGAATGGATGCACTTCGCTTTCACGTATGACGGCGCGTCCGGCCGCGCCTATTACGACGGAGCCCTTGCCTATACCGGCAACCGGGTCTTTACCCTGGGCAGTTCCATCTCGCCTCTTATTCTTGGCGCAGAGCGCGATGCCGGAAATGCCAAACCTTTCCGGGGCCGCATCGATGAAGTCCGTCTCCACAACACGGTGCTGAGTCTGGAGGAAATTCAGAGTGTGATCGATAGCGACACACAGCTCGACCCCGGCCCGCCACCGGTTGTGCCCGGCGTGGGAACCCGGTTCCCGCCCGACTCCGGGGTGATTGATGTCACCCAGCCGCCCTACAATGCCGTCCCGAACGACGGCAACGACGACACATCCGCCATTCAGGCCGCACTGGACGCGTATCCAAACGGAAACCGGATCATTTACCTGCCCGCCGGCGTGTACAACATCTCTCAGCCCCTCACCTGGCCGGAGACACCGGGCGAACCCGATGTCCGCAAACGGACCATCCTGCAGGGCGAGGGGAAAGACAGCACCGTTCTGCTCTTCCACAATCCCGCCGTCACCGCCGGACCCGTGCTGCTCACCGGCGGCGGGGCCGCACAGAATTTCCGAAACGGCATCCGCGATCTCACCGTGCGCATCGCCCCGGGCAACAGCGCGAACCTTGACGGCGTCGCCTTTGTGTCCAACAATCAGGGCACCCTGCGCAATGTCCGTATCGAATCCTCGGACCGCGCCGGGCGCCACGGGCTCGAACTCGCCATGGGTGAAAACGGTCCCCTCCTCATTCACGGGGTCGAGGTGATCGGGTTCGATATCGGTATCCACGCCGCCAACACCGTCGTCAGCCAAACCCTCGAACACATTCGGCTCCGCGAGCAGAATGTCACCGGGATTTGGGTCCGAAACCAGGCTCTGTTTATTCGGGGGCTCCACAGCCGCGGCGAGCGGACCGTGGCCCACACCCAGCGCGACACCCAGGCATTCCTGACTCTCATTGACGCGCACATGGAAGGAACAGGTTCCGCATCCACCCGCCCCGCGATCTTCAGCGACAAAACCGGATACTTCCGGAACATCCGCTCCAGCGGATATCAGGCGACCCTGGAGCACGACGACAAAAACCGCGGAAACACCGGGGGTGTCCCCGGACCCTACGGGGCCGAATTTCTCTCCCACGGCTCCGCCCAGTCCGCCTTTGCGGACCACGGAGACCGCTCTCTCGGATTGGAGATTCGAGACACCCCGTCAATCCCATGGGATCCTCTTTCCGCATGGCAGGGTCCTCACCAGCATGGCGGAACCGCAAACGATCCGCACGACGACACCGCCGCGCTCCAGGCCGCCATGAACTCGGGAGCCTCCACCATATACCTCCCAAACGGTTCCTGGATCCTCGAAGGCACCGTCACCGTCCCCCCCACCGTCCGGCGAATCATCGGCTGTGAGGCCAGGATACAAGGATCCGGACGTTTTGTCGTCAACAGCGGCGGAAGCGACCCTGTGATTTTCGAACGCTTTCAGGCGGATCTCGCCAGCGGGGTCGTGATCGAGCACGGGGGCGACCGCCCCGTGGTGTTGTCCGCTCTTCTGGATATTCGCTATGTCCCGGTCGGCTCCCCCGGCGATCTGTATCTTGAGGATGTCAACTTCGGGGCGCCGGTGACCTTCCGCAACCAGCGCGTCTGGGCCAGGCAGCTCAATGTCGAAACCGACACCCAGTCCTCACCCGAACACGAGGCCCGCGTTCTCGCGGACAACGCCGACCTTTGGGTACTGGGACTGAAAACCGAACGCGCCGGCACCGTAATCAAGGCCGTCAACAACAGCAGGGTCGAACTGCTGGGGGCCTACATTCTGGCCAACACCCACGTGCAAAAAAACGATCCGATTTTCCATGTGGTTGATTCCGCCGCCAGTTTCTCCGGAACCACCATCCGGAATTTCGGCACACCCGATTTTCAAACCTTTGTCCGTGAAACCCGTGGCGGAATCACCCTGGACACCCCCCGCGAGTCCGCCGGGCTTCTCCACACCGCCTATCCCGCCGTGACATCACCCAACCCGCCCGTTGCGGTTGGCGACTCCGCCACCGTGGCCCAGGGAACCTCCGTGGGCATTCCCGTTCTCGCAAACGACACCGATGCCGATGGCGACACCCTTCGATTGATCGGTTACACCGTCCCCGCCCACGGGCGGGTTCGAATCGAAAACGGGCTGGCCGTGTACACGCCGGATCCAGACCACCTGGGCACCGACGCCTTTTATTATCAGATCCATGACGGCAGATCCGGCTGGGACCAGGCCAGGGTGGATGTCATCACCACTTCGCCGGAAGACGAGACCCCGCCCACCCTCGTGTCGGCGGCAGGATCCGTCGCCGGCGGCATTCTCCTCACCTACAGCGAACCCGTTCATCCCGACACCGCTCTGGATCCGGCCAACTACCAAATCCTGCCTGCGGTCGCCATTCACGCGGTCACCCCGGTTTCGCCTTCCAGCGTGCAGATCGACACAGATCCGTTCTCCCAGGGCACAAGCTACAGTCTCACCGTCAACAACGTCACCGATTTCGCCTCCGAACCCAACGTCATCGCACCGGACAGCGCCATCGCCATCGACATTCCCGTGATTCCCGACAGCGGATTGGCGATCGCGGCCACCGCGCCGGACAGCGGCATCGTCATGGCCTGGGCCGACACCGCCGGCGCCTGGGTCGGACAGTACCCCGGCGGCATCCGCATGGTGGCCCCCCATGACAAAAACGACCACAAAGGCCAGCGCATCACCATCCCGGAGGGCCCGGACCTCCACGTCAGCGCCGTCACCCTGCGGGTGATCAGCTCCCCGGCCTCCCACGAAGGCATGCGGGTGTTTGTGGATGTCTGGCAACTGCCCGACGCCAACGCGGCCGCCCCGGCAAACACGGAGGCCCTGATCCTTTCCAGGGAACCGGTGGTCTGGCCCGCCGCCACGGCGGTGGACGGACAGTTTGTCACCTTTCATTTCGGGGAGGAATTGACTCTCCGCTCCGGCCACACCTATCTCATTCTCCTGGGCCTCGACGAACCGGCCGGCAATGACAGTTTCATCAACTTCAACGCCCACCGCCATACCCGCCAGGATCAGGGTGGCGGCAAGAATCCGCACGGGATTATGATCAGCCGCAGCGCCAACAACGGCAGCGGACTCAGCGGAAGAGGGAGCACCCTCGGCACCTGGAGCGTGGCCTCCGAGTATGACCTCGAATACTACCTTCACGGCAACGAGGCTCAGGCGCCGGACGCCTACGCCGTCTGGGCCGCAAGCGTCTTCACTCCCGGCCAGCTCGCCGACCCGGACGGAGACGGCATCCCCAACCGCCTCGAACGCGCCTTTGGCGGCCACCCGCTCCACGCGGGCACCGCGCAGCTCCCCTACCTCCAAAACGGCGTTCCGCCGGTGCTCCGCTACCGCCGAGACGCCGGCGACCTCAGCTACACCGTCGAACAAAGCCCCTCGCTGGCCCCCGCCGACTGGCAACCCGCGCCCGGAGCCTCCACCCCCGGCGAAAATGGCTGGTGGGTCCGCGAAATTCCCGTTCTCCCCGAAACCACTCCGCTCTTCCTCCGCGTGCGGGTGTTTGAATGAAACTCGTATGAACAAAACATCCCTCTTTCCGGCGCCCGATCCCGCCGCCCGGCCCACGGCCATGCTGCGGGCGGGCTCCTGCCGGTTTACCGTGCTCAGTCCATGGCTGATCCGGTGTGAATATGCCGAAGACGGAATCTTCGAAGACCGCCCCAGCCTTTCCGTCTGCAACCGCCGATTTCCAAAAACCCCGTTCACAACCACCCAAACCAAACGGGGAATCCGCATCGAGACAACCCAGGTGACGCTCGAATGCGGAGACTGCGGCAAAGCGTTTTCCCGTCAAACCCTCTCCGCGCGTTTCCCCGCCGGAGACCGGCGCGGAGTCTGGCGGTTCGGGGATGACCCGGCGGGCAACCTTGGCGGAACGCCCTGCACGCTCGACGCCTGCGACGGAGACTGTCACATCAAACGGCCCCAAATGGTGGCCGATCCCAACAAACGGGTGGACATCGGCCAGGGACTTTGCTCCCGGGACGGATGGGCAGTGGTGGATGACAGCCCCAGCCTGCTGCTCGATCCCTCCGCGGGCCTCGGAGAATCCTGGCCCTGTCCGCGTCCCGCCGGAACACGCCAGGATCTCTACCTCTTTCTGCACGGGCTGGAGTATGAGGCCGCCCTGCGCGACGGGGCACGGCTGCTCGGACCCCAGCCCCTGCCCCCCCGCTGGGCCTTCGGCTACTGGTATTGCCGGTACTGGGCCTATACCGACATCGAACTGGAGGAACTGGTCAATGAGCATGACCGCTATGACCTCCCCCTGGATGTGCTGGTCGTCGATATGGACTGGCATCAGCTGGGCTGGACCGGCTACACCTGGTCCCGCGAGTTTTTCCCCGATCACCGCGAACTGCTCCAGCATCTCCGCGGACGCGGCCTGAAAATCTCCCTCAATCTTCATCCCGCCGACGGCGTGTCTCCCGAAGAGGAGCGCCATCGGGATTTCATCCGGATCATGGGCGAATCCCGCGCCCGCGAACGCGCCGGCGCGGACGGACGCATCCCCTTCGACTGTGCGGATCCGCACTACATGAAAGCCTACTTCGAGGCGCTTCACCATCCGCTGGAGGACGAAGGCGTGGATTTCTGGTGGATGGACTGGCAGCAGGGAACCCAATGCGCCATTCCCGGACTGGATCCCCACACCTGGATCAACGCCCTGCACTGGCGCGACCTGGCCAGACGCCATCCCGAAAAACGCCCGCTGGTGTTCACGCGCTACGGGGGGCTGGGCTCCGGCCGCCAGCCGATCGGGTTCAGCGGCGACACCATGTCCACCTGGCGCAGTCTCGCCTTCCAACCCCGCATGACCGCCCAGGCCGCCAACGTGCTCTTTGGTCACTGGAGCCATGACATCGGCGGCCACATGCTGAAACCGCCCTCGCCGGAACTGCTGACCCGGTGGATGCAGTGGGGCGTGTACGCCCCCATCCTGCGCGCCCACAGCACCAAGGAGCCCGCCAACGACCGGCGGGTCTACAACCTGCCCGAACCCTTCCGCGGCATCATGGTCCGCACACTGCGCCGCCGATATGAGTTGGTGCCCATGATCGCTTCGGAATGGCGCAAAGCTCTCCCGGAGGGCCGGTCCCTCCTGCGGCCCATGTACCACGTCCATCCGGAGTGCGAAGAGGCCTACCACTGTCCCCAACAGTTCTATTTCGGCAGCCACATGCTGGTCGCGCCCGTGGTGACCCCCGCACGCGCCGCCGACGGCCTGGCCCGGATCTCCGTCTGGCTTCCGGAGGGGGAATGGATCGAAACCGCCACCGGCAAACGATACTCCGGCGGGAAGCACACCCTCGACATGCTGCTGGAGGAGACGCCCGTGTTTGTCCGCCCCGGCACGGTCATTGTGGGACAGTGGAACGCGAAACGGCTGCCGGCCGGCCCCTTCCGTCATCTGCTGCTGGACCTGTGGGCGGGCGGCGACGGAGAAGAAATCTTCTATGAGGACGACGGGGAAAGCACCGGCTTCATGCACGGCCGGGAAGTGACCCTGCGCGTCCGCCACCGGGAGCGGAAACACCGCCGCAGTCTCACCCTCCACCGCGCCAAAGGGGACTTCGACGGCTTCCTCCGCCACCGCCCCCTCCGCCTTCAGGTGCATCTCACCCCTCCCCCCCTCGAAGTCAGGGTCGGCGGCACCCTCTTTCCCTGGAGCCTGCGCCCCCAACCGGGCTGCTGGAGCTACGACGGCGATCTGGCCCTGCTCACGGTGGACGTGCCGCGGATCGACCACCGCGAAGACACCCGCATCGACATCACCTGCGCCAAAGACGCCCCGGACATTCCCGACGCCTGGCCGGGCGCACTCCGGCGCCTGCGGCAGGCGCAGTCCCTCTGCGCCGAAGTGAGCTTTTACAAAGTCATGCACCCCCGGGAACGCCTCTGCGCCAGCGTGTCGCAAACCGGAAACCGCATCCGGCGCCGGCCGGAAACCCTCCGCGAAGAACTCGGGGCATTCGCCGCCGATCTCCGGGGGCTCCCCCGCGTGCTTCGGGAGTACAGGGACCGACTCGCCGCCCACCCCGACATCCACGACCGCGCCCCCACCGTCGACCGCGCCCGCAAACTCGTCAACGCCGCCCGCCGGCTCCTGAAACCCTGATCCCCTGTTGGCAAGACAACCCGGTTGGATCTCGGCCTCCACTCCATGAAAAGGTGACCCCGTGAAACATTCCTTCCCGTTTCCGAACTTCGGAAAACCCGTTCAAGCCGTTTCCGAAACTCGGAAAATGACCTCCGCGCCCGGAAACCGGACCCGCCCCCTCCTGATCGCGATCCTGCTGTGCGCCCGGTCCGCCGCACAGGAGTGGCAGGGAATCCACCTGTCCGCACCGGACCGCCCCGCAGGCATCGGCACGGCGGTCTTTGACCTGTGGATCCCGGAGAACCTCCCCCCGGAGCGTCCCGTCCGCGGCGTAATCGCCAGCAGTTCGTATGAGACCACGTCGCGCGGATTCACCGACCCGCGTATCCGCCAACTGGCCATGCGGCAGGACATGGCCGTC
Organism: Verrucomicrobiota bacterium; assembly: GCA_020831635.1. Taxonomy (GTDB): domain Bacteria; phylum Verrucomicrobiota; class Kiritimatiellia; order SS1-B-03-39; family UBA6053; genus PXAS01. Next base: position 13,647 of record JAFIGC010000042.1, on the reverse strand, counting down.
ATGCGCTACCACATCAGAACCGTGGAGGACAAACTCGACACCTCCGCCGCCGGCGCCGCCTGCATCCTCCGCATCCTGGAGGTTTTTGCGGAGGAGACCGGCCGACCGGAACTGGCCCAAAGCGGTTTGGTGCTTCAGGGCGTCTCCTGGGGGGCCATGCAGACCTTCCACTACGTCAACGCCATCCCGGAACGGGTCATCGCCGCGCTGCCCTGGCGCGGCACCGCCCGCGATATGAATGCCGTGACCCGGCCGGAGGCCCGGCGCGTGCCCATTCTCCACATTCCCGCCGGACGCGAAACCTTCAACCACTACCGCCCCATGGATTCCGCCCCGGCTATGAACGAACCCGTCTCCAAAGGCGCCCCCTGGGCCTTTCACGTCACTCCCGCCGCCGGCCACGCCGACATTTTTCAGCCGGCGGGGGACGGATTCCGCGTGGACATCGATTACGTGATCCGCTGGCTCGAACAGCACATCGAACTGCGCGTGCCGGAGCACATCGTGCCCGGAGAGCCGCAACCCCCGCGCGAAATTCCTCCCGCCCCCGGCTGGGCCGGGACTTTTGAACTCCATCAGGCCACCGACGACCGGCAAACCGTCCTGCGTTCCGACATCCGCTATTTTGCAACCGAGGCCGAGCGCCCCGCCGATGCGCAGGTGTTTTTCCCCACCGAAGCGCTCGCCCGCGCCTGGCAGCACCACAACGAAACCTGGAGCAGCGGATATCCAAAAGGCAACCCTCTGCTTCCGGAAGATCCCGGCTTTCCCGCCCCGCCCATTGAAGACGACCAAACTGACTAAGTAAAAAAAATATCGGTAAATCATGTTTTTTATATTGCATCCTTTAAATGAACCATGTTAGTTTATCGATAATTCATATTGTATTCGATCTCCCTCCGCCCAATGACAACCCAATGACAACCCCAGGAACAAAACCATGAGCACTAAGAAAAAATACCTAACCGGGAACACGATCCCGTTCATCGCCGCCGCCCTGATCCTTTTTGGATCTGTATCCGTTGTCTCCGCACAATCGGAGTGGAACCCGGCCTCCTCTCCGGGACAATTCAGCTGGAACGACGCGGCAAACTGGTCTGTTGGCGGCATCCCCAATGCCAACGGAACCACCGCCACATTTTCCACCACGAACAGCAACGAAACCCGGATCGTGGCCGACACCGCCGCCGCCAGCACCATTCGCTTCGGAAATATGAACATCACCGACAACCGAAGCTATTTTTTCGGACGGGTCACCGGCACGGATTTACCCGATCTCGGAAGCTTCCGCATCAACAACAACGGCAACACCTCTGTGTTCGATTTGGGATCAGAGCTGCAAAATGGCCGGGGCTTTGTATTTGAACCGACCAAAGCGGATCAATTTGTGTTGGAAAACAACCTTCTCGTCCGCCAAAATGGCGGCAATGTCGGCATCATTCAATTCCGGGCCGGGAATGCCGCCAACGCCTTCAACGGCGGCGGACATACGCTGACACTTGAGGGAAACACCCGGGTCAACATCGGTCAATCCGGGTTCAATGCCAATCCGATCAAAGATCTGACGCTGGATGTGCGCGGATCGACCCACACCGGTGGCCATGCCCAGGACGAAGTCATCAACTTCAGTGGAAGTTGGGCGGTGCCGACGACCGCGGACTCCGGCGTGAAAATCATCGCGGGAAACAGCGATCAACTCGCCGAACGCCAGCGCATCCATCTCAATGCCAGAGGCAGCTTTGGACTCGACATCGAAATGCACGGGGTGGTCAACCTGCACAACCGCAACAGTTCGTCGTATGCGATTCAAAGCACCATCAGCGATGGCACGGGCTCCACGGCCGCCAACAACCGTCTCTGGCTGACGATTGACGGGACTTCCTCGACCGAAACCTATACCATGGCCGGCTCCGCCGCCAACACCTACAGCGGCGGAACCCTGGTCGACATGACCGGCGCAACCCTGGCGCTCAGCAAAGCCGGAGCCCTCGGCACCGGTGATGTCACGATCGACAATTTGGGGGTTTTAGACATCAACGTCGACAATGCTTTTGCCGACAACATTCACTTCACGCTCAACAGCGCGGAAACCGTGATCAATACCGGCGGCTTTAATCGCATTCTGTCCGGCTGGACCATTGACGGCTTTGATCTGGCGGCCGGCGATTACACAGCTGCCAGCGGCACCATCAACGGCTTCGACTTTGGCGCCCAATTCAACGAAGGCGCCACCTGGACCGTCATTCCCGAACCCTCCACCCTCATTCTGGTGGGGCTTTTCGGGTTTTCCGCTCTCTACACCGCCCGCCGGAAATCCCGGCGGTAAGGTGTCTTCGGGATGATCATGATCCGTCTCGTGAAACGGCTCAAAATCATCCTTTTCTGCTCATTGCCCCTCCCCGGCACCGGGGAGGAGCAGTGCCTGCTCCTGGCATGCCTGAATTTCGCAAGCTCCGGTATCGTGAACATGAAAACGGACGCGGGGGCTGCGGGGGACGGGGTCACCGACGACACCGCCGCCTTCAAAGAGGTCTTTGAATCCGGCAAAGACAATCCCGGCCGCTTTGGCGAGGCGCGCTTTATTTACATCCCGCCCGGCACCTACCTGATTCGCGAGCCCATTGTCTGGGGCGACAAAAAGAAATTCATCCGTGGGGACGGTGTGGACCGAACCATCCTCCGGCTCGCGGACAACAGCCCGGACTTCGGGAACCTGGACCAGCCGCGGGTGTGGTTGAACACCAGGAGACGCATTCACTACGCTCAGAACTTTCTGCAGTGCATTTGCGATCTCACCATCGACATCGGCGCGGGCAATCCCGGTGCCATCGCGCTGGATTACCACGCCAACAAGTTCGGCGGACTTTTCAATCTGCGTATCCGCTCCTCCGATCCGCAAAAGGCCAGCGCCGTGGGGATGGCCCTCAATATGGCAGTCCCTCTTTATCAGTGAACTGGATTTCGAGGGACGCGTCCCTTTGCTGGACAAGAAGAAACGCGCCTACGTGCTCTTGACCAACGTGAACACCCGCGCCAATACACCTTTGGAAACAGCGGTGACCGTCCACGACAACATTGTGCTTCTCGTGGGGGACCTGCGGGTGACCGGATTCGAAAAGGCCATTCAGGACGGGGAGCAGACCGTGGCGGGTCCGCATGTGGCCGGCTATGTCAGTGGCGCCCCCCCCGCACCCTCTTTCACGGAGGCGGGATTCCGAATATGCCGGTCAAACGCCCGCAGATCCCCGACTACGAACCGGCCTCAGAATCGGTGATCCTGGATGCGACTCCGAATGTGAGCGCCGATGTGCAGCGCGCGATTGACGCCGGAGCCCGCACCGTGATCATCGAACTTCTCCACGATGAATACAGCCAGGTCGGCTATCAGTTCGAACATGCCTCCACCCGACCTCTCATACTCCAGGGCGTTGGCGGCTGGAACGCCGCCCCTCCAAAGCGGTTTATAGAGTTCAACAGATTGAAATCTTAAAGCCTCAACATCATGGCGGCAAAAGGGTAACCTGAAAACATGAAATATCTGATGCTGATTCCAGTTGTATTCGCGTACGCCATGGTCTGTTGTTTCCCGTCCGGCACCTACACCGTCTCCGGCACCGTCAAGGCATGGTCGCTGCTGCGGGTCGGGGGCGAATGGCAAAACGGACGCATCACCCGCGTGGAAATCAGAACCGCTCCTTTGTACCGGACAACTCCCAAGGGGCCGGCCTTCTATTTACGCGAAAGTACCAAAACAAGATAACGCCCAATGGGTAAGATATGAATACCATGAATTCGAGACACCGTTATTTGCTTTTATCGTCCTTTTTGCCGACCCTGTTTGGCATCACGTTGTATGCGCAAGTCCTAACCTTTCACCCGGACAGCCCGCCCACCTCGGCCATCCCGCCGACGCAGCGCTATCACCACTACACCGGCGTGGACGCCCATCAGAAGGGTCCGAAAACGCTCCTGTTTGTGTACATTCGTCCGGTGGATGGTCAGACACCCAACGTGAAATCCATGGCGCAGTTCAATGCGGAAATGGATAATCTTTCGCAGGCCTACTATAACGCGTCTTTCAAACAGACCTGGTTCGGACCCAAACGGCGAAACGGTTTCGACGTTGACCGGCTGGTGGTGACAGAGGTCCTGGATCTTCCGGAAACGGTGGCGTACTACCGCGGAAATTTCTGGATGCTGATGAACCACACGTATGCGGCGGTCCGCGCCCAGGGCGGCGAGTGGAACGGCGGCGCAAAGGACCCGGCGCGTTTCGACCGGGTGATGGCCTTCGGAAATCCCAAGCTCATCAGTTCCACCGGCATGGCCTATGTGGGCGCGGCCTTCTCCTGGAGCGGGGACCGGCTGGATGCCGGCGTGGCCATTCATGAGCTGGGACACAACTGGGGCGTGTACCACGCCAACTTCTGGATCGGCGACAACGGCATTCCCCGCAACGCCAGCGGCACCCATGTGGAATACGGCGACGGCGGCGACACCATGGGCGGTGGCAGCACCCTCTTCAACGCCCAGATGAAAGATCAGCTCAATTTTCTGGAGCGCGGACGCGATGAAATGCGGACCGTCACCTCCAGCGGCACCTACCGGCTCTTTGCCCACACCAACCGCGAATCGCGCCGCCCCGAAACCAACACCCGCGGGCTCCATCTGCCCGTGGACGGAATGAACCGATGGAACCGAAGTCACATTCTCGGGTTCCGCTTTACCGATGCCCCGGACGGACTCCACACCCGCGCCAGCTGGGACCGCAACGCGGTGCAGGTCCACGCCACCGGCTTTGGACGCAACGGCAGTCACCTGCTCGACACCACCCCGAATTCCCGCCTCGACGACGACCGCATCGACTCGGCCATCAAAATCGGCCGCACCTTCTCCGAAGGCCCCAACGTCAACGGCACCCACATGTATGGAGGCGTCCACATCACCGCCCTGGCCCGCGGCAGCGAGACCCACGGAGGGGTCGACCATGAGTATATCGACGTGGTGGTCAATTATCAGAATGATATAAACAACAATCAGCCGCCGACGGCTTCCTTTCCCCAGACCCTGCTCACCGGCGTTGACCCGGGCGTTCCTTACACCCTCACCGTCACCGCCGGCGATCCCGACGGAGATGCGCTGGCCTTCGACTGGGATTTCGGCAACAACACCTACAACCTCGTCAGCAGCCCCACCCAAACCGTCACCTGGAACACCCCCGGGGTGTATCTGGTCTCCGTGACCGTGTCCGACATGAAGGGCGGGCTGGCCATGGCACAAATGTGGGTGAACGTCGGCGATGTGCCCTTCCGCAGCCCGGAAAACCCCGCCCAAACCGTATCCGGGCTGAGCTACACCTATTATGAAGGGGTCTATAACCAACTGCCCGAATGGGGCAGCCAACTTCCCGTAAAACAAGGGGCCGTTGATACGTTCAGTGTGGCCCCGCGCGACCGGGACAGCAACTACGGCTTGGTTTACGAGGGATATCTGGAGGTTCCCGCCAATGACGTGTACACCTTTACCCTGCGTTCGCGGGACGGTTCCAGCCTCTACATCGGTGACACACGGGTGGTCAACAATGACGGCCTGCAAAGTCAGGCATCCCCCGCCTCCGGCAACATTCCCCTCAACGCCGGCAGGCACCGCATCCGTGTGGAGATGTTCAACCGGGACGGCAACGGCCTCCTGAACGTGGAATGGAGCACCCTGAGTTCCCCGTCCGCCCTGATCCCCGCGTCCGCCCTCTCGCGGACCGATCCGGCCAGTGTGACTCCACCCGCGGTGTCAATCACCTATCCGACCACCGGCATGCTGGCCATTGTCGGCAGCAACCTCGAAATCTCCGCCGATGCGTCGTCCCCGAACGGCATCGACCGGGTGGTGTTCTTTATCGGATCCGCATATCTGGGTGAAGACAGCTCCATGCCGTACACCTTCAACTGGAGCAACCTGCCGGTCGGATCCTTCTTCCTCAGCGCGGTCGCGTATGACACCCTGGGAAACCTGACCGTGTCGGAAACGGCCCTCCTGGATGTCACCTCGCCCATCCAGCGCGACTCCATCGGCATCAATTTCCTCGGCACCTACGGATCGAACGGCTCCCTGGCGGCATCTGACCAGGCCGGGGCCTTCTTCATGCAGGCCAACTGGAACAACGCGCCGCAGGGAACCCTCGGTCAAACCTGGGATCACACCGTAAATCACCTGAAAGACCGTGACGGCGCGACGACCGCCGCCTGGACCCGCTACCGCAGCCGGACCCATCAGAATCACAGCCCCGACGGCTCCATGCTGGTGAATCCCGACACCGCCAACGGGCGGCTCATGTATGGCGGTCTGCGCGTGCGGGATGACACCGCGGGTCCGGTGGTGGACGTTAAGGACATCCCCTTCGCCAACTATGATGTCTATGTGTATTTCGACCACCATGAGGGCGGCGCCGAAGACACCCTTCCCAATGAATATGTCTTGACCCCCGACGGGCAAAATCCGCTGCCGTCCATTTGGGGCCACAACTCCCTTGTGCGCGGAGACGGCGTGGGCGACTACCCCAACTACGACACCTGGGTGGGGTTCAAAGAATCCACCGCCACCAGCGCCAGTGCCCCGGTGGCCGAACGACTCGGGAATTATTTAATCTTTCGCGACATCAGCGCCTCCGGATTCCGCTTGACCGCAAACAATCCGGGGTCCGCCATCAACGCGGTTCAGATTGTCAGCACCGCGCAAAACCCGACCGTGCCGATGATTTACGTTCAGCCTCAGTCGCGGAGTCTGCCCGCCACCCGCACCGTTGAATTCAGCGTGCAGTACGTCGGATTCCCGGAGCCGGCCGTGGCCTGGTACAAATCGGGATCGGGAGAGGTGCTGAGTACGGCGGACACCCTGGTCCTGGAAGACATCGGCCCCGCCGATGCCGGAGACTACTATGCCGTGGTCACCAACAGCGAAGGCAGCGACACCAGTGTTTTCGCCGCGCTTATCGTCACCGACCCGCCCGCCGCCGCTCCCACCGGTTTGGCGGCCTCGGCGGTCAGCACTTCGGAAATCGGACTCACCTGGACCGACAATGCCACCGACGAGGACGGTTATCTCATTTACCGTGCCGCCTCCCCCGGCGGCCCCTGGTCCCTCATCCACACCACCGAAGCGGATGTCACCGAATACGTCGACAGCAACCTGCCGGAAACCACCACCTTTTATTATTACGTCAGCGCCCTGAACGACAAAGGCGAGAGCAATCCCAGCAACATCGCCTCCGAAACCACGCTGACATCGCCGGAGGACGTGGCCATCACCCTTCACCCCGTGACCACCGGCGCCATCGTCGGACAGCCCGTGAGCCTGACCGTCGCCGCCACCGGGTATCCGGCTCCGGACGTGCAATGGCGCAAAGACGGCGAGGACATTCCCGGAGCCAACGCCGCCACCTTCACGATCGAAAGCGCCAGCCTGGCCGATAACGGCGCCTACACCGCGCGGGTGTCCAACATGCAAAGCGAGGCCGTGTCCAATCCCGCGCTGATTGTGGTGACGGAACCCGTCCCCTTCGCCATCAATCCGCTCTATGTCATCCACGGCGGAGCCGTCAGCGAAAACAGCGGGACTTTCACCATGACCCGTTCCGGAAGCGACGTGTTTCAGGGGGTGGTCTCCAACTTCCAGGAGGTCCCCCTGCTGGAGGTCGGCGATTACATCGAACTGAGTTTTTCGCTGCGCTCCAACACCGACAACAATGCCGGACGCGCCATCAGCTTCGGCTTTTTTCACGGCCCCAATGTGACCGAAAACGCCCAGACGGCCGTCACCGACCTCTGGCAGGGCTACGTTCACCAGCCGGGCAGCCGCAGTGACAACGGGAGCAGACCCTACAGCCTGGCCCGTCAGGGCGCGGGACCGGCGGGACTGATGGCCTTCGCGGACGGAGCTGAAAACCTCAACGGAGCAAATCACGCGCACAACATGAGCTGCTTCAATCAGAACGCGCTGACAGCCGTGACCCTGCGTCTGGAGCGGACCAGCTCCACCCAAATTCGGCTGCGGACCGTCTACAACACCCCCGACAGCAACCGGAACGGCAGTGGCAACGACAACGGGATCGCGTGGAATTTCTCCACCGTGTCCGGCGTCGCCACCGTGAGCAGCACCTTTACGGTCGCGGACGGTCCCGAGGCCTTCAACGGCTTTGCCATCGCCACCCGGGGCAATTGGGTGCTCAACAATCTCAGTATTGCCACCAATGTGCAACTCGAGGCCCTGCCCGATCTGCCCGGTGTCACCATTCTTTCTCCGGCCAACGGCAGCGCCCATCTGGTGGGTGAACCGGTTCTCCTGACCGCCGAGGCCTCCGATCCCGAGGACGGAGACATCTCCTCCCAGGTCGTCTGGACCTCCTCCATCGACGGAGCACTCGGCACCGGAGCCAGCCTGTCCCTGAGTACCCTGTCCCTCGGCACCCATACCCTCACCGCGTCCGCCCAGGGCAGCGGCGGCGTGACCGCGACAAGTTCCGTCAGCATCACCATTCAAGAGCCGCCCCCGCCGGTGCGCACCTATCTGCTCAATTTCGGGGATACCGTCTACACCACCGACGGCACCCGCCAGTGGCAGAGCTTCCGCCTGCAGCAGACGCTCGGCACCGCCTCGCCCAAACTGGAGCATTCCAATGTTCTTCTGAGCGATACCGAAGACGGAAACGACGCGGGGATCCACGTCAGTCTCACCTCAAACGTGACCACAAACATGGGACGGCAGACCGGTTCTCAGGTCTTGGAGTCGCACTTTGCCGCCAATCCGTTCGACTGGTTCACGCCCTCCGAGGCGGCCCAGCGCGAAACCGGAAGCTTTGACGAGCCCGGTGCCTATTGGGATTACACCTTCACTGGACTGGATCCGGAGGCGGATGTCACCTTTCAGATGGTCATCCGCCGCACCGGGGAGAACCGGAATATCAATCTTGTTCTGCATCCCGGAGAAAGCAACGAGACCTCCCTGTTGAGCAATGCCGACACGGGCCAAACCCAATACGTCAACCACACCACCAGCGGCTCCGACACATATACCCTCCGCCTGAGCAGTGCCGCCGAGGACGGTAACTGGGTGGCGGTCGTCAATGCGATGGCGTTGATTGTGGAGGAGATGGACGAGCCTACGCCGGCCCACACCGTCACCTTCACCGCCGGCAATGGCGGAAGCCTTTCCGGCGACCTGCATCAGAACATTTCTCAGGGCGATGCGACCACAGAAGTGACCGCGACGCCGGATGAGGATTACGCGTTTGTCAACTGGACCTGGACCGGCGGCGGTTCCTCCACCGAAAATCCGCTCAGCATCGCCTATGTGACAGAGGATCTGACGGTAACCGCGCATTTTGAGGCGGCTCCGCCACTATCCGATGATCCCGCCCAGCCTGAAAACCCCGGCGGCGGAACGGGGGACACCTACTATCTGGACGCCGTGAACGGCAACGACAGCAACAGCGGGCTCAGCGAGGCGCAGGCCTGGCAGACCTTCCAGCACGCCATCCACACGCTACAGCCCGGCGACACCGTGCTCATTCGCGAGGGCGACTACCACTCGGAGGGAAACGACGAATACAAAAACTGGGACATCACCACCTCCGGCACCCCAGGCCAGTACATCACCTATCGTGCCTATCCCGGCGAACGTCCTCGTTTCCATGTGGACACCTGGAACGGGATCCAGCTTTGGAATGTCTCATACATCGAGATTGACGGGCTGGAAGTCATTGGCCTGCCGGACCCGGAATGGCTGGCTGACGAACCGGAAAACAGTCAGGCGCGAAAGGATTTGGCTGAAGATCGCCATTTCTTCGGCGGCGGCATCACCGTCACCCACAATGGCACCGAGCCCCATCACATCCGCATCCGCAACAACCTCGTGCACCGGGTCGGCGGCAACGGCATCGGCTTCCGCGGCGGCAACATGATTCTGGTGGAGGGCAACACCGTACATTCCAGCACCCACCGTTCCGACGCCGGCAACAGCGCCATTTCCTTTGTGGAACTCAATTCCAACATTCATCCCTCCAACGGATACGGCGTGGTGGTCCGCAACAACATCCTACACAACAACCGCAACATGGTCGCCTTCAAATGGGTGGGCTACATCACCGACGGCAACGGGGTCATCATCGACTACTGCCAAAATTATACGGAGGACCGCATCCTCATCGCCAACAACCTCGCTTACCACAACGGTGGCCGCGCCTTCCACGTGTACAACGGGCGCAACGTGGATATCCTCCACAACACCGCCTACCACAACCTCGCCAGCACCGATCTCCAATGGTCCGGCGAACTCAGCAGTGACGCGCCCGGAGGCGAAACAAACGAATCCATCAACTTCCACAACAACATCGCCATCGCCCGCGCCGACCGTCGCGCCTACAACATCGCGAACACCGCCAACTGGCACTTCACCCGCAACATCGCCAACAGTCCCCACGCCCCGGCGCATGGCGTGGATGCGGATAACCTGCCAAACACCGATCCGCAATTCGTGAACGCGGCAAATTTGGATTTCACCTTGCAGTCCAGCAGTCCCGCCATCGACCACGGGCTGGTGTTCGCGGCAGTGCCCGCGGATGCCCTCGGCACGGAGCGGCAGGGTAGCGGGCCCGACCTCGGCGCCTTTGAATTTGTGAACGTGGAGGGGCCGTTGGATCCTTTCGTGTTGGTGCGATATACATTTGAACATGTTTCCGACATCGGCACGCAACACGGCGACGGGACGTTCGTGCGCCAGGCGACGGCGGAAGCGGTCGCCCCGGAGATCACCGCCTCGGATTTCCTCATACGCCATCATGACGAAAGCCCCGCGCGCCTCATCGCCACCGATGGCGCTCACAACATCGCCGGAGCCGCGCAAATCGCCGGGATCGAAAGCCCCCTTTTCCAATGGGAAGCCGGCGGATCCGGCAATCCCTATTTCGAGTTCACGCTGGAGGGCGCCCAATCTTTGGACACCCTGCGCATCGTCGCCCGTTCGGGTTCCCAATGGAACAACGCCGGGGCGTTTATTGCCCATGCAGCCAACCGACAAGCGGAGATCTCCGTCCGCAGCAGTCTGGACAACTATTCCGCCAACATCGGAGCGGTGTTTGTCGCCGGCAACGCGGACGCCTTCGCGGAACAATTGATCGATCTCAACAACTTGAATCCGGACGAACAGGCGGTGACTTTCCGCATTTATACGCGCAGTCCTAACACCACCGATCCTTGGCACCGCACCCAGGTTGACCTTGTGGAGGTTTTGGGCACCATCACCTCGCCGCCGCAGGATCCTTATGCGGTTTGGGCTTCCGCCAATGAGATCAGCGGCGGGGCGACGGACGAAACCGACGGAGTGCCCAACCTGTTGCGTTATGCGCTTGGAGGTACCGCCGACACCCCCGCAGAGGCTTTTCGACTGGTTCCACAGATCAGCGACAACGGCATGAGCCTCAGCATCACCCGTATCGAAGACCCCCGCCTGACCTACGAAGTGTGGGCCACCGAAAATCTGCTCGACTGGGGTGAAGCACCGGCATGGTCAGGGGAGGGCGGGGGCCCGGTTGTGGTGGAGATAGAACCCCTTGCAAATCAGTTATTCCTTCATTTGCGGGTCTGGCGGGAATAACTAAAGTGAAAGTTAAAACCCGGCTCGCTCGATTCCGTATTTGTGCCGTACAACATCCTGCATGAAACGCACCACATCCGGTTTGCCTTTGGCGATATAGGCACAGAACACGCAGTAGTATTCGCCGTTGGCCGCATCCCGGCGCAACATAACGGGATCAACATCCCGGGCGAAACAGGAGGGACAGATCAATTTGGAGTCAGAGGGGAGGTCGTCAGACATACGGTCACCGGTTTGGCAGTGGATAGCGGCGTGAGGAGAGAGAGTGTGAATCGGGGTTTGAAAAGGCTGGGAGGGGTTACAGAAGCTTCGGACCCCTCTCCTCGCAGTTCGAGACGCGCGCGCAAAGGCGGGAGGTCGGCCTCCGCCCCTCCCCCGAGGGTTTTCAAGTGCACGGTGCGCAGATCCTCTGGGTATTCGGTGGTGCCAATGCTCCCGTGAAATTGATCGTGGATGTGGATGGAACCGTCCACATTTTCGATACTCAATATTTCGCGGATCAACCGGATTTTCGGACTCTGATCGAGTACCCAGGTCTGCCGCAAGGTCAACGCTCCCTCCCCAAGGTGTAGGGTTTGCGAATCTGCGATGATACGCCAAAAATTACCGTCCCGCTCCACCCGGCATCGAACCCGGTCGTTATGCAAAGCCACGCGGACTCCGTTGGCCTCGATTCCCGCGCTCCAGCCGTTGTTCCAATAACCGCCACGCAACCCGGCGCTGATCACAAAAGGGTGGCTACCGTTCCACTGGCATACGGTCTCAGGGCCGACATCGCCATCGACTCTCCCGGCATAGGGCCGAAAATCAACCAGCGTGCCGCCCAGTCCAAAATCAAACGCGGCGCGGTAATGGGGGTTGATGAACCAGACAAATTCGCGTTTGCTCTCACGCAATTCGTCTCGCCAGTGGCAAATGTGGGGTGTGCCCGCGGGCACCCGTCTCCTGAAAAATTCCCCGAATTCGGACAGGGTGAGGACCTCCACATCGTCCAGGTCCCGCATCCAGTCAAGCGACTTCAAATACAGTTCCCTCGTGTGCTCGGGGTGATCGCTGATCCAGTGTCCGGCGCTCAGCCAAGGGGCGCTGATAAAAAAACTGAGATAACTCCAACCGTTGTGCTGCGTTTGCTGACGCCAGGCCTCCAAAAAACGAAAAAAATAGGGACATTCTTTTCCCTGGTTCACCCTTGCCCGCACGATATTACCCGGGTGGGAGGCGAACAAGTCGTCCCGGCTGAGCAGTGCCATCATCATGTCCCGGTTCAGATGAGGCAAGGCGACGATGTCGATAGCCTCTTCCGCATTTTTCGCAGGAACAAGCGCGTTGGCGCGCGCGGGCCAGTGCGGGGCCCAGGGCCCGCCGTCGGAAAAAAGCATCCAATTACGGTTGTTGCCTTGGTACATGCGCGCGCCTTCTTCAAAACAGGAGGTGATGGCGGTGCGAATCGAGGGATACTTTTTCTGAAGATGGGACAACAGCGTGGCGTCCATGACATAGCCGCCGATGGATGCGGGCGGACGACCGAACAATTCGATGAATCGCGCCACCATCTCCGCGATCATGTCAAACTGGATCTTCCGCGACAAAAGCCAGAAACCCGGGTCGGTGACCCCGTACCGCTTCAGAACCCGCTCCCCATTGTATCCGTGCAGGTGCAAACCCAGTTCCTGAGAAGGATCGACAGCCAACTCCCGCGCCAAGGAGACGGCATTGGCATCCCAGAGCGCCGGATAGCTGAAAAGCGTGGTGCTCGCCAGACCTCGTTGCCTTGCCGCCTCCCATTGGAAACGCAATGACGCTTGAGACTCCGGTTTGACATCCAGCCGGTGTATGATGTTCGTGTACAACATCCCTTGACCTTACCCCACCCAGCGGGCACGTCCAAGACCACGGGATTTCAATCCGTGGAATTGCGCGCCTTCACCGATCCGGACCCGAGAAAAACCAGTACTCTGTAAACCATAAATCTTCGCATAGGACCGTGAGATTCCGAGTGGAGTT
>JAFIGC010000255.1 GCA_020831635.1 Verrucomicrobiota bacterium | reverse complement strand
GGGGAAGCGTTTTTTTGGGGGGAGGACCAACGGATGGCTTTGCCGTCCAACGGATGGGGAAGCGTTTTTTTGGGGGGAGGACCAACGGATGGCTTTGCCGTCCAACGGATCAAGACATGCTGGATATTTAAACCTGCGGATGCCAGGACACGGCCTGCGGATCTTCCGGTTTCGAGTCTTGTGGGTGGGCACAAACCCACTGAAATCCTTCGCTTTCTTCGCGACCTTCTGTTTCAAAAAAACAGAGGATTGGGACGGAAACACGTAAAAGGATTAACCGTAACTCCCTCTCTGCGCTCTCTGCGTCCTCCTGTTCAAAAAATTGCGCTGGATTGGATCTGAGGTTACGATTAGGAGTAGGATTACGATTAGGATTAGGATAGGGAAGAGCGTTGAGACCAACAGATGGCTTCGCCGGACAGTGGATCAAGACAGACTGGATGTTTAGACCTGCGGATGCCAGGACACGGCCTGCGGATCTTCCGGTTTCGAGTCTTGTGGGGGAGCGCAAACCCACTGAAATCCTTCGCTTTCTTCGCGACCTTCTGTTTCAAAAAAAGAGGATTAGGACGGAAACACGTAAAAGGATCAAGCGTAACTCCCTCTCTGCGCTCTCTGCGTCTTCCTGTTCAAAAATTGGAGGATTCAGATTAAGATTCCATGGTTTGGAGGATCGCGAGAAGTTCGGGTGGATCCATCGCGGGCACGGAAGACTTTGCAAAGTCTTTCAGGTTTCGGGTGGTGATGACATCCGCAGACACCAGTCGGGCCGACTGCTCCAAAACAGCATCCTCGTAATCGGTGATGTCGCTTGTGAGGGCCTGTTCCAAAACCGGTCGGTTTACGGGGGCAATCCCAAAAAGATTCAGCAGTTGATGGAGTGCGGCGCGCGCCTTGCGTTTTGGCAAGGCCTGCCCGAGCAGATAATCAACCGTCGTAAGGGTTGTCGCACATAAAAACCCTTCAATTCGAGACGCCTCAACCCATGCGAACACCTGCGCGGCCGCATCGGCAAAGGGATGGCGTTCGAGCAAAACATCCAAGACGACATTTGTATCGACCAGCACTCTCAAGCGTGCTTCTCCCGAAGGTGTTTTTTATAGTCTTCTTCTGACAGCGGATGGTTTTTCATCGCGCCCATAAGGGAACTCGTGATCGGCGGAAGGCGGGAATTTGCTTTTTCCGTGTCCAAGGAATGGACGATTTCACTGAACATCCCGGAGACTGATTTTCCACGCTGCGCCGCCTGGGCTTTTGCCTTTCGCACGAGTCCCTCATCCATTCGCAATGTTAGTTTCGTATGCATGACGTATATATAAACCAATTATGCACGTCAGGTCAAGTGACTTTTCAATTGAAGAGGGGTTTGAACAGAAGAGAACGGAAAAAACAGCGCAAACCCACTGAAATCCTTCGCTTTCTTCGCGACCTTCTGTTTCAAAAATCAGGCGTTTTCAGCGCGGACTTGCGCGTTTGGGGTGCCGTCTTCGGTCAGCCATAGATCGATCAGCATGGGTCTACAGCATACTTCGCAATCTTCCACGTAGGACTGTTCGGGGACGGAGGGATCGAAGCTGATCTCCAGTGGCTGCCAGCAGTAGGGGCAGGTGATTTGCAGGGTATCCGGCGGATTCATTGTGGAGACATTATTTCGTGCAGTTGTCGATACCGCCATGAGCGTTTCAACTCTTCCGGGAGTTGCTCGATGAGGGGTCTCAGCTCATCCAAACGGTCCGGGTAATGTTGAATCAGGCGTTGGAAAACCGGGTCCGCCAGCCCCCGCATACCGGGTTGCGCCACGTCGGGATCCCGAAGGGTCTCGAGGATTTCGTGGTACATCTCCCAGGCGACTTGCGGGTCGGGAAAATTCGTGGCGCGATAGACGATTTCCCGTAAATAGTGCACTTGCAGTTTTCTGGCGTCCTCCCGAAAGCCCCGGCGAATCAGCTCTTGAAAAAACGGCAGCGTTTCCGTGTCCATGGTTCTCAACAGACCGATTTTGCGCAGCCGCAGCCACGAGGGTTCCGTCAAATAGGCCTCTTTCAGCAGGTTCAGATGTTCTTCCCGCTCGGAGGCCACCGGACTGATGGACGCAAGGGCAAAGGCTCTCCGTAAACGCAAGCGGGGATGCTCTGCGGGAATTTCGCGCACAACCTCCGTCAGCGAAGAGGCCTCGGGCCCCATTCGCGCCACAATCCACAACAAACTCAAGCGGATGGAGATGTCCGCATCACCATCCGCGAGCAATTTTTCCAGGCGTGGGATCACTGAGGCCGGAACCAAATTCATCGCGGTCAGGGAAGAAGCCGCGCTCCTTTTTTGCGCCAAGGGCCCGGTTTCCAACAAATTCAAAAGCGTTTCGCCCAGAATCCCCCAAGCTTCCGGCACAAGATAAAAGGAGTCATTCAGCCCCGAGAGATACTTCTCATGAGCCATCAGATCCTTCAGGTGCGGCTCCAGCAGTCGAAGGGCGAGGGCTTTGTTTTCCAGACGGAACAGCTTGGGAAGAAAATCATCCGTGCGTTCAATGGCCTGCGCATCGGTGGCATTGAAGAGTTCGGCCAAGCGGGTGTCGTCCAGCTTGGACAAATCCGGCTCGCGGTTCACGATCACCAAAGCGCGCATCAGGTGACCGACCTCCATCACATCGCCGGTCTCCCGCAAGAGGCGGTCGATCCGCGGGGTCCAGAACGGGTGGTCGGGTTGGATCATGATTCCGGCGCACAAAAGGGAAAGGTTCAAACCTTCGGGCGTGTCGATTCGTTCCTCCAATTTCGTCAGGAGATCCCGATAATGGCCATCCAGCCGCCAGAGTGGGAATTCAAAGGGGGAGGAAATCTCGGTTTGCAAATGCTCCAACAAGGCACGATCCCAAACGGGATCACGCAGACCCAGGTTCAAACCGGATAGAAGCGCGGCTTTTTTCTCGCCGGGTTCCAGGTCCGCTTTTTCCAGAAACCGGACCACGACATCCCGCAAACGTTCGCCGGTCTCCGGTTCGATCCCCGGATACCAGGATAAATAGTTGATGAGGTCAGCCACGCCGGGGCGCAAGGGCTCCTCCTGAAAAAGTTGGTTGAGCCATTCCCGGTTCGCCCCGTAAAACCCGGACAGCACCGCTTGGAAATCCTTACGGATGCCACTGGAACCGAGCAGCGGGAAAGGCTCGGCGCCTTCTCTGGGTCTGAGTTTGCCAAGCAGTTCGAACTTTTTTTTCGTCAACGCCGGATCGTCCGCCTCCGGATGCCGCAAAGCCGAAGTCCAAAGGCTTTGGATATTCGAATTGAAGTGTTCACTTCCGGTCATTGTTGCCAGAGCGAGTTCAACGGCTCCCCGACGGACCTCCGGATCGTCGGCATCGAATAAGTGCACAAAGGTGGCCACATGCGAGTTCGGGTGTTTCTCAATTTGGTCGGCGTACTGCGAAATCAACTTCAGGACGTGGGCGGGGGAGAGATTCCATGAGGCAACGGATCCGGTCAGCACCCCCGTCACTCCCTCGTGATGGTGCATGATCCGCGCCCACTCTTCGTCCAAGTCCCCTTCGGCAAAGGTCACGCCCAAGGAATCCCTTGCCACCCGAAGATACATGTTCCACAACGAAATGTTTTCAATTTCACCCACCTGTGTCATCACCAGCGAAGCCAAGGCTTCGCGAAGATCCGTACGGCGTTCGGCAAGTTGCTGCATGAAAAACCCTTCCACGGGCTTTTCCGACAATCGGCGCAACAATTCCTCGGACGGCATGGGCTCCAGCTTCTCAAAGAGCAGGTCGTAGTGGACGGGCTCCAAACGGCGCATTCCCCTGCGGTTCATGATCGCAAACGCGATGTCCGGGGTGACTTCCGTCTCGGGATCAAATTCCACTTCCACGGGGTGATTTGACGCATCGTAAATGGATTTCAGGTGATGGAGGATTTCTTTTTCACCAAAACGAGCGGCAAATTCCCGAACGACCATTCGTTCGATCGTATTGGCATGCCTGCCGGTTTGCGTAACCAGCGGAAGAAATTTCTCAAAATCCCAGTTTAACAAAATGCGAACGGTTTCGAGCACCCATTGCCGATTCGATTGCCCCAACACCCATGTCACCAGATCGTCTTCCCCCCCGGGGAGTTGCACATAATGACGCGCGAAATCGTACAAGGACTCGGGGCTTTGCCCGCTCCCGGCCTCCTGGAGCACGGGGAGCGCCTTGCGCTCAAAAACGCGCCGGAAGCTGTCGCCAAACTGCCGCACCACGGAAGCCTCCAGATCTCCGCAGGCCATGAAAAAAGTGACAATGGCCAAATCCTGTTCCGCACTTGCGCCCTCCGTTCGTTTTTTCAACACCAGATTGCAACGGTGTACGATCTCAGGATCGTGGGCATTTTCGCGCCGGAAGGCCTCCACTTGTTCTCGAATATCCCCGCCCAGTGCAATCAGGGCCTCGGTGGCCGCGCTCCGATCCTGAAAGTTCGCCGCGCCCAAGCGCTCGAGATAAACCAACACCTCCGCTGGGTCGGGGGTCATCAGCCGACGCAAGAGCGGAAGCGCCTCCTCTTTTCGTTCCACCAACGCCGGGATGACCTGTTGGTCCCCCTCCAACAAGCGATACAGCAAGTCCGAAGTGGAGAGTTCCGCGTGTCCCGGCATGAGGGAAATGACGGAAAAGAGGACAAGGATACGGAATGTCTGGAGTTTGATCATGTTGTCATAAGGAGAGGTCAGAGGTTCAGACTTCCTGATCTAGACGGGGTTTTGGGTGTAAAAACCGGAAAATGAT
>JAFIGC010000254.1 GCA_020831635.1 Verrucomicrobiota bacterium | reverse complement strand
ATCCGCACAATCTCATGGGCTGCAAGGGATTGTCGGGAACGCTCGACAGACCGCATGGGTATGCCTCGGTTCCCGACAATCCCTTTCGCTCCACGATATTGCGCGCCTTCTGTGCAAATATCTCACGGATACTGGTGTAAGAAAAAATATAATTCGTACAAGATGTCAAGCGAGCTTGTGAAATATTTTCGGATGTTTCACGGTGTACTCAAAACGCCGTCTGGATGTGGTGGAATTCCATTATGTTTGCCAGGCACTGGGTACGGATGCCTCCGAACTGTACCGGGAATTGCTAATTTTTTTTGATTCGAAGAAATAAAATCGACTCAAAACGGTTTAGCGTTGATTATCGGATCCCGATTTGGCCGCAAATAATCTTTGCGGTGACGGCGTAGTCGTAGCCGTAGATTGTGTAAGAGCCGAGTTGGGTGGTTCTGACGTGTCGTTGTAGATGGTGGTTGGTTTGCTTGGCCCGGGTGTCGTCGTAGATGTGGCTTGAGTTCTTTCGGGATGTCTCAGGGCGTCGTAGGTGTAGATGGATGCTTTGTGTTCGGAAGGGTGCCGTACATGCTGTATGAGCGTCGTAGTTGTATCCGGTCCGATGATTTGTGATGAGATTCGTGAGAGCGGGACCGTGGATGGGGGCAACAGTCCTTCTCCCGCATGGAGCCATGGGGATGCGAGCAACAGAGCAAAGAGCGTCTTCTGAAAGAAGTTGACCATGAATGGATGGTAAATGAGCGTCAATGATGGCGCAAGCTTTTATTCAAAAATGCCAAAACAAGTTGAAGGGGCAGGGGAGTTTCCGAACTATCCCCGGCGAATTTCCGATCCGGGGAAGCGAATCTGGATGCGATACACTTTTTTGACCCGACAGCGGATTTTGCCGCTTTGGAGGTCAAAGGTCTCGGGCACTTCGATGCGATGAATGTCCACGGCGGCGTGATATCCGCGCTCTGAGAAAATGTCGATGAGCATGGCCACCGCCTCGTGGTCATCCAGCAGGTGGGTTTCGGTATTGATCATGGCCAAACCGGTAATGGCGTGGCGCTTGACGATGGGCATGAGTTTTTCCTGGATAAATTCCAGCACCGATCTGAATCTTTCAGGATCGTCAATCGCGTATCCGTCCAGTCGATGCACCAGTTCCTGTCGGGCATGCACCAGAATTTCGCTGGACAGCGGCACGTGGCGAAGCAAATCGTAGGTGAGGGGATCGAGTTCCAACGAACTCTGGTACTGCATTTCCCGGAGGATGTTTTGCTCGACCTCGCGGATCGGTCCCTGGGCGTTGATGTAGTGATAGAAAAAATGTTCTTTCAGCGAAGTGAGGGCCTCCCAGGTTTGCTCCTTGAACACCTGGTATCTTCGCCGGGCCGCCTCCACGTCCAAATCGGTGGGGCGCAATTCTTTCTTTTCCCCGATGCCGGTATCTTCGACTTCCCGGTTGTAGGCTTCGATTTCCCGTCCCCGAATCAGTTGTCGATCAATACTGACTTTCTCCTCCACGAACAAGATCACCACGTGAATGGTGGGTTTGCGGAACTGGCGGGCCAAAGAGGTTTCGTGGTGTTTCCGCCACAATTCGTTCATCTTGTTGATGAGCAACTTCAGACATTCCACCTGAACGGTGGTGCGGGGAAATCCATCCAGAATCGCGCCGTCCCGATATTCCGGGCTCAGGAGTTCGCGGAAGACGATGCCGATCACTTCCCGGTCGCCCACCATGCCGCCTTGGGCCTTGATTTTTTCCGCCTGGGGGGTGTTGAGCAGGCTGCTCACCACGATAGGCTCGCAGGTCAGGCCCCGCAAATCCATGATAAAGCGTGTTTGGGTGCCTTTCCCCGCCCCGGGCGCACCGCCCAACAGGATCAGTTCCTTGGGGAAGCGCAGTTCTTGCTCGCCAAATTCTTCGAGAAGTCCTTCCCAAACGCCCCTGAAAATAATTTGAGCGTCTTTGATTTCCAAATCCGCCGGGCGGCGATGCGGCTCCGTCCGATGCGGCTCCGTCCGATGCGGTTCGGGGTGCCTCATTCGACCGCTTCCCCCGCATTCATCGCATCCGAATCCCCATTGGCGGTCGGTGAGGCTTCATCGGATGAAACTTCTTCCACGCCAAAATTCACCAGATACCCCATTCCGTGGATTTTCAGGAGGGCGTCTGTGACCAGGCTGTAGGGCACATGGCGTTCGGCCATGATGGTGATGGTACTGCTTTCGGGAATTTCCCCGGATTGCAAATCCTCGAGGCCAATGGGTTCTCCATTGAGCAGATAGCGAATACCCCCGGCGTTTTCGGGAAGGACGTCCGTTCCCGCGGGGTCGTCTTCGGGACCATCGGTTTCCACGCCTTCATTTTGGGGCGCTTGGTGAGGAGCTGCGGGGTCGATTTCACCGGGATCCGCTTGAACGGGCGTTTCAATGCGGGGTGGCATTTCCCGCACCGAGGGAGGCGCGGGCGAAGTGCAACCCGCGAGGGCAAAGAGCAAAAGTCCGGCGGTGATTTTGACGAAAGGCAAGGCAAATTTTTTGGGGAAAGCGATTTTTTTCATGAATGTCCTATTGTCCGAAGATCCGGGTTGTGTCAAGCGTGTGTGAGGGTGCTTCCCCGCCAATGCAGTTTTTGCCGCAAGACCTGCCAATACTGATATCCCGGCAAATGAAGCAAATTCACGGTCACGTCCGAAGGCTTCACCACAATGCGATCTCCGGGTTTCATTTCCCCGGCCGCCTGCCCGTCGCAGGCCAAGACCAAGGTTTTGGAGTGGTCGCACAAGCGGACCGTTACCCTGGCGTTCCCATGGAGAACCACCGGGCGGATGGCCATGGCGTGCGGGCAAATGGGACTGATGACCAAGGCTTCGCTTTCCGGGTGCAGCACCGGCCCCCCGGCGGAAAGGGAATGCCCGGTGCTGCCCGTGGGCGTGGCGATAATCAGCCCGTCGCAGGTGTAGGTGGTGACCGGTTGCCCGTCCACCGTGACTTCCAGATGGGCGATGTGGGAACTGGCGCCCCAACTGAGGACAATGTCGTTGAGGGCAAACGCGTGGGTGGGCGCCTGTGCGGGTTGGGCGGAAGGATATTCGCAAGATTGCAGCCGACGGGGCGAAGTGACCAATTCATCCGCCGCCATCGCGTCCAGCGCGGTCACGATTTCGTCCTGGGTAATGCCGGTGAGAAATCCGAGCTTGCCCATGTTGACCCCCAAAATGGGTTTGGTGCGGGCGCCCATGCGCCGAACCGCGCCCAGCAGGGTGCCGTCGCCGCCCAAAGTGATGACCACATCCACGTCCGTAAGGAAGTCCGCGCAATCCGCGGTTTCTTCCTTCGGGACCCGGCCGGAGCATTCGGGATCGAACACCAATTTCAAATCTCGTGTCCGCGCCAGTTGGGAAAGGCGCGGCAAAAGGTCCGCCACGCCCGCCTTTTCCAGATTTGCAATCACACCAATGGTTTTCATGTGGCGATCCTAGCGGAATCGGTTGAAGCCGTCGAGCCCATGCTTGGTTTTTTCCAAAGGGCCAAAAACTCCACGTTACCCTTCGGGCCCGTGAGCGGGGAGGGGACCACGCCCGCGCAGCGCCAGCCCAAATCATGTTCGCCGAATGCGCAAATTCGGTCCACCACTTCCTGACGAATCGCCGGATCCACCACCACACCCTTGCGCAGGTTTTCGGCCCCGGCTTCGAATTGGGGTTTGATGAGGCTTACGAACACGCTGCCGGGGATCAAGACCCGGTCCGCGGCCGGCAAAATCAGCCGTAGGGAAATGAAACTCACATCCGTCACCCCGAAGGAAGGGCGGGGATCGAAATCCGCGGGTTCCAAATAGCGAGCGTTGGTTTGTTCCATGACCGTGATCCGCGGGTCGTTGCGCAAATCCCAGTGCAACTGTCCCTTGCCCACGTCCACGGCATAGACCTGTCGGGCCCCGTGTTGCAACAGACAATCCGTAAACCCGCCGGTGCTGGATCCGATGTCAATGCACACGTGATCCTTCGGGGAAAGCTCCGGCCATGTTTCGAAGGCTCCCATCAATTTGTCGCCGCCGCGGCTGACAAAACGGGGCGGTTGGGCCACGTCCAGTTCCGCCTCGGCATCGATTTGCACGCCCGGCTTGGTCATCACCTGACCATTGACCCGTACTTGACCGGCTCGGATCAAGCGCTGGGCCTTTTCCCGACTTTCCGCAAGGCCGCGGGAGGTCAGCAAGACGTCATACCTCGATTTCAAGACGCCCCCATGCGTTTCCGAGCGTCGGAAGCCTGCAAAAATTTCTTTCCGAGTCTCGGAAGATTGGAGAGCAAAGTTTCCGAGCGTCGGAAGCCTTGGAAATTTTGTTTCCGACGGTCGGAAACGGCTTACAATTCGCCGGGATTGGAATGGAAGGGGTCTTCACGGAGGGCTTTGGGCTGACTGAGCAGGATGCCGCCGACAATCGCCTGTTTGATGTTGGCGCGATCGCCCATATTGGGTTTGCTGGTTTTGGTGCGCACGGGGCGGATGTTTTTGATTTTGATCCGTTCCATGCGGATGTTGCTCTTGGACATGTCCACCATGAGGGTGCGGACGTTGAGCAACGAGGATTGGTCCACGATCTTGCCGTCTTCAATGGCGACTTCCAGTTCTTCGATTTCCTTGATGTCCGCGATTTTCGCGTACACGTCTTCAATCGATTTTCCGCCCTTGGGGAGTTGGGCCTTCTCTATGGCGGCGGCCAAATCCGTTTGGGAACGGGGTTTGGGTCGCGGGGGGGGGGGCGGTTTGGGTCCGGCAAACTGCACGGG
>JAFIGC010000041.1 GCA_020831635.1 Verrucomicrobiota bacterium | reverse complement strand
GGATGCCAAGACACGGCCTGCGGATGCTCTGAAAACCCAAAGGCAACTCATACCAATGACATATGCCGTTTGCCCTGCACAAACCTTTCCACCCTTCCGAAAGATCCGCAGGCCGTGTCTCGGCATCCGCAGGTCGTAAAATCCAGTCCATTTTGATCCGTTGGTTTTATGCATTGCATCCGTTGTCCGGCGCAGCCATCCGTTGGTTCCTCTCTTCATGTGGGGATGTTGGTTTTGACTTTTGAGGGAGGGAGGGGTATGAATCTTTTCATGAAATCGCATTTGCTTTGTCTTTTGAGTCTGGTTCTGAATGGGTTGTGGGTGTTTCCAGTGTCCGGAGACGCGCTGCGCGTCACGGGTCGGGCGAAAGTCGTGAACGGTCAGGCGGAGGTGCCGCGGGGGCTTTTCGGGGTGCATGCCACGCAATTGACGCCGGAGCGGATTGCGGACTGGGGGGTGGAATCGGTTCGCACGATTTCCCATGGTCCCGGGCGTCCGGGGAATGCGCCCCATGGACTGTCGCATGTGGTGGAGTGCTTTTGGGACCGTTATCAGCCGGCGCTGATCGTGCAGCACGCGGACTGGGCGGAGCGTTTGCGGTCGGTGGCCCGAACCTATGGGGAGGCATCCAAGGAACTGGACCGTCAGCCGATCGTGGAATTTTGGAATGAGCCGTATTTGAACTGGGGGGTGCGTCCGGGAGTGAATTACAATGGACAATACTATCGGCAGGAGGATCGGGAGCCGGGGGGACGGATGACTTTGCATTATGCCGATGAGCCGACCGAGCATTTGCGCTGGTCCGAACTTCAGGTGGCGGTGCGGACGGATAACGGGCAATTTGACGCCCTCGCGAGCCGTTATATGCCGGGGGATGTGCAGGAGGGGGGCACTTGGACGTGGCGCAACCGCGAATACCGGGCCGAGACCCGTCCCTGGGCCAAGGACATGACCCAGGAATCTTTTTGGCCGGGCTTGCAGAACGTTCAGTGGTACAATGAAATGCTGAAGGTGTTTGCCCCGGCGTTGAAGGAAGCCAATCCGGAGGTGATTCTGGTGGTGGGCTGGGATTTTCATATTCATCAGAACGGCTACCGCACTTGGGAGACGGTGCATCGTCCGACCTTGGACGCGGCGATTGAATGGGCCGATGGGTACAGCGAACATCATTATGGCGGCAATACCCTGCAAGTGGCGGCTTCGTTTGAAATGGCGACTGCGTATACGGTGACGACGCACGGCAAGGCCTTGAAGTTTTACAATACCGAGGCGGGCGGGGATCTCGATCCCGAGCGTCCGGGCTGGGCGCAACCGGGCTACAACACCACCCCGCCGGAAGTGCGGGACCGGGCCGCGTATACCTATATGATGCGGGACGTGTTGCATCTGATCGACAAAATTCCCGACAAGGCCGAGGCGCGCGCGGCCCACGAGGCGCATCACAATCGGGGCGTGCCGGCCGCGTTTCGGATGATGCGGCCTTTGCGGGGTCGGCTGATGGAGGCGGACTCGCCCCGGGCGGATGTGTGGGTGGTGTCCTCTTTGAATGCGGAAAATCAACTGGTCGTGGCGGTATTCAACGATACCCGGGGCCGTTTGCAGCGTCCGCTGAAGATTGACGCGCCGCGGGGCTCCTCCATTCAAGGAGTGACCTTCCGCAAACCGGGCGAAGACATGGAGATCGAGGAGGTTCGGGTCGAGGCCGCGGGGGGAAGCTGGGAGACGAATGTGGATTTGGCCGTGCGCGAGAGCGCGGTTTGGGTGTTGGACCTTGAGGGGACGCCGGATCCCGAAGGGGTGGAACGCCATCAGTTTTATGCCCCGGAAGTTCTGCAAGGCGTCCCGGAAGGGGGGCATTCGGTGCATACGGTTGAGGTTCCGTCCATGGAATCCACGGACGCGTCCCGGGCGTGGCTGCGGCTGGTTCATGCCGGATTGAACGGAGGGCAGGCGCGCGTGACTTTCAACGGGCATGAGGTGGAGATTGTTCCCAGTGCCATCGGCATCTATGACGTGGAGGTGCCTTTTGCGCAGTTGCGGGAGGGCGAAAACGAGGTGCGGGTGTATCGCGAGGAGGGCGGGGGCGGCATTCGCATGGATGCGGTGAGCGTGATCCTGCAGCCATGAAATCCCATACTCGATGCTTGCCCAATGGGGCCTTCGGGTTTATAGGGTTTGGCCGATAGAATCACGACCATTTAGAAATCCTAATGATTGCCCCCATTCGAAACACGTCCCGTATGGATCCGTTCGAGCCCGACGCGCCCGAAGCGGACGGGCCCGCTTTCCCGGATTGCACGGAGGGGGTACATCAGGTTTTGGGGGAGGGCGGGATGATGTCCGAGGTGTTCGCAGGGGAGGGGAAAGCCTACGAGCAACGTCCGCAGCAATTGGAAATGGCGGAGGCGATCGCGGCCTGCGTGCACGAGGGGAAGCATTTGGTGGTGGAGGCGGGCACGGGCGTGGGCAAGTCGTTCGCGTATTTGGTGCCCACTTTGTTGGCGGCCCTGGAGACCAAGCAAAAGGTGGTGGTGAGCACGTACACCATTAGTTTGCAGGAACAGCTTTTGCATCACGACGTGCCGCGGCTGAGTCAATGCTTGGGGCGGGAAATCAAGGCGGTGTTGGTGAAGGGGCGGAGTAATTATCTGTGTCGGAAGCGTCTGGCTTTGGCGCGTCGTATGGGGGGAGATCTGTTTCATGCCCAGCACCGCATGTGGCTGGACCGGTTGGACGCGATGGTGGACGGGGAGTGGGACGGGTCGCTGCAATCGCTGAAAGAGCCACCGCCGCCGGATGTCTGGGCGCAGGTATGCGCGGAAGAGGGGACCTGTGTCTATCCGGCCCAGCGGGAGCACAAACATTGTCCGTTGACCAAAGCGCGGGCGGAAATGCAGGAGGCGGACATTTTGATTGTGAACCACGCCATGTTTTTCGCCGATTTGGCCATGCGCGGCGGGGGCGGGGGGCTGTTGCCCGAATTTGATGTCGCGGTGTTGGACGAGGCGCACCAAATCGAAGACGTGGCCGGGCAGGCGCTGGGGCTGCGCATCACCCAGTGGAGTTTTATTCGCTGGATCCGCAGCCTGTACAATCCCGACAACGAAAAAGGACTTTTGGCGGTGATCAAAGCCGGGCAGGTGGCGCATGAGGTGGGCGAAATCCGCAGTCATGTGGACCAACTGTTCCAGGAAATGCAGATGTGGCTGTTTCAGCAGGGGGGCACGGGAAATACCTCGCGGGTTCGGCAACCGTTGGACGTTCAGACCCCCATTCCCGGATTGCTGAACCGGGTGTCGGAAAAAATCCGGGATCTGGAGGAGGATCTGGATTCCGGGGACTTGCGGGCCGAGTTGGCCCTGGCCCGTCGGCGGGCCGCCGATCTGGCCAATGGTTTGCTGACGTTTTTGGAACAGCGGGACGAGGATTGCGTGTATTGGATCGAGCGCGAGGGGCAGGCCGCCAAACCTCGCATCGTCCTGAACGCTGCCCCGATTCAGGTGGGACCCTTGCTCAAAGACCTTCTCTTTGACCGCATGCACTGTGTGGTGTTGGCCAGCGCCACCTTGGCGGTTGGCGGCAATTTGGGGTATTGCCGCAAACGGCTCGGGGCCGAAAACGCCAGGGAATTGCAGGCGGGCAGTCCGTTTGACCACGCCAACCAGATGCGGGTGATCGTGCCCACCGGGATTCCCGAGCCCAATCAAGTGGAATTTGCCGACCGCGCCGCCATGGAGATCAACCGTCACGTGCGCCGCAGCGAAGGCGGGGCTTTCGTGTTGTTTACGTCCATTGCCCTGATGAAGGACGTACTCAAGCGGATTGAATCTTCGCTGACGCGGGACGGGTACAGTTGTTGGGTGCAGGGGCGGGATCAGAGCCGTCATCAGATTCTCGAAGCCTTCAAGCGCACCGACCGGAGTGTCTTGTTCGGGTTGAACAGTTTTTGGATGGGGGTGGATGTGCCCGGGGAGGCGCTTCGCAATGTGATCATCACCAAACTGCCCTTTGCAGTGCCCGATCATCCGTTGATTCAAGCCCGGATGGAGCAAATCAGCAGCGCGGGTGGAAATGCCTTCAAGGATTATTCCCTGCCCGAGGCGGTGTTGAAGTTCAAGCAAGGGGTTGGACGTCTGATTCGCAGTCGCGAGGACCGGGGCACGGTGGTGATTTTGGACCCGCGCATTCGGGACAAGTGGTATGGTCGTTGGTTTGTGAGCGCCATTCCCGAATGTCCTTGGGAAAGTGGAGAGGAGGACCTGTGAGGCGCAGGACCCAAAAAAAGATTTTCCGGCGCGGCGTGTATGTCATGTTGTTGTTGACCCCTCTGATCTTGGGCGGGTTGCAAATGCGCCGTGCCGCCGTCTTGCGGGCTTTCAACGACGCTTTGGAACCGTTTGCGCGCATGGCGGCCGTTTTTGATTTGCAGACGGGGTCTGAAACCCTTGTCATGAGGAAAGACGGTGAAATATTGACCCTTGCGACTCCGGAAGGCACGCAGTACAGGGGAAGAATCTACGGAGCTCGCTTTGCGCGGATTTCCAGGGCCGAGCCCCTTCCCGGCGGGTTGGCCTTTTTGGATTGGCTGGTGGAATTGCAGAGGGACATTGACCCGGAGGAATCCGAGTCGCGTCTGGCGGGAACCCTGACCTTGCGGAGCTTGAACACGATTTCTCCGCATCGGGAAGCGGGAGGAGGGGCGGGGCATCCATTGAATCCTGAAAACCACCAACTCGAATTGACCCTCACCCGCATCTCCCCCGGGCGGGAGCCTGAAATCTTGAGGGGAACGGCTCCGGGGCTGGAGGTGAAGCTGGCATTGCCGCCTTCCCGTTACCAAAGGGATGCCGCACAGATCCGGATGCCGTCATCAAGTGGCGCAGAGATTCCCCGGTCCTTGCAACAGCACTTTGACCGCATCTCTCCCTCGACGTTATAAGCGGAACCAGACGCCGAAACCATGCGCGGGTCGCCCACATTTTCCGTTGGGACGGCGCGGAAGTTCGTCTCCCCTCTTGGGGAATTCAGTCCCGTTGAGCCGATCCGCATCCCCAAAACCCATTTCGGGGTCACATTCCACAAAAAAAAACGAAATAAAGTGATTTCATCGCTTGACCTTTTGGACTCAACTTGGGTATGGTGTTAACTATGATTTTCATGCAAAAAACAAAGACCGCAAAGGGATCCACACAAACTCAATCGGGGCAGTGCATTGAGGAAATTCAGGCTGTGAGGATCCAAGCAGATCGGAACTGTAGGCCGGGTTTCGAGAGACTTGGTTTCGGAGGGCGGGCTTTTCTGTCGGCATTGGCGGTTGTGGTGATGCTCGGTGGGTGGGTGCGTGGCGAAAGCACGGAAGCCGGACAAAGCGAGACGTCCGTGGTTTCCGAGGATGACGAGGCCACCGCGCATGAAGAGAACAACGAAAATGCCGAAGGAAACGAAGCGGTAGGCGGTGGGGCCATTGCTCCCAGCATTCCCGATGCAGAGCCGGAGACCCGCGCCGCCCCTGAATTCACGGAATTGGAAGAGCTTTTGTTCGTCCCCGCGGGCGAGTTGGAGGAAGAACAAGTAGAAACATTGCGGGAAAGCCAGGCGCAACTGCAGGCCGAATACCGTGAAACGACAGAGAGACTCGTTTTGGCCCGTCAACAGGCCGCCATGCAGCGAACTGGGTCCGAGGCATATCGGGAAAGCGCCGATGAATTTGAAGAATTGCGGGGTGCGGCCCGCGAACAAATCCGAAAAAGGTTGCAAATTGAGCGGCAACTCGATTTATATGAAAAACATAATACACCGTCACAGTCCCGTTAATGGACTGGGCGCATTCACCCAAGCACACGGAATAAAGTTGAAGCATCTCCAGAATCTAACGACCTTGAACCCGAAACGATGGATGGGCCGTCCTTCTCCTCGCATGCTCTTTCGCGCAACCGCAGTCACGTTCTGCATGGCGTCCTTGAATCTTGCCGCCGAGGAATCGACGGAAGGCGAGGCAGCCGTGTCGCAGGATGCCGCCAAAGCCAGAGCCGTCCATCGGCAGGCGCCGAATATGGGAGATCCGCAGGCCCAACACCCTTACACGGAAATGAAAGTCCTCCAGTCGGAGGTCAATTCGCGGAGAGACAAGTTGGAAGCCTTGGCTGAAAAAGATCTGGGGCGTCCCTTGGCCCGGGGTGAGTTCAACGATTGGATACAAACCGCCCGTGAGGAAAGCCCCGAAGTTTCTCGGCTGGTCATTGAGATGGAACGCTATAACCGCCTGTTTTCACAGCGCTTTCGGCATATGCCCGGCGACACCGTCGATGAGCAAGCGGTAGAAACCTCCCGCTCGCCGGAAGCCGAAGCCCGGCAAACCGAAGAGGCGCAAAGGCGGCAAGAACTTTTCGAAAAGGCCACTCACATCGTTCAAATGCAAAATGAGCTTGATCAAGAGAAAGATGTGCTTAATGAGGCTCAAATTGCGGAGCGAAAAACCAAAATCGCCCAGGCCAACGAAGCATTGTGGGCCACACTTTCAAATACGAACCTTCCCAACGGGGACAAACAGACTCTGATCCAGGAGACCGGTAATGAATAAAATGAAATTCTCAGTACTTTTCGTCATTTCATGCGCATTTTTCGGGGCATTGCCGGCCTTCGCGCAGCTCACGATTAATGGCCCCGCGTCGGTGGTGGCCGGGGACCTCGACGACACAAACTTCGAAGTCGATCTGGGCGCACCCGCGCCTGCCGCCGGTCAGGTCGAATTGTTTGTGAATTCCTCGGACAAAGCCACGGTCTCGCCGTTGGTGTTGCCTTTCAACGCCGGTGACGAAATTCTCCCTTTCGACGTGGCCGGACTTTTGCCCGCCGGTTCCGTGGACATTCTTGCCATTGCCAACAACTACAATCCGGCCATGTTCAGTTTTGCGGTGACGGATCCGAATTTGACTTTCTATCCATCCCCTTACGGCCCGGTGCCAGTTGGCAACACCTACAGCTTTTTCCTCATGCGGCCCAGCGCGGAAAGTGGCGGGACATTGAACGTGACCATTCAAAACTCCAAGCCCTCCATTCTCAGCATGCCCGCCAGCGTGACCTTTGGGCCCGGTGCAACCTTTGTACACATTCCCATCACGGCCTTGGCCCCCGGTGCAGGGTCTTACCGGTTTAAAGTGGGCACCTATGCCACTGATTTTGAATATCTGGAAGTTTTCGAAGGCAGTCCGTTTCTCAACTCCGTGAGTTGGCACGATACCAATGAAAACGGCGTATATGATGCCGGGGATATTGTCTATTTGGCGTTCAGTACCGCGATGGACTCTTCCTCAGTCACTCCACAAAATTTGCGCTTTTACCAAGAGGACGCTGACGGGGACATGGTGCCCACGGGGAATCCCGCCACCGTACATTGGGGCGCGGGCACCACCATTGAGCCCGTGGATTTTGCCCCCGCGTTTCCAGGCAATCCCGACCCCACGCCCATCGTTGGCCCCAGCAAATATTTCAAAGTGACGTTGGCGGGCAGCCCCGTAATCAATCCCGATCTCGCCATCATGCCCAACAGCGTGGTTTTCGATGCCTTCGGGACCGCCGATGCAACGCCAAACCCCTTGTTTTTCCCGGATTCCGGGGATTCGAACAACGACGGGCTCCCCGACTGGTGGTATCTTTCCTACGACTTGGACCCCACAGGGCCTTCCGTGGCCAGCGACGATTGGGACAATGACGGTTTGACCAACTTCTGGGAATTTCAATTGGGGGGCAATCCACAGGATCCCCACACATTTGATGCGGTTTTGAATGACGGCGAGTATGACTCCGATGGTGATGGACTGTCCAACTTCGAAGAAATCATGATTTTCGGCACCAATCCGGCATTGGCCGATACGGATGACGATGGCGTGGATGACGGCATCGAAATCTTGATCGGCACAAACCCTGTTGATGACTTGTCACCTTTCGTTTTGCGTTATTTACAGAATGACGGCACCGGGCATTTGGAAGTTCCCGCGAATGTGCCCGGCTACGATGAAGACGGTCAACGCTTCAACTTGTCTGACTGGACCTTGGAAGCCATGGTGTTTCTGGACGAAGAGCCTTTGGCGGACATTATCCTTTTCGAACGTCGTTCTCGGCCACACAACCGCCGCACCTTCCAAATGGGGATTCAGTCTGGCACAAGGCTTCCCTTTTTGCGCATCGACACCTTGGGTGGTCAAACCCACGAGATTGTGGGCGTCGAACCCGTACATTTGGAAGAATGGGTGATGTTGGGCGGTCGATTCCATTTCGATGAAAATCTCAACCAAAGAACCCTTTCCCTCTTTTACAATGGCGCCAATGTGCGCCAACGCGTGATCAACAGCACCAACGCGGTCGGGCCTCAGCAAGGGGAACTCATTATTGGTCAAAATCTGATTGGCCGTTTGGACGAAGTGCGGATTTGGGATCATGGCATTCCCAATGCTTGGATTCGGTCCAATGCCTTCAAAACCCTGCTTTTTGGTCGCGACAGTGTGATTATGGGTTCACTGAATCCCAACAGCGGCACCTTTGATGTCGAACCGTTTTCCGGTCATGTGATGAGCGGTGACTTTACGCTGCAGTCTTGGGTGAAAACCTCAAATGACGGGGTGATCGTTGAGCGCCCGGCCGGGACCTCCCCGCATGATAACCGAACGTTGTACAACTATCGAATGGGTGTCGATGGCAGCGGCCAAGCCTACGCGACCATCAGCGTCCTGTATTCAAGTTTGTTTATGATCCGTGATGACGGGGATTGTCCGGGTATACCCGGGTCAAGGTGGGGGACGCACACGATCATGGGTGGTTTTGTGGCTAACAACGAGTGGAATCACGTCGCCACCGTATTGGAAGGGGACCGGTTCATGTTGTTGGTAAACGGTGTGTTGGTCGCGGAACGCATCATCACCACGGGTGCGGGGTCAGACTGGCACTTGGCGAATGAAAACGAATTGTGTAACAATGGATTCAGAGCCCAATTGGCCACGGCGGCCAGTTCGGTATCCATGGGAGATGGCTTCGCCGATCCTTTCACACTCATTGATGAAGTTTCCCTTTACAATGTAGCCCTGTCGGAAAACTTCATTGCCAACAATTATTTTCTCGGCACTCAGATCCTTCCATCTCTTCAGATGTATTTTGGGTTTGATTTTGTGGACCAAGACAATGACACCATTGAAGATGCCGCGAATGCCGGTATTTTCGGAGAGCTTTTCAATGAAGCCCGGGTGATCTTGGACTCTGACTCCAATGCGCCCATTCAATCTGACAACCGGATTATGCTGAGCCAGGTCATGGCCGCTTACTTCCACATGAACGATGGGGGAGAAACGGTACAAGATGCGATCGCGCCACGGAACGTAATTGGATATGATGATGCGGCGGCGGTGTATGTCCCCGGGGCTAGCATGACTTTCGGCGTGGTGCCCATTGTGCCCGTGGATGATGATTTTGACCAATATTCAGATGGACTTCCCGCTTCATATCCCATCTTCTTCCCCATGCCTTCCGATTCTCCTTATCGTTTGGACTCCGATGGCGACGGGATGCCAGACGTATTCGAAGTGTATTTTGGTTTGGCCCCCAACGATGTCGTCCCCCCTAATCGTCCCGAACTGGGACCTTGGGGTGATTTGTCAGGAAACGGGCTGCCCAATATTTATGAATATTGGGCCGGAACCGATCCCCGGGCTTGGAGTTCCAGAGGCGATAACGTCTCCGATGCGGATTTCGACAGTGACGGAGACGGGCTTTCCAACTATGCCGAATTTTTGATTGGGTCGCATCCGGGGCGCCCCGATACCGACAACGACGGGATCACGGACAAAGATGAAATGGATCCCTCGATGTTTGGTCGGGTCAGCAATCCCACCCATTCCATGGATCCGTTGAACGTTCACTCCACGAATCCCTTGCTGCGTCCCAAGTCCATGCGGTTGGAGGCGGGAGCGGACCGTCTGGAAATTCCGCGCCCGACATTTGATCGCACCCGTTTTAACACCAGTTCCTGGACCTTGGAGTCTTGGTATCGTCCCGATGGTGCGGCGGATCAGACCGGAAGTATCATTGAATACGTCGGGCAAAGTTGGGAAATGGTTGCGGGATCTCCCGTCGGCACGCCCATCGTGTATTACCGGTTGGGGATTGAGGCCAACGTGCCCTACGTGGAGTTTCAAACCGCTTCACCCACACAAATCGCCCGTTTGAACGGCGATCCCATTTCGGGGGATGAGTGGACGCATTTGTCTGCCACCTTCAACCATGCCACTCGTCAGTTGAAAATTTATCAAAATGGCTTTTTGATCCGTCAGAAGGAAGTGTTCGGTACCCCCATGTCAGGTGGGGATACCGTCAGACGGATTCCCGGGCGCGCCTTCATTGGTGATGATGGATTGCGCGGACATTTGAAAGATGTACGCCTCTGGAATGTTGCCCGATTGGAGTCCCAAATTCGGTATGGAATCGTCTACTTGGTTCAATTGAATGAACCCGGTATGATTGCCAATTTCCGATTCGACGATGGGCGGGCATTGCCTCCCGGTACGGACCCGACGGATACTGCGGCCATCATTGCCGCATTGGAAGACCCGACTTTGGATGGGGACGGGCCTGAAGACGCACGCGGTGCCGAGGACTTTGCCCATCGAGTACAATTACCCGATCTGGAAGGCGCTTGGGCATACAGCTTGCGTGGCGTTGTTTTTGATGCCTTTGAAACGCCCCCGCGCGCCGGGGAGGACTTTGATGACCGCAACCAAGACGGTTTGCCCGACTGGTGGGAAGACTTGTACTATTCCGCCGATGTTGAATACTATCCCACGGTACGGAATTTGGCTGGTGCGATTGTGCCTTCTCGCCCATTTACCCAACGGGTGACGGCCAGTGATGACTTCATGAATGCTCTGCATCCGATCGGATGGTCCATTGATTTCACCCCTCTCGAGCCCGTTGCCAGTCAGCGGCTCTGGGAGAACCCGGATGTGGCGCATTATCTAAAGAGCTTCACGCTGCACCACGTTCCCGAGTATGCGGAATTGCGTATCGGATATTTGGGTGATGTCACGGTTTGGATCAACGGGCAACAGTTAAACCTGCAAGATCCGAACATTTTACCCTCACCCAATACCTTCGAACGCCAAGGCGAACCAGCTCCAATTGGGTTATATTTACCCAATTCACTGATTCGGCGCTTTTTGCAGGAAGGCCCCAACGTGATTGCGGTTCGTCTGGAAAACAATAACGGCAACACGGAATCAGAGTATGAATATTTTGACGCCCAGTTGTTGATAGACGGGCAGTTTTATATCCGGAAGAGCAATGATAACCTGGCCACCCCCTCGGGCCGTCGTTGGTGGGTCTATGCCTCCATGGGCAGCAGACAGCCCCCGCCCATGGATTTTGAAGGTCGTCAATGGTTTGAGCTGGGCTATGCCAACGCCCTGAATGACGATTATGACGGGGACGGATTGACCAATGAATGGGAATTCAAGCTCGGTTCAGACCCGGCCAATCCCTATTCACTTGACCCCAGCGGCGTCTTGAATGACGGTGAATGGGATTCCGACGGGGATGGATTGAGTAACTGGGAGGAGATTTACGTTTGGGGGACCGATCCGACCAACCCGGACACGTCTGACAACGGCATCAGCGATGGCGATTCTTTAAACCCATTGATTTCACATGGCGGACGCAGTGTGACAAATCCTCTGAATTCCCGCAGTCCCCATGAGCCCAAAAGCATTGTGTTGGACGGTACGCCTTTCCTCGTGCCCGGCCGTGAAAACATTACCTTGGAAGACCGCTTTAATCTTGAAACCTGGACCATTGAAGTTTGGGTGAATCTGGCCTCGGACAGTGAAACCGGTAATTTGGTTTCCAGAACCACCCGTTCTGGGCAAACCGCATTTGCCCTGCGGGTGGAAAACAATGAACCCACGGTTCAGTTTACTACCGCCAATGGCAACTTGCATTTTGCGGGCGCGAATGGAGCGATCCCCGCGAACACTTGGACGCATTTGGCCGGCGTATGGAATCCGAAATCCAACGCCTTGAGTTTGTATGTGAATGGCTTGGCCATGCAAACCCAAACCGTGACCGCGCGTCCCGCATCCTCCAAAGACGGAACCACCGTGATTGGGGAAGGGGTCAATGGACATTTGGACGAATTCAGGGTTTGGCATGTGGCCCGCAATGCCACCCAAATCGCGGATTGGTTCAATAAAACCATCTCGAAGGAAATTATTGCCACCGAAGAAATTGAAGTGCCGATCGATCCCTTCCAAGTCACGCCCAATTCGGATGCCGATGCGCTATTGAACCAATTTCTGGCCGGGGCTTTGCCTGACGGGGTCACCATTGATTCCGTGGAATACGTGGGCGACGATGAAGCGGCGGGCACCTATGCCAATTTCCCCTTCATGGCGGAAGGCTTTGCTCGTCCCCCCAATGGAATTGTGCTTTCCACGGGACGAGTCGTGGATGCGGTGACCAATGTGAATTCGGCACCCGACGTGAGCACGGCATTCGGCACCCCCGGGGATCCGGATCTCGAGGCCTTGATTGGTCCCGATGTGCCGACCTTTGATGCGGCCGCGTTGACCATTACATTTACCGTGGACGAAACCATTCGCGGCTTCCGGTTCAAATTGGTCTATGGGTCCGAAGAGTTCCCCGAATTCGTTGGTTCTCCCTTCAACGATGCTTTCGGCGCCTTTTTGAACGGGGTGAATGTTTCCTTCGATAATTTCGGAAATCCAATCACCGTCAACAACAACTTTTTCCTGTTGAACAACGACCGATTCCATCCCGGACATCCGGCCACGATTGGAAAACGCGTGGTGACCTTGCCCATCGAATACGACGGTTTGACCCCTCTGTTGACCACCAGCCGCTCGCTGGCCCCGGGGACCTATACCCTCAAGTTGGTTATTGCCGACGCATTCGATGAAATTTATGACAGTGCGATTTTCTTGAGCGAACTGGAGTTCCTCGAAGAAGAAGTGGATGACGGTACCGATGTGACCAGGCCCGAGGGGTTGTTTCTTGACCAACTGCCCCAGATGGTGGCCTATTACACCTTTGATGATGGCACCAACACCAGCATCTTCAATCCCATCACCAACTCCATCAACGGTTTTGGCGCCGAGGACCATATCAACCCCTTGAATTGGGATCTTTCCATCCGTGGCGTGACCTTTGATGACATGGAACACGCTCGTCTGCTGGAATTGTTCAACGACCAAGAGCGCAATCAAATCGCGGATTGGTGGGGCGACATTTACTTTGGACAAGGCATGTTCATTGATCCGCGCTTGGATGCCGATGGAGATGGTTTGCGCATGCTCTATGAATATTGGGCGGACACCAATCCCACCGCACACGACTCCAATAACAACGGGGTTTTGGACCCGCAGGAAGATGCGGATGGCGATGGGCTCAGCAACATACAAGAACAGCAACATGGCACGCATCCCCGATTGATGGACACTGCGGACAATGGCCTCTTGGATGGCGATGCCACGGATCCGAATCCGGCACAGTCCCTTGCGCCTTTGTTTGACCGTGTGCTTGAATTGAACGGCGGTTACGTCGAAATGCCCATGGAAGCCCGGTTCGCCCTGAAAGCGTGGACCATTCAAGCCTGGGTATATCCCACGGTTCACGACGGGGTGATTCTGGAGCGTCAAACCCGTACCGACACCTTCAACTATTCCCTGCGGCTGCTTCCCTCCGGGCAAGTCGAACTCCGGTTTACGCCCGGGGACCTTTCCGCGGATGTCGTGTTGACGACCCCGGCGAACATTCCATTGCTTTTGGATGACTGGACGCACGTCGCCGGTCGATTCAACCCGGATACCGGGCGACTTTCCATTGTCCTGAATGGCTATCAAGTGGCCACGGTCATGACCTCCAAACGTCCTTCCATTGGCGGCGTCGGTCCCATATACACCCGGGCGGGCCAAGGCTTTATCGGGCAAATGGATGAAGTGGCCATTTTTGATCGGGCCTTGTCGCTCGAGGAAATCCATTCCACCGAAGAGGGGATTTATCACAGTACCCTGGACGGTTTGGTCAGTTATTATCGTTTCGATGATGGCACAAGCGCCGTGCTGGATCCCGGCGATCCCTTGGGACGTCACTTCGGCACCAGCGGACGCTCTGACTGGTGGTGGGGACAAGTCGAGGAATTCGCCCCTGACTTTGAAAATGACTGGCGTTTCGAGTGGTTCCATGCCGGTACGCTCTTCGGAGAAGCCGAAATGGTGTTCGCGGACATGTACGCGCCTGTCAGAATGACTGAGTTCGACAGCAATAACGACGGCATTCCCGATTGGTGGTATGTCCAGCAAGGAGTTGATCCCGATGGACCCTCCGTTGCCTTGGAAGACTGGGATGGAGACGGCCTGAACAATTTCACGGAATACTTGCTGGGGTCCGATCCTTGGAATGCGTATTCCCTGGATCCGGACGGGGTGATATCCGACGGAGATTGGGACAGTGATGGAGACGGCCTTTCCAACTTGGCCGAACAGGAAATGGGTACGCATCCCGGTTTGCCGGATACCGCTGACAATGGTTTGGTGGACGGCAACCATGCGGACAAAGTTCCGACCAGTTCCCTGATCCCGACAATGGATCGGGCCTTGGAATTGGATGGGGACATTGACTCTTATGTCTTGGCTCCTCGACAGGATCGTTTTGACATGGATCATTTCACCCTGATGGCTTGGGTGGATCCCGTGTCCCATGGCGGCAGCATCATTCAACGTCAATATTTCCCCGGCATGTGGAATTATGACCTGCGTGTGTTGGCTTCCGGAGAAGTGGAACTTCGATTCTCCGCCAGTGATGGCTCCGGCGAAGTCAGTTTGACCACGCCGGTGGCACTTCCCATGGGCTATTGGACGCACGTGGCGGCCCGTTTTGACAAAGAAAACGCAACCATGTCCATTTATTTCAATGGGGTGCAAGTGGCATACACCACGACGCCCAAACGCCCTGGATATCTTGGGTTTGGTCATAATCTGACCAAAATCGGACCCGGGTTCGAAGGCCGACTGGATGAAGTGGCTTTCTTCAACCGTCCCATCGATGTGGAAGAAATTCGTTTCCTCATGAACGGCATTGGTCACCGGGCCCCGCTGGGAATGGTTTCCTACTACAGTTTTGACGACGGCACCAGTGCCGTGGGACCCGATGTGGACGGACGTCATTATGGCACCAGTGGAAATCCGAATTGGTATTGGGGTCAAGTCGAAGAATTTGCCCCCGGTTTCGAGCAGGACTGGTTGAACCATTGGCGGAATGCCGGCACCTTGGTGGGTGAAGCCCACATGGTGGATGCGCCCGACTCCCCGGTGAATTTCACCGAGATGGACTCCAACTTGGATGGGATTCCCGACTGGTGGTACATCCTCTTTGGTTTTGATCCCGAAGGACCCTCCATCGCTTATCAGGATGCTAGTGGCGATGGGCTTTGGAACATCACCAAATATCACCTGTATTTGGTCGATAACCGTTACAATCCGCATAAACGCGATAGTTTTGGGGATGGCGTTCCGGACGGTGAACGTGATGCCGATGGCGATGGTCTCTCCAATCTGTTTGAACAAAATGTGAGCGGAACCCGCGTGGACATGGCGGATACCGATGACGATGGACTCACGGATTGGGAAGAAGTCACTGGAAAACGTCTCCTGCCGTTCTGGTGGGATGCGCACGAGGCTTGGCTGACCGCCTATGATGATTTCAATAACGGATTGATACCGACATTGCCGTCACCTCCGAATCCGGAAGAGTATTTGAATACGAATGCCGGCATAATCTCTCCTTCCAATCCTTTGTCTTCCTTGAGTCCCGAGCGATCTGGATTCCTGAGGGTCGATGGGTCCGGATACGTGGAGGTGGAAAACCAAGACCGTCATGCATTGCGCGCATGGACCCTTCAGGCTTGGGTGAACCCGGATGATACAAATGTAAACGGTGGTGCCATTATTCGGCGAACCGTCTTCAATCCTTATCGGAATGCCTCCGGCATCAACTATGAAATGGGCTTGGAACCGGATGCCGAAGGAAACCTTCGTTTGTACGCCTTGTATGAAAATGTACCCGCGAGTGGTTCGTCCACGGTTGTCCGTGTAAATGGAACCGGAGCGGGCGAGACTCCGAATCCCGCACACGCGAATCTTGTACCCCGGGCCAGTGAAGCGCCGCCGAATGATGCGGCCAGCCATCGGCCCATGGGGTGGACGCATGTGGCCGCATCCTATGACCCTGAAAACCACACCATGCGCATCTATGTGAACGGGACTGAAGTTTCCCGTACCACCAGCGCGATGGCACCGGGAGGATTGGGCTTGGATGAACACCTGTTATACGACGGCCACCTCAGATTTGGGGAAGATTTCATTGGCGGAATTGACAGCATCATGATTCTGGGTGGGGTATCTTCCGCGGAAGAAATCCATTCCTCGTCATTGGGCGAAAACCGTTATGAACAGGCCGTCTTGGGTTACCCCAGTCCCGTGGGGAACAGCTTGGCCGGTGGCGCCTTTACGGTGCTGTCCCCACAGGATGCCGTGGCGGAAGCGCATGTCCCCAATGAAGTGGTCGTGCGTTTCAACCCCGAGGTTTCACCGGATGTGGTGCGGGGGGGCTTGGCTCAGGAATTGGGACTGGTCGAAAAGAAACTTTTCGATATTGCACCGATTTATGTCATGACCATCGATGATGGCAGTTCCGTGGAACAGAAACTGAACCAACTGAAAAATCACGCCAAAGTCCAATATGCGGAACCCAATTACATGTACCAAACGCTTGCCACGCCCAATGACCCTCTTTATGGGCAACAATGGGCATTGAAAAACGTTGGACAACCAAGCGAAACCGACGGTGAAGAGCCTGGCATTCCGGGAGCAGACATCGATGCCGAAGGTGCCTGGGCTCTGAGAAATTGGGGAAGCAACCGGATTCGCGTGGCTGTGATTGACACGGGGATTGACTATACTCACCCCGATCTTTGGCCCAACATGTGGCCCGGGCTTGGCTATGACTTCTTTGAAGGCAATGACGATCCCATGGATGTTGGCGGGCATGGCACCCATGTTGCGGGTACCATCGGCGCCGTCGGCAACAATGGCCTCGGCGTGGTCGGTGTAAACTGGCGTGCTGAGATGATGGCCATCCGTTTCCTCGGCCCCGGAGGCGGCTCCACGGAAGGCGCGCTCTCTTCGATTCAATACGCCGTGGAAAACGGCGCGAGAATCAGTAACAACAGTTGGGGATCTTCATTCTACTCACAGGCGTTGTACGATGTCATTGCCGCTTCTGGCCGGCATGGTCATTTGTTTGTGGCCGCGGCCGGAAATGATGGCCACGACGTGGACCTCAACATGTCGAGTCCCGGGAATTACAACCTGCCCAACATGATCTCCGTTGCCGCGTCCACGCGTCACGATGATCGTGCTGCGTTTAGTAATTACGGGGCATTTACCGTGCACTTGGCGGCTCCCGGCCATGAAATTCTGAGTACATGGCCGAATGCGACGTACAACTCCATCAGCGGCACCTCAATGGCAGCACCCCATGTTGCCGGTGTCGCGGCCCTGATTATGTCTCAAAATCCGCACTTGGATGTCTCCGCTGTGAAAGAACTGATTCTCTCCAGTGTCGACAAACTCCCCGAATGGGAAGGGCTCGTGCTGTCCGGCGGTCGCCTGAATGCCGCCAAAGCCATGGGGGGACGCGGTGCATTGGTCGGCTTCTTCAGTTTCGACGATTTCGGCGAAACCGCAGAAGATTATTCCTATGCGAGAGACTGGGAAAATGACTGGTTCCACGCGGGTGTGCTCCATGGAGACGCCCGGATGCTTCCCTTCGGCGGCATCTTGGAATATCCTGTCGCGGATTGTGTGCTGTCTGATCCAAGTCTCTCCTTGGATGCGCTTGGCGCAGGCTGGGTGACCGGCGGGCATCAACCTTGGCGTTGTGACACGGTCCGTGCTTATAATGGGTCCATGTCGGTAACGGCTGGCGGGTTGAACCACAATGGTTCTTCGTACACCCCGATTTTGGGTGACAACCAGACTTCTTGGCTGGAAACGCAGGTTGTTGGACCGGGCGTGATCACCTTCGCGTGGTCATGGGGCACCGAGGAGGACTTGCCTACACACACGGATACCGCCGATTGGCTCAAATTCCGCGTCAACGGTAACGTCGTCGAAGAACGTGAAGGTTGGACCAATCCCCTTTGGGGCTGGGAAGCCTTGGACCCAAATGATTTCCCGGACAGTCCCATGGACGAGACTTACCAGTGGAACATCGGTAGCAATTATATGCCGCACGGCACCGACGTGAATCAATTGGGCTGGGAAGTGATTACCGTCACCATTCCCGAAGGCATTGTCACCTTGCGCTGGGAATATGTCAAGGACAGCAAACTTGCCCAATACCCGGATCAAGTTTGGTTGGACAACGTGTCTTATGTGCACACGGGTCCGGATTCAGACGGGGACGGTCTCCCCGACGCCTATGAGATTCTGGTCTTTGGCACGGATCCCTTTAACCCCGACACCGACGGCGATGGCGTCAGCGATGGCCAGGAAGTGTTGATGGGAACCGACCCCTTGGTCGCCGAGACGGCGATTCTGGGTCCGCCACCTGCGGGATGCACCCATGGTATTTCTTGGAGTGGCATTGCCAACGTTGAATACGTGGTGCAAAGGTCCACGGACATGATGACCTGGGAAGAGGCGCACAGCGGTTCGCTTGTCAACCAAAGAAGCCGGCAGGCCGCAAGTTATGATGGCCAACCCATGGAATACTGTGATCCCGACCCCAACCCGCCTGCCGTGATCTTTTATCGGGTCGTCCGGCGCAAACAATAACCCAACGGATCCAAACGCGCTAATGAACATCCACAATCGTTTCTACACATCCATATTCAAAAGGAGTCCCCTCATGAAATCATTCCCCAAGACCTTATCTTTGGTCACTGTGGGTTTATCGACGCTGTTCTTGGTTGCTTGCGACTGGTCCAGCGGCGGCAGCTCGAACAGCTTCAACACCTCCAATGCTTCCAACCTCAGCAACATCTCCGGTTTTTACCAAGGCATGACTGGTGGTGAAGTTGTAAGGGGGTCTGGCATTAGCCATTTGACCGTGCAACAATCCGGCACCCGTCTGGAAGTGGTGGACAGCAATGGAAACCGTTATACGGGTTCAGTGGGGGCGCCTCTCTTGGTCGCCAACCCGGGCTCAACCATGGCCGCCGGTGCCCAAGTCGCCAGTTATCAGCTTTCCTTCAGTGGGAGCGGGGTTGAATTCACCGGGGTGGTCAACCTGATCACGGTCACGGATGTCCAAGGAAACAGTCGTACCCGGGAAAGTAGCCGGACAGACACCGACAGCCATAACACCACATCAACAAACCAATCCAATGTGCAGTCGACCACAACGCAGCAAAGTCAGGTCGTGACCCCCCCGCAGCAAGGTGTTGATGGAACCGAACCCGGTTCGGTGACCGACAATGAAACCGTGACTGAAAGCGATCGGGAAAACGTGGATACCCGTGAACGTAACCGTGAAAATGTATCTAGCGATGATTCTTCGTCTTATACGGAATTTGAGCTTACCGATGCGAATACACAGTTCAGAATGCGGGGAACTTGGATTGCCAATGGTCGGGCTTCAGCCTTGGATGCACGTTCGGCGGGCATCATGGGGAACTTTACCACCAACGGAACTGGAACCGGCGGAACGACTGGCGGGACCGGCGGCACGGGCGGCACGGGTGGAACTGGAACGGGAGGCGTTGGACTCCCCTAAGTCCTGAATAACCAGCTGCATTCATTTGCATAAAAAGGCACCCTGATCGGGGTGCCTTTTTTTTGACCTTTTTAAGGATTTGAGTTGCTTTGGTGGGGCAAGGTGGGGTAAGGTGGGGGTGAGTGTCAAATAATGTCTATCGAATTACAGCAACTTATCGCCGGATCAGGCGGGGGACAGGCCCCGTTTATGGGACGCCATGCCCATAACCTGGACCCGAAAAAGCGGCTGACAATCCCTTCGGTTTGGCGGGATCTGGTGGGAGAGGCCAAAAGCCTGTATCTCATGCCCGGTATCGGCAGACCCTGTTTGATGCTCCTGCCTCCGCCGGTGATGGCCCAACTCATGCAACGGATGGAAAGCATGCAGCTTTCCGATCCCGAGGAGATGGACCTGATGCTGACGGTGGCGTCGGAATCCGATCACCTCACCTTTGATGCGCAAGGACGCATTCGGGTGAAAGACGATCATCTGGCCTACGCCGGGTTGTCTTCGGAGGTGATTCTGGCCGGCGCATTCAATCGCATCGAGCTTTGGACGCCGGAGGCTTGGGCCGAAAGGCGCAACGCTTCCGCCGGTTTGGCCTCTGCGGCCAAGTCCTTGAAAATGTAACCCTTCACCCAACCCTCTAACTTCCGGGAGTCACATCATGGCCAGTTTGAAAAGTTTGTTTGGCGCTTCCGCGGTACTGCGTACCGCAAAACGCGGACGCGCATTCCGCTTGCCGGATGAACGTACCCGATTGCCCTTGGAACTGATGCACAAGCAGAAGTTGAACGGTGATTTCATGGGAGACCTTCGGGTTTCGGCCCGGGACAGCGCTTCGGACCGGGGCACGCGAGGACGATGATGGCCTGTTCGGTTCATCAGCCGGTCTTGCGGACGGAGGTCCTGTCGGGCCTGCGGGTGCAACCCGACGCCGTCTGCATCGACGCCACCTTGGGTGGCGGCGGTCATGCCGAGGCCTTGCTGGAGGCTTCGGTGCCCCATGGACGTCTGTTGGGGTTGGATCGCGATCCGGAGGCCTTGGCCCGCACCGCGGCAAGGTTGGCACATTTTGGTTCACGGTTTCAGGCCGTGCATGGCAATTTCGCGGATATCCGTGTTCTGGCGGAATCCCACGGTTTTTTGAATGTAGATGCAATCCTCATGGATCTGGGCGTGAGTTCGGATCAGTTGGACACCCCGGAGCGTGGCTTCAGTTTTCGGTTTGACGCGCCGTTGGACATGCGGATGGACCCCACCCGGGGACCCACCGCCGCCGAATGGCTGGCCACGGCCACGGAAACGGAAATTGCCAACGTCATTTTCCGCTATGGCGAGGACCGGGCTTCCCGGCGGATCGCCAAGCGGATCGTGGAGACCCGGGGTGAACATCCCATCCGCACGACCACCGGGCTCGCCACGTTGGTGGAAACGGCGGTGGGGGGACGCAAGGGTGCGCGCATCCATCCGGCCACGCGCACCTTCCAGGCGCTTCGCATGGTGGTCAACGACGAATTGACCGCCGTGGAGCGTGGTTTGGAAGGGGCCTTGCAGATCTTGAAGCCCG
Organism: Verrucomicrobiota bacterium; assembly: GCA_020831635.1. Taxonomy (GTDB): domain Bacteria; phylum Verrucomicrobiota; class Kiritimatiellia; order SS1-B-03-39; family UBA6053; genus PXAS01. Next base: position 17,381 of record JAFIGC010000041.1, on the reverse strand, counting down.
GCGGGCGTCTGGCGGTCATTTCGTTTCACTCGCTGGAAGATCGGATCGTGAAGCAAACCTTCCGGCGGCATGAGGGCCGGGAAATTTCCCTCTACGAGGGTGGCAGTGAATGGCGCGGGGATCTCCCCCGCGTCACCCGGGTGACCCGGAAACCGGTGGAGGCCGGTGAACAAGAGCGCGCGTCCAATCCCAGGGCGCGTTCGGCAAAATTGAGAATTATTGAGAAAGGACAGGAAAATGACAGCAAAACGTAAGACGAAAAGAAAAACCACGGCAACGAGATCCCGCAACCGCAAGTTGCAATCCCAGGGATTCCGCATGCCCATGCGCACGGCGTTGATCGCGGTGCTGTTGGGGGCCGGTGGAATTTTCTACCTGCTGTTGTGCAGCCGAACCGAAGCGCTGGCGCGTCAGATCAAAACCGAAGAACACGATTTGGAGCAACTGCGTAGGCGGGTGGCCAGCGAGGAAGTGCGCTGGAATGACATGATCAGTCCGCGGAACCTCCAAGCGGCCCTGAAGGCCAACAACCTGAACATGGGGCTTCCCCGGCATGACCAAGTGGTGCACATCCGGGACATGGCACTATGGGAAAGTGGCCATGGCGAACGCACGATGGTCAGTCATTTGGATGCTGACCGTGGGAGGATGAGCGTGCGGTGAAAAAAATCAGTGGTCTGCGCTTGCGGGCCGGATTGACCGGTCTGTTCTTTTTAACGTTGTTCGGCGGACTCGCCGCGCGGGTGGTACATTTGCAGCTCGGAGATCACACCGAGCTGCGACTGACTTATCAGCGCCGCGTGATCCATCGGGAAGATTTGAAAGCGTCCCGCGGTTCCGTGCGGGATCGCAATGGCAGATTGCTGGCTTTGGACGAATCGCGAAAGCATGTGGGCGTGGATCCCAGTTTCATTCATGCGCATAATAATCCGCAGTTGGTCCATGCGGCCCTGTCGCGGTTTTTGCATGTCGAACCCGCGATGATCGGGGCCCGGCTTCAAGAAACCAATCGCCGCTTCGCTTATTTGGAGCGTTTCGTCGAGGAATATCGGGCCGAGGAGTTGGATGCGTACCTGCGGGAGCATTCCTTGAGAAACGGCGTGGTGTTGGAAACCATCAATACCCGCAGCTATCCCCATGGGAATCTGCTCAGTCACGTGGTGGGATTTGTGAATCGCGAGGACGTGGGCTCCGCGGGCGTGGAACAAACCATGCACCGGTTTCTGCAAAGCCGTGGGGGGATTCGCGTGAGTGAAAAGGATGGCCGCAGGCGTGAAATGGCCAGCCGCCGTTCTTTGCAAATCGATCCGACCGATGGCGCCGACGTGACGTTGACCGTTGATTTGTTTCTCCAACACGGCGTGGAGGAGGCCTTGGAGAAAGCTTTGAAACAATACAATGCCGCCGGGGGCTGGGCCTTGGTGATGGACGTGAAAACCGGCGAAATCCTGGCCATGGCCAGCCGCCCGGACTACGACCCCAATGCGTTCAACCGCACCCCCAGCGAGCACATGCGCAATCGCAACGTCACCGGCAGTTATGAGCCGGGGTCCATTTTCAAGGGCTTGGTGTTTGCCGCCGCCCTGAATGAAGGACTGGTGGAGCCCACGGAAATCATCGATTGTGAATACGGGGTTTGGATTCACCGCAATCGGCCTTTGCGGGATTATCATCCCTATGCCCGCCTCACCGCCGAGGAAGTTCTGCACAAATCCAGCAACATTGGCACCGCGAAAATCGCCCTGCGCATGGCACCGGAAATGATGCATGACTATTTGCGCAAGTTTGGATTTGGTCAACGGACGGGCATCGATTTGCCGGGCGAGGAATCCGGCATCATGCACGATCCCCGCAATTGGGACAGCCTGACCCACAGCCGCATGTCCATTGGCCATGCCGTGAACGTGACCGCCGTGCAGATGGCGGCGGCCATGAACGCCATTGCCAACGATGGGGTGTTGATGCGCCCCTACGTGGTGCGGGAAGTGCGTTCGCCTTCCGGGGATTTGTTGTTCAAACGCCATCCCGAGGAAGCGGGTCCGCCCGTGGTCCGTCCTGAAGTCGCGCGGGAAATGCGACGAATGCTCGCGGGGGTGACCCGTCCGGGCGGGACGGGACGACGTGCCGCGATCGAAGGATTTGAAATCGCCGGAAAAACCGGTACCGCCCAAAAGGTTTTGCCGGGCGGCGGGTATGCGGAAAAACTCAACGTCGCCAGCTTCGTCGGCTTTTTGCCCGCGCAAAATCCGGTCGTAACCATTCTGGTGAGCATCGACGAACCGCAGGGCGAACTGCGGACCGGGGGCTCCGTGGCCGCGCCCGTGTTCAAAGAAATCGCCGAATATGCCATTGGGTACTACGGCATTCCTCCGGAGGGTTTTTAACATGAACGCACATGAAGGCGTGTTTCTGGCGCCCGAAGTTTGGCGGACGGCACTGGGATTGGCATCGGGAGAACGTTTGCCCGCCCAATGGCCGGAGCAATTGCATGGGGTGACGCCCGATTCCCGCCAAGTGCGCCCGGGGGTGATTTTCCATGCCGTGCAAGGCACGCACATGGACGGGCATGCCTATTTGGACGAGGCCGTGCGGCGCGGGGCCACCGGATTGGTGGTGGAAAAAGCGCCCGGACATCCCATGAAGGCGCCCCACGTGGTGGTTCCCGATTCCCGGGCCGCCTTGGCACGTCTGGCCTGCGCCTTTCATGGCAATCCCGCCGCCGAATTGAACTTGGTGGGCGTCACCGGCACCAACGGAAAAACCACCGTGGCCGCGTTTGTTCGCCAATTGTTGGAGGGGCTGGGTCTCCGCTGCGGCATGTTGGGGACGGTGTCGTACGCCTTTGGTTCCCGGGAAATTCCCGCCCGCCGCACCACCCCCGGGGCTCCGGAACTACACGGCTTGCTGCGGGCCATGCGGGACGCGGACTGCACCGAATGTGTGATGGAAATTTCTTCCCACGCCCTGGACCAACGGCGGGTGGAAGGCTTGGAAGTGGACACGGCGGTCTTTACCAACCTGAGCCAAGACCACCTGGACTATCACTTGGACATGGAATCCTACTTCCGTGCCAAAGCGCGATTGTTTGCCTTTCCTTCCGTGAAAACGCGTATCGTCGGCGAGGACCTTTGGTCCCGCCGTCTGTCAAAAACGTATGGAGAATCGGTGTGGGCGTGCGGACTGAATGCCGATTGCGCGATTCGCGCGGAAGCGCTCCACTGCAATCGGGATGGCACCCGGGCCCAATTGATCACGCCCTGGGGGGCAGGGGAGCTGATCCTGAACATTCCCGGTCACCATAACGTCAGGAACGCGCTGCAAGCCATTGCCGTGGTGGCCGCGAGAGGGATTCCCCTGTCGTCGATCTTGCCGCTGGTGCCCGGACTGAAGGCGGCGCCGGGGCGTTTGGAAAGCATCCCATCCACTTTGGGACGTGTGGTTGTTGATTATGCGCACACCCCGGACGCCTTGGGGAATATTCTGACAACCCTGCGCCCGCTGACCAAAGGTCGGTTGATCGTGGTATTCGGTTGTGGTGGAGACCGGGATCGGGGCAAGCGCGCCCCCATGGCCGCCCATGCCGCCGCCCACGGGGATTTTTTGATTTTGACCCAGGACAATCCGCGCACGGAAGATTCCCACCGGATTTTCACGGACATGCTCGCCGGAATCCCGTCCAAAACCATGCTGGAGGTGATTCCCGACCGCGCCGCCGCCATCCGCAGGGGCGTGGACATGTTGGGTCCCGACGATTTGTTGCTCATTGCCGGAAAAGGACACGAAGCCACCCAGGAATTCGCCAACTCGAAGGTGCCCTTCGACGACCGCGAGGTTGCCCGGAAATGTTTGCGCCGACGTGATTTGTGTCCCGCGGGAGGGCCCACCTGAGATGACGCGCTTTGCCCCTGAACATTTGCAAGCCTGGACCCGTGGACAGTGGACGCGACGACCGGACGCGGACATCAAAGCCGTGGTACACGACACGCGTGCCTTGGTGGATGGCGCCCTCTACGTGGCCTTGCCGGGGGACCGGTTCGATGGCCACGATTTTCTCGAAGAGGCCTCGAACGCCGGGGCGGTGGCCGCATTGTGTAGTCAAGGCCGGGCGCATCCGGCCTTGCCATGTTTGGAAGTGCCCGACCCGCATCTGGCCCTGATGGAAATGGCCAAAGGGTATCGGCAAACCTTGGGCGGACTGATTGTGGGTGTTACCGGCAGCGCCGGAAAAACCACCGTCAAGGATCTGATCGCCGAAATTCTCTCATGCCGGGGGGATACCTGCAAAACCCGGGGGAACTGGAACAATCACATCGGGTTGCCGCTGAGCATGCTCGGCATGTTGCCCACGGATGATTTCGGAGTCTTTGAATTGGGGATGAACCATCCCGGTGAAATCGCAACCCTCACCGGCGTCCTGAATCCCATTTGTGGTTTGGTGACCTCCATTGGCGAGGCGCATTTGGAAGCATTTGATGACGTGGCGGGCATTGCCCGCGAGAAAGCCTCCTTGTTGGCCGGGTTGCCGCCGGAGGGGCTGGCGGTGGTGGATATTGACAATCCGTGGCAGGCTTGTTTGCTGGAACACGCGCACGGTCGGGTGGTCCGTTGCTCTTTGCGGGAAGCGACGGATTACACCGGACGTCCCTCGGATGCGACCGGACAGTATTTGCATGTGGAAGACAATCGTCATGGGCTGTCCTTTGAAGTCCCCATGCCCCTTCCGGGGAGTCATATGATGCGCAACCTGCTTTTGGCCGTGGTGGTGGCCCGTGAATTCGGGCTGACGCCGCAGGAGATTTGCGAGGGTGTCGGACGGTTTGCCCCGGCGCCGATGCGGTGGGAGACCGTCAAGGCCGGGCATTGGACCGTGATCAATGACGCCTACAACGCCAATCCCCTGAGCATGCGCAGCGCCGTGAAAACCTTTGCTTCCTTGGAACGACCCGTGGAGAAATGGATGGTCCTGGGCAGTATGGCGGAACTGGGGGGCGGAGAGGAGCGCGCCCATCGGGATCTCGGCGGATTTATATCTGAATTTCACTTTCACGGCCTGATTTGCGTGGGAAAAAAGGCCCAATGGATTGCCGAGGGCGCGACCCTGACACCCAAATATCTGGCTGAAACCCTGGAAGATGCCGCCAAACTCCTGCACGAATTGGCCGGACCCGGCTCCGGCATCCTCCTCAAAGCCTCCCGCGCCGACAAACTTGAACGATTGATTCCCCTTTTGAATTCGGAACCCCAGGAAGAGAGACCCGGAACATGATGTATTGGATTTATGAGTGGTGGCGTGATTTGCAGGACCCCGCGTGGCGCGAGGCCCTCAGCCCTTTGCGTCTGCTGGCCTACGTGACTTTCCGGGCCATGGCCGGCGCCGCCACGGGGTTTCTCCTGAGTCTCATTTTGGGACCTTGGGCGATCCGGAAATTATTGGAGATGAAAATCGGGCAGCCCGTTCGCGATGACGAGGTCCTGAAAATGCAACGCAAGAAAGCGGGCACCCCCACCATGGGCGGGCTGTTGATTCTGGGGACGCTTGTCGTGTCCGTGGCCCTGTGGTGTCGTCCGGGCAATCCCTTTGCGTATTTGGCCATGGCCGCCATGCTGTGGATGGGCGGGATCGGGTTCCTCGACGATTATATGAAGGTCAGTAAAAAAAATACCGCCGGACTTTCGGGAAGGCTTAAATTGGTTGGGCAATTTGGTTGGGTGGTGGTGCTGTTTTATTTGATGGATACGCTTCCCGAAACCCAGGAACGCAGCCGTCAGTTGATGCTGCCTTTTCTCAAAGATCCGGTCATCCCCCAAATGGGACTCCTTGTGACCGTGATCTTTATGACTTTGGTGATTCTGGGCTCCAGCAATGCCGTCAATCTCACCGATGGCCTGGATGGCCTGGCCATTGGCTGCAGCAATGCCGTGGCGGTGGCGTATTTGGCCATGAGTTATGTGGCCGGGCACGTGGTTTTCGCCGAACATTTGCAGGTGCCCTATATTGCCGGGTCCGAGGAACTGGCGGTGTTTTTCGGCTGTTTGTTGGGGAGTGGTCTCGGGTTTCTATGGTTCAATTGTCATCCCGCCCGCGTTTTCATGGGGGATACCGGCAGCTTGGCCTTGGGAGGCGGGATTGCCACGGCCGCGATTCTCATCAAACAGGAAATCACGTTGATTTTCGTGGGCGGCATTTTCGTCATGGAGGCGCTGAGCGTGGTGTTGCAGGTGGCTTCGTTCAAATTGACGGGGAAACGGATTTTTCGATGTGCGCCCATTCATCATCATTTTGAGATGGAGGCCAAAGACGCCGCCGAACGCGAAGGCCGGGACGTGGAAGTGGTGGAGACGCTGGTCACCATTCGCTTTTGGGTGCTGGCCATCATTTTCGCCATTCTGGGGATCGCCACTTTGAAGATTCGATAAAATGAATTCCAGACCTTGCATACTCGGAACCGGAAGCAGCGGACTCGCCGCCGCAAGACTCTTGCGTCGGCAAGATCTGGGGGGCGGCTGTGTCTGCGCGGAAAAAGTTCCACCCCCCGCGGTGCGCGAAGCTTTTGCGGATGCGGGGTTTTCCTTTCAACAAGGTTTGCCGGACGGCATCCCCTCCCAAGTGGTGGTCAGTCCCGGCTTCGCCCTGGATCATCTCTGGCTGGAGGCGCTTCGCGCGCGAGAGATCCCGCTCATCCCCGAATTTGCCTTGGGCGCGGCCGGGCTGTCGGGACGGGTGGTGGCGATCACCGGTTCCTTGGGCAAAACCACCATGGCCATGCTGGCCGCGGAACTGCTTCGGGCCGAGGGCAAAAGCGTCACCCTGTCCGGGAACATCGGCGTGCCCGTGAGTGAAGTGGCGCTCACCCAACCGGCGGCGGACGTGCATGTGATCGAGCTCAGTTCCTTTCAAACCGAATTGAATGAAGATTTCCGCCCGGACATCGGGATCCTGTTGAATCTGTTCCCCAACCACCTGGACCGCCACCACAGTATGGAGGCGTATGCCAAGGCCAAGGCCCGCATGTTCCGGGCACAAACCGCCGGGGATCTCGCCGTGATTTCCGAAACTTTTTCGGGGCCTGTCCCCGGTTCGGGCCGAAAACGCGTCCCCGACGTCCGTTGTTTGCCGGATTTGACGGGCACGGCTTTCGACACCCCGCCGCTGCGGGCGAACTTGGCGGCATTGCTCACGGGCCTCGCCGACTTCCAACTGTCCGAATCCTTGATTTTGCAGGTGCTGAACCGGTTTGAATTTCCGCCGCATCGGATGCAAGAGGTGGGCGGCCCGGGAACCGGACGAATCATCGACGACAGCAAAAGCACTTGCCTGTCAGCCACCCTTGCCGCCTTGAAGTCCGTGCCCGGCCCCGTCCGCCTGATCGCGGGGGGCGTTCCCAAGGGCGAAAGCCTGGAACCGCTCAAAGCTTGTTTGCGCGAAAAAACCGTGCATTTGCATTTATTTGGAAGCGCGGGACCGGAAATGGCGGACGCATGGGGGGATTTTGCCGCTACCTGTGGCGTTTTCCTTGATTTATCCGCATGTATGGACGATGTTTTTCAGCAACGTTCTTGCACTGAAACCTTGTTATTTTCGCCTGGATGTGCAAGCTTTGACCAATATTCCGGATATGCGGAACGCGGAAAACATTTTCAATCATTGATTAGACAACACACCTCGAAATATGTAAAAGCTTTGAAGCCCGAAAAGGAGATCGTATGAAAACAAACAACAACAAATTCCTGACATTTACCCTCGTAGCCGGTACGTTGATCGTCGCCGGTTGCGCCACCCGCCCCGAACGTGAGTTCGGTTCGCCGCCCACCACGGTAACCATGCCCCCCCGCCAGGCGGAAAGTCGTCCCCAACCGCCGCCCTCGCGCACCCCGCGCACCACGGTGTTGGACGATGACCCCATCATGCCCGCCGTATCACCAACAAGGACCATGTCTCCCCCCGTGACCGTCACCGAACCGCCGCCTCGCCCAGCCCCCGAGCCCCGTGAAGGCACGCCTTACACCATCAAGCGCGGGGAAACGCTCTCCGCCATTGCCGCGCGGCACCGCATCTCTTGGCGTCAGCTCGCCGATTACAACCGGATCTCGGACCCCAATTCCGTCCGCGCCGGACAAACCATTTTGATCCCGCCCGGCGCCACCGGCGCATCCACGCCCTCCGAAACGGAGCGCGCGCCTACCGAAAGCACGCGCCCCGCGCCCGCCGTGGCCGGAGAGGGCACCTATGTGGTTCAGGCCGGAGACAACCTGACCGTGGTTGCCCGTCGGCACGGCACCACCGTTTCGGCACTGCGGCAGGTGAACGATTTGACCGGAGACCGGATCAATGTCGGGCAAACCCTGAAATTGCCCGCCGGGACCGAAAGTCGCCCGCGTGCGACGCCTCGTACCGAGACCACATCCACCCGGGAAACCGCCCGCCCGACGCCTGAAGCCGAGACGATTCGGCGGCCCGATGCCCCGCGTCCCACGCCCACACCGCGTCCGGTGAACGGAAACCTCCGTCTGCCCGATGATGCCGCGCCCAGGCAGGTGGAAGACGAACCCGTCGCCGACGACCGTGGCTTCCCCATTGTCGTGGAGGAAGGCGACACCCTGCAATCCATCGCGAATTCTTTTGTGATTGATGTGCAGCAAATTCGGCGTGCCAACAACCTTGGACCCAATGACGAGGTCCGCCCCGGGGACCGGTTGATCATTCCGCCCACCAGTTGGTAATCCATACCCTATGAACACACAGGCCAAAGAGCATCGGTTTGCGGCGGTTGACGCGGAAGAAATCCGCTCGCTGGCCGCCGCCACCGTCCTTGTGGCCTGTGTGTTGTTTTTGGTGGGGCTGGGCATCCTCGCGCTGATCAGCATTGGCATGGGGCAGGCCAACCCGTTTCATTATCCGCTCAGGCAAAGTGTGTTCGTGGCCGCCGGATGTGTGGCCGCGGTTTTTACCGCCCGCATGCCCGCCGCTTGGTGGAAATCGCTGCTGCCCTGGATTTTCATTGCCACCGTCGTTCTGTTGATCATGGCGAGGCTGGTGGGGCGGAATATCAATGGCGCCCATCGCTGGCTCAGCCTCGGACCCATCAGCTTCCAGCCTTCCGAATTGGGGAAACTCACGGCGGTGCTGTGGCTGTCCTGTTGGTTGAGTCATCACCGCCGTCATACCCGGGAATTCCTACGCGGGTTCCTCTACCCGTTTTTCGGACTGGCTGCGATTTGCGTTTTGGTGCTGATTGGCCCGGATTTCGGGACCACGGCTTTGATCGGCGGCGTTGGGCTGATTCTCATGTTTATTGCCGGAACCCGCTTCAGTTATTTGCTGTGCACATTGGTCGCCGGCGGCTTGTTCTTGGGCGTTTTGGCGTTGCACGACCCCATCCGCCTGAGCCGAATTACTTCCTTCCTGCATCCGGAAAAATATCAAAGCAACGAGTCCTATCAGCTCATGAACTCCCTTCATGCCTTCATGGAAGGCGGGGGCACCGGCGTGGGGGTGGGACGCAGTTTGCAAAAATTCTCCTACTTGCCCGAAGCCCACACCGACTTCATCATGGCCATTATCGCCGAAGAAACCGGCGCCCTGGGGTCGCTGGTGGTTTTGGGATTGTTCATGGGCTTTTTTGTGAGTGGCATGACGATTGGATGGCGCTGTACGGATCCCTTTGATCGTTTGGTGGCTTATGGCATCACCCTGAGCATCACCATGCAAGCATTGATGAACATTGCCGTGGTGACCGCGAGCATGCCCACCAAAGGCCTGCCCCTGCCTTTCATCAGCCATGGTGGTTCCAACCTCGTGTTCATGTTGGCCATGGTCGGCATTCTCCTGCGTATTGCCGGAGGCAGTGCCGTTCCCAAGTCCGCCGTGCCCGCCAAGGACAGCCGTCACTGGTTATGATGCGTGCGGGACAACCGTTTTGTCGGTTGGGCCAAGGTGAAAGGAGCTTCCATCCAGCGTTCATCGTCTTTCATCGCCATGCAGGTCTCGGAACTGACACGGGGATTCCGGCGAATCATCTCTTCACAAAACGCCCAGTATTCCTCGGGGGGAAGCGATCCGGTGGGCGCGGGATGGTCAAAATCAAAATTCATGTCTGCGCCTCCCAAGCGGTTCGGAGTTCGTTTTCAACCTCGGTTGAGCCGAACTGATCGATGAGCGGTTTGAGTTTTTGGTCGAAGGACCAATCGTGGTTCTTGGCAAGGGAAAGAATGTCAGGAAGATCTTTTCCACGCCGACGGGCGAAGTGGCTACGCAGGGCCGTTAGTTTCATGGCGATCAGATGTTCCAAGTCGGCAACATAACAAGTGGTTCCGTCCGCATGATGGATCGTTTTTTTTTGATTCCAGAGCGCCGCCATGGTTTCGGGGTCGGTTTTTAAGAAATCAATCCGCAAAGAAGACCCGGGTCGATTGCAAAAGAGTACGCTTCCATGGCTGCTCTGGTTGACGTACCCGCGCGCTTTCATCAGTTCCCGGACTTTTTCTTCTTGATCGGAAACAATCATAAAATCCACATCCAATGTGGCACGGGTATACCCATGGGCGTTCACCGCATGACCGCCCACAAGGAGGGCCTGAATTTCTTGTTCAGGGAAATCCCGGCCCACCAATTGAAAAATGGATTCAACGTCGCTCACTTCTACAGCATACAGAAATTCATGGAGCCCGCAAAGCGATTTTTTCGAAGGGCACGAACTACTGCAGGAATAGAATCAAGCCATTGTACACGGCGTGGGCCACCCAGGCGGAAAGCAGTCTCCCGCTGCGACGATATACACAGGCCGTGAGCACGCCCAAAAAGAAAACCGGGGGAACGCTGACGGCGGGGTGGGCGAATGCGAAAATGAGCGAGCTGCCGAGAATCGCCCAAATCGGTTTCACGCTGCGGGCCAATCCGTTGTGGAGGAGTCCCCGAAACAGCGACTCTTCCACCAGCGGCGCCCCGACGACGATCAGCAGAATGATCGCCGGGCGCTGAAAATCCAGCTCAAAATCCGGCACCTTGGCCATTTCCCAGATCGGCGCCAGCCAAGGCAGGGTTTGCAACAGGTACAGGTAACCCACCCCGAATACGGTGGCCAACAGCCCTGCGGCCAACCCCAAACCGAGGGCGCGTGAGACGGGGCCGGCATTGGGCATGGCCCGTAACCCCAGGCATTGCATGACATCGGGAATGTGCCGTCGTTTCAGCGAAATCGCCGACCCGATCAGGGTCAAAATGCCCGCCGTCCAAAAGCTCCACGACAAGGACAAACTCAAATCCAATTTAAAACCCAGATGCAGGATCACGAGGAGGGTGCCTTGAAGGGCGATGAAGACCGCTGCGGACAGCAGACCGTCCGACATCATGAGTCGCGGAGGCGCCTTTTCCGCCGGATCCAGCATGTAGGGGCCGCGGTCCGCCACTTTTTCCCACAGGGCCAGTCCGATAAGCCCCATGGTCAGCATGATCACCAAATGTTGCCAGAGGGATTCGCTGAAAAAACTGGCGATGGGCATGCCGCTGATCATCATGAGAAAAAGGGTGTAGACCGCATCGATGGAGCGATTGGTTTCCGTGGCGTGGGGATCCACCCCGAGCATCATCAATCCACCCGAGATCATCACCATGGCGGCCACACATCCAAGCGACAGGATGGCCAAACTCAGGTTATGGAGGGAAAAGGGCAGAATCCAAAGTCCGAAACCGAGGATCAGTAGGGGATACAAAAACGAAAAAATGCCCGAAACCAAGGAGGTGCGCATCAGGGACGCGGAGAGGGGGCGCGGCAAGGTGTAGAGCATCCAGAGCCCTGGAATCGCGGAGGTAACGGCATGGGTGGACCCGAACAGGGTGGTGTAGGCGCCTGCCACGTATGCGGTCAGGGCCAACATCGAAAATTGAAAACTGTTGGGATCCTGCACGAAGTTTTGAAAATGGGTCAATCCATTGTATGCGATAATCAGGATGGGGATATAGATGAGTTGCAGCAAGTAGGCCCGGTTTCGAAACACCACCAGGATTCCGGTGCGAAGGGCTCCGTTTGGGAAGCTGCGGAGGGAGGCGTCCGCAACCGGCGTTTTGCGACGCGCCTCTTCATGGGCTTTTTCCTTGCCGCGCTGCAGCAGAAAATCCGCGACAAACACCGAACCCATGCCCACCAGGGTGCCGCCCAGCAAGGTGATGGAGAGTCCCAGGATCGTGGCGGCTCCTCCTTGGGTCATCAGACCCGGCGCCAGGGGCGGGAGGTACAGCAGGGTCGAGGGCAGGCGGGCCACCCAGGGAGCCAGCCAAGACAGCGGTTCCCGGAAATTGGCCAAGGAAAGAAAGGCAAAATAACAGATCATGCCCAGTCCCGTGAATACCCCCAGAATATTGGTGGCCGTTTTTTGTCGCACCACCAGGGGCAGGGTGACGCGAATCAGGAGGGACAAACCGCCGCTCATCAGTTTGATGCCCACGCTTGCGCCCAGTGCCAACGGGGCGGCGATCCACCCGAATCCCGCGGAAATGAAAATGAAAAAATACACCGGCAAGAGAATCATCCATCCGAAGACATCCAAAAAACCCGCCCGCAGCAATCGGGCCGAAAGGATGGCACCCGTGGAAATGGGGTAGGGCGTGGTCCACGCATATTCCCCCATGGCGGCGGCGAGGCCGGATTCCTGGACCTTCCCGAAATCTCCGCCCGAGAAGAGCAGGGACATCGCCAACACCAAGCTTAAAACCCCCGCGCCCCGCGTCACCAAGGCGTCCGGGGTGAAATTGGGACGTTGGCGGCGATTGACAACGATGTCGATCATGAGGCCGCTGTCCCTGGTTTGAACGCCTCTGGAACTCGATGGCCGTCGACGAATCAGGGGCCGCGAGGTTCTTGTTCCCGCGTCTTCATACCCATCGTCTATTTCGCTTTCGGTACCCTCCGTGGGTTGGGCCTGTTCTTCAAGATAGGCTTGAAAGGCGTCCAGCGTGTCGAAAGCCACGTTTTGAACCTCGGCAACGGCGTCGCGGAGAAAAGAAGTGCGGTCTGTGCGCGGTTCGGCGTACGGGGACTGGTTCAGGGAGGTGAACACCACGCCCACGCCTTGCAAGCCCAGATTGCCCATGATCAAAAACATGCCGAAAATCATGAGAAAGGTGCCGGCCCAATTTCGGGGGCCGTATTTCGAAGGGGTCGCAACCCGGGCGTCCTGTGCGGGCTTCTTTTTCAAGCCGGAAAAGAGCGTGTTGACCGACCACAGGTTCCGCATTCTGCGGAGGCTGACGTTCAACAGGACCCAAGTGGCCCGAAAATTTCCGGGGGGACGGTTCATCTGCTTTCTTCCAAATCCACGGCCATTTCGCTGCCGCCCGTGAAGGCAAAGAAGATATCCTCCAAATGCTGACCCGTCTCCCGGCGCAATTCCTCCAGGGTGCCGATGGCGGCGAGGTTGCCTTTGTGGATAATTCCCAGCCGCCTGCAATTCCGCTGCGCCTGATCCAACAAATGGGTACTGAAAAACACGGACGCGCCCCTGGCCGCGTGTTCTCGCATGAGGGCGTGAAAGTCCCGGGTGGCGTAGGGGTCCAGGCCATTGGTGGGTTCGTCCAGAATCAGCACCCGGGGCTCATGCATCAGGGCCAGAATCGCCGCCAATTTTTTCCGCATGCCTTTGGAATAATTGTTGGCGTATTCGTTGAGATCCCGGGTGAGATCCAGTCGATCCGCGATTTCGCCCCCTTTGTCGCGGCTTTCCTTGGGGCTCATACCGCGCAAATCCCCGGCAAAGCGAATCAGATCCCATCCGGAAAGATGATCCTGAAACACCGGCTCATCGGGCTGATACCCGGTGATGGCCATGGTTTTGACGCGATCGCGGAAGCAATCGAACCCGCCAATGCGGGCTTCGCCCGAAGTGGGGGCCAACATGCCGGTCAGCAACTTCATGGCCGTGGTTTTGCCCGCGCCGTTAGGACCCAACAACGCGAAAATTTCCCCCGGAAACACCTCCAGGGTCAACTCCCGGAGGGCGGGAAAATCGCCAAAGGATTTGCTCAGGGCCTTGAGGCTCACCACGGGTTCGGTTTCTTGATTCATGTCCCCCACGATAAGTCAACCCGCCCAACAGGACAAGCGTTTTCCGTCAGGTATGCGGGAAAAGGCGTTGAGTCCCGCGAAAGCATCCGAGGGGACGGTTTGCGCGGATTTGATTTCCACCGGCAACCAGTCGGGACCCACGGGAAAAAGCACATCGACTTCCAGCCCATTGCTGTCACGGTAGAAATGGAAATGGAGTTGGGGGTCCCGTCCCCGGTTCAAGCGGAACTTCATCAGCTCGGCCACCACCAAATTTTCAAAAAGAGATCCCCGAAGGGGGTGGGTGGGAATCTGGCCGGGTTCTTCAATTCCATTCAGGTAGGCGGCAAGACCGACATCCACGAAAATATGCAAATCCAAGAAAAAAACGTGGATTTGCATGATAATGAGGTTCGTAAAGACGAAAATCCCCGGAATCCGGCAATAGTTCATCGATTCAGAGGGAGGATTCTATCTTCACTGGGCTTTCGCCGAAAATTCTTTCCTCCCGAGCGAATTTTGAGTACATCAATTTCCATGCTCCAACATAATGTGTATTTTTATCTGAAAGACGCCGTGACCTCCGCGGAAAAACAGCAATTCGAGGCGGGGTTAAAAGAACTTTTGCAGACCCCCGGACTACACAAAGCCGAAATCGGGGTTCCCGGGGCCACCCCGGAACGGGAAGTCACCGACCATGGCTTTGCCTACGCCATCTACACCTGGTTCAAAACCATCGAAGATCACGACATTTACCAAGAGCATCCCCGCCACAAAGAATTCATCGAAAAATACAGCGCCCTCTGGGCAAAGGTCCGCGTCTACGACGCCGAAATCATCCACGCGCAATAAGCAGACCCCGCGAGATCCCAGCATGACCGAACAAGAAAAAAAGCAACTCAGCGAAAGCGACATCTGCGATCTCTTCATCACCCCCGCGATCCAAAGCGCCGGATGGGATCCGCTCACCCAAATTCGCCGCGAAGTCACCCTGGCGCCGGGGCCGGTCATCGTTCGGGGCAACATGTCCTCCCGAAACAAAAAGGAGAAAAAATTCGCCGACTACGTCTTGCTGCGGGAGGCCGGGGTTCCCATCGCCATCGTCGAGGCCAAGGACAACAACCACGGCGTCAGCCACGGCATGCAACAGGCACTGGGCTACGCCGAAATTCTCGATGTGCCCAGCGCCTTCAGTTCCAACGGCGACGCCTTTGCCGCGCACAACAAGGTCCCGGCGCCCGGGGAGGACATCGAGCGCGAATTCCCCCTGGAGGCCTTTCCCTCCCCCGACGAACTCTGGAACCGCTACAAAACGTATCGGAACATCGAGGATAGCGAGGAAGAACTTGTCCTCGAGCCCTACCACCTGGATGCCTACGGCAAGGAACCCCGTTACTACCAGAGCGAGGCGATCAACCGCGTCATGGAGGCCGTCGCCAAGGGCGACAAACGCCTCCTCCTCGTCATGGCCACGGGGACGGGGAAAACCTACACCGTCTTTCAGATCATCTGGCGCCTGTGGAAAGCCAAGCAGGCCAAACGAACCCTCTTCCTGGTCGACCGCAACGTCCTCGCCGACCAGACGCTGGTCAACGACTTCAAGCCCTTCGGCTCGGTGATGACCAAAATCAAAAACCGCAAGATCGATCCCGCCTTCGAGATTCATCTCGGGCTCTACCAAGCCCTCACTGGACCCGACCCCGAGGACAAAATCTACAGAAGCGTCTCCCCCGACTTCTTCGACCTCATCGTGATCGACGAGTGCCACCGCGGCAGCGCCGCCGAAGACTCCGCCTGGCGGGAAATCCTCGATTATTTCTCCGGCGCCATCCAGATCGGCCTGACCGCCACCCCCAAAGAAACCAAATACGCCTCCAACATCACCTATTTTGGCGAGCCCGTTTATACCTACAAGCTCAAGCAGGGCATCGAGGACGGTTTTCTCGCGCCCTACAAGGTCGTTCGCTACCACCTCGATAAGGATCTCATCGGCTGGACGCCCGAGCCGGGTATGACCGACGACCTCGGCAGGGACATCGAACACCGCACCTACAACCAGGCCGACATGGACCGCATTCTGGTGCTCAATCAACGCACCAAGCGCGTCGCCACCTGCGTCATGAAGCTGCTCAACGCCACCGACCCCTTCTCGAAGACCATCATTTTCTGCGAGGATATCGACCACGCCGAGCGCATGCGCGTGGCCATCACCAATGCCGCCGGCCAACTGGCCCTCGACTATCCCAAATACGTCATGCGCATCACCGGCGACAGCGTCGAGGGCAAGGCCGAACTCGACAACTTCATCGACCCCGAGTCCAGGTTCCCGGTCATCGCCACCACCTCCGAACTGCTCACCACTGGCGTCGATGTCAAGACCTGCAAGCTTATCGTCCTGGACAAGACGGTCAAATCCATGACCACTTTCAAGCAGATCGTGGGACGCGGCACCCGCATCGAAGAAGACTACGGCAAATTTTTCTTCACGGTCATGGACTTCAAAAACGCCACCGAACTCTTCAAGGACCTGGAATTCGATGGCGATCCCGTCGTCATCTACGAGCCCGAGCCCGATGACGACCCCGTGCCGCCCGATCCCGAGCCCGATCCCGACGACGGCGTGATCAAAGAGCCGCCCGGCCCCTATGGCGCCAAAAAAATCCACGTCAGCGGGGTGGAAGTCAACATCCTCGCCAAAACCGTCGAATACCGCGGCGAAGACGGACGGATGATCACCGAATCCTACTGCGACTACAGCCGCAAGCACATCCGCAACGAGTACGCCTCCCTCGACGACTTCATCAACACCTGGAACGGCACCCGGAAAAAAGAAGCCATCGTCCGGGAGTTGGAAGAATACGGCATCGAACTCCCCAAACTCGCCGATGAAGTCGGCAAGGACTACGGCGACTTCGATCTCATCTGCCATATCGCCTACGACGCCCCGCCCCTCACCCGACGGGAGCGCGCCGAGAATGTCAAAAAGCGCGATTACTTCAGCAAATACGGCGAAAAGGCCCGCGCCGTCCTCGAAGCGCTCCTCGACAAATACGCCGACGAAGGCGTGCTCACCCTCGAGAGCCCCAAGGTGCTGAAACTCACCCCCTTCGACCGAATGGGCACCCCCGTTGAAATCATCAACGACGTCTTCGGCGGCAAAACCAACTACGAAACCGCCCTGCAGGAACTCGAACAACAGCTTTTCAATCACCAAGCCTCCGCCTGAGGGCTCGTTGATGTAGGATTTTAACCGCTTAAGGACGCTAAAATAACGCTAAAGTTAACTTAATTTCAGAACACCTGACCTCGAAAGATTTTGATGTGACCTTAATTTGATACCGATTT
>JAFIGC010000001.1 GCA_020831635.1 Verrucomicrobiota bacterium | reverse complement strand
TGCTTACTTCAAAACATTCCAAAGCATGGCTCTCTTAGAAAAATCAGCCGTATGAGATCTTTGCAATGTTCTCAAGGATTGAGGATATAAACTTGACCAAACCCTTAAGAAAACGCAAGTTGACCGAAACGCAACCAACCCGAGAATTCATCAAAATCATGTCCGAAACTAAAAATCAATCCCTCAACTGGCACGCGGTTTCCTTGGAAGAAACCCTGAAAAAGCAAAACACCGACCTCAAAAAAGGCCTCTCGACCGAGGAAGCGGCGAAGCGCAAGGCCGAACACGGACCCAACAAACTCCCGGAGGCCCAGCGCATCGGCCCGGTGAGGCGCTTTCTCCTGCAATTCCACAACGTGCTCATCTATGTGCTTCTGGCTTCCGCCGTCATCACCGCCCTGCTCGACCACTGGATCGACACCTGGGTCATTTTCGCGGTGGTGATTCTCAACGCCCTCATCGGCTTCATGCAGGAGGGCAAGGCCGAAAAAGCCCTGAGCGCCATCAGCGGCATGTTGTCCGCCGACGCCTCGGTGACCCGCGACGGCGAGACCCAAACCATTGCGGCCACGGAATTGGTTCCCGGGGATATCGTGCATCTGCAATCCGGGGACAAGGTCCCGGCCGACCTGCGCATCGTGGAAAACCGATCCCTGCGAGTGGAAGAGGCGGCTCTCACCGGGGAATCCCTGCCGGTTGAAAAGTCCACGGACCCGGTGAAAGAAAACGCGGCCCTGGGTGACCGGGCCTCCATGGCCTATTCCGGTACCATTGTCAGTTACGGTCAGGCTGCAGGCGTGGTGGTGGGCACCGGATCGCACACCGAAATCGGACGCATCAACGCCTTGGTTTCCGCCGCTCCTTCCCTCACAACCCCCCTGCTCCGCCAGGTGGCCCATTTCGGACATCTGCTCACCTACACGATTCTCGGCGTGGCCGCCCTGGTGCTGCCTTTCGCCATTTTCGTTCGTGGCGCCACCTTCACGGAAGCCTTTCTCGCCGTTGTCGGACTGGCCGTGGCCGCGATCCCCGAAGGTTTGCCCGCGATCATGACCATTACCCTCGCCATTGGCGTGCAGGCCATGGCCCGACGCAACGCCATCATCCGCCGCTTGCCCGCCGTGGAAACCCTGGGCTCGGTCTCGGTGATTTGTTCGGACAAAACCGGCACCCTCACCCGCAATGAAATGACCGTGTCCACCGTGGTCACCGCGGACCATCTCTTCGAAATCACCGGCACCGGCTATCAACCCGAAGGCTCCTTCTCCCTCGAAGTGAAGGACATCGATCCCGCCGACCACGCCCCCCTCACCGATCTGGCCCGGGTGGGCCTGCTCTGCAATGATTCCCGCCTGCGCGAAACAGACAATCTCTGGCGCGTGGAGGGAGATCCCACCGAAGGCGCACTTTTGGCTCTGGGAATGAAAGCCAAATTCACAGTCAAAGAAGAAAGCGCGGCCTGGCCCCGCCTCGATGCCATCCCCTTTGAGTCCGATCACAAATTCATGGCCACCCTGCACGAAACCCCCGATGGCGAACGCATGATCTTTCTCAAGGGCGCTCCCGAGCGTGTCTTGGAACGCTGCCATCAACAGCGGGGCGCCGACGGGGACCGGGACCTGACTCCCGATCACTGGGATCAAGCCATGGACCACGTAGCCCGCCGCGGCGAACGCCTCCTGGCCCTCGCGGTCAAATCCGTGCCCAAGGATCAATCCACCCTCGATTTCGACGACGTCAAGGACGGCTTCGTCATGCTCGGCCTCACGGGCATCATCGATCCGCCCCGCGACGAATCCATCGAAGCGATCCGACTCTGCCATGCCGCCGGGGTCACCGTGAAAATGATCACCGGCGACCATGCCCTCACCGCGGACGCCATTGCCAAGCAAATCGGACTGATGGGCAAAGGAAAAGTCATCAGCGGCGCCGAATTGGAGAAAGTTTCCGACGAAGACCTCCCCGATGTCGCCGAAGCCAACAACGTTTTCGCCCGCACCACCCCCGAGCACAAGTTGCGTCTGGTCAAAGCCCTGCAGTCGCGGGGTCACATCGTGGCCATGACCGGGGACGGAGTCAACGACGCCCCCGCCCTCAAAACCGCCAACGTGGGCATCGCCATGGGCATCAAGGGGACGGAAGCCGCCAAAGAAGTGTCCGAAATGGTGCTGGCCGATGACAATTTCGCCTCCATTACCCGGGCGGTGGAAGAGGGACGTACGGTGTACGACAACCTTAAAAAGGCCATCCTTTTCATCCTGCCCACCAACGGCGCCGAAGCCTTGGTCATCATCACCGCGATTTTGCTGGGCTTCACCATGCCGCTCACCCCGGTGCAGGTCCTGTGGGTAAACATGGTCACCGCCGTGACCCTGGGACTGGCCCTGGCCTTCGAACCCCCGGAGGCCCACGTCATGCGGCGTCCGCCCCGCAATGCCGCCGAACCCTTGCTGCCCCGCTTTTTCCTGTGGCGGATCGGCTTTGTGTCCGTGCTCATCATGTTGGCCACCCTGGCGGTGTTTTTCTGGGTCAAATCCACGCAAGGGGTGGAAAACGCCCAAACCGCCGCCGTGGGGACCCTGATATTCGGGCAGATCTTTTATCTGCTCAACAGCCGATTCATGTTCGAATCCTCCCTGCGCCGGGATCTCCTTACCGCCAATCCCTACATCGCCTATGCCATTGGCTCGGTGGTGATGGCGCAGATGTTCTTCACGTATTTCCCCTACATGAACACCTGGTTCGGATCCCGTCCCCTGGCCGCGGTCACCTGGTTGCCCATGCTGGCCACGGGTCTGCTGGTGTTCATTGCCGTGGAAATTGAAAAAGCGATCATCCGCAAACGAAACGCCGGGAAAACCGCCTCATGACCCCCATCCAACGCCGACGCAGTATCCTTTCCGTTCCCGGACACCGGGAAACCATGCACCAAAAGGCCGCCCAATGTGCCGCCGACGTAATCATGCTGGATTTGGAGGACAGTTGTCCGCCCGACGAAAAAGCGGGCGGACGCGCGACAATCGTGAATTCGCTGGCGAATTTGGATTGGGGCGACAAAACCCTCACCCTGCGCGTCAACCCGGTCGACACCCCCTACGCCCTGCGCGACTTGCTGGAAATCATTCCCGCCGCCGGGAACCAACTGGACACCGTGGTCATTCCCAAAGTCGAAAGCGCCGCCGACATTCATTTCGTGGACCGTCTGTTGACCAGCCTGGAAACGGAAGCCGGATTCGACCGACCCATTGGCATAGAAGCCATCATCGAAAGCGCCAAAGCCCTGCGGGACGCCGACGCCATCGCCGCCGCCTCCCCCCGGCTGCGTTGCCTGGTCTTCGGCATCGCCGACTATTCCGCCAGCATCAACATGCCCCTGACCTCAGTCTCCGGACACGGGGAAAACGACGGCGTCTACCCCGGCGATCCCCTGCATTTCGTCTACGCCCGTCTCATCATGTGTGGCAAAGCCGCCGGACTTCAGGTCATCGACGCCCCCCACGGCAATTTCCGCGATCCCGAAGCCACCCGCATCGCCGCCCTGCGAAGCCGGGCCCTCGGGTTTGACGGAAAATGGGCCATCCACCCCGCTCAGATCGACATCCTCAACCAGATCTTCTCCCCAGACGAAGACGAAATCGCCCGCGCCCGACAGGTCATCGAAACCTGGGAACAGGCAAAAACCGAAAAAAAAGGAGCCGCCGCGATCGGAGGCTCCATGATTGACCAAGCCAGTCTGAGAATGGCCCGGGATGTATTGGCAAGGGCGGGACTCCTATAAGGGCCAATCCTCAAGAATGCGCGCCACTTCCTCGGCATGTCCGCTTTCATCGGCCACCATATCCTCCAACCGCACGGCAAGCCCCTTGTCCCCGAATGCCTCGGCTTCTTTGGCTCGTTGCGTGTAGTCGGCGATGGCTTGCTTTTCCGCTTTGAGCACGCCTTCCACCAGTTCGCGGTTGTTGTGTGCGGGCGGGACTTCCCGGGCCACGGTGGTGGGCTCGCCCCCCAAGGCCACGATCTTGTTGGCCAGGAATTGGGCGTGGGCCTGCTCGTCCGGCACTTCCGCCAAAAAGAATTGGGAAAGTTGCGGACGGTAAGGACCATTTGCTTTGGCCGCATAAACCGTGTATTGGGTAATCGCGGACAATTCGCCCGCGAGATCGCTGTTCAGGTTGTTGATTAATGTTTGTTTATCCATAAGGCTTTCACTATACCATCTATTTTCATTTCTGCAAATGACCATCCTCGAAAAATTCCAATCCTTCTTTCAGCAGCGACTGCGTGAACTCCATCCGGAGGATGAGTTGGTTTGGATCTCTTCAGAGGTGCCCGTGGAAGCTCTCCGCGCGGGCTATCCCCTCGGCATTTTCCCTTGGCCCGGCGAAGACGAAGACCTTTTCCCTTGGCTGGCGCCCTCCGTGCGCGGCATCCTCCCTTTCGAGCGCTTCCGCCTGGGGAAAAGCACTCGACGTCAACTCAACCGCGCGTCCTTTGAAATCACGTTCGACCAAGCCTTTCCTGAAGTCATTCAAACCTGCGCCCATTACCATGGTCACGAGACCTGGATCCACCCCAAAATGGTCAACGCCTACACCGCCGCCCACCGGCTGGGGTTCGCCCGCAGCGTCGAAGTCTGGCAGGATGGCGAATTGGCAGGCGGACTCTACGGCATCGACAGCGGGTTCATGTTTTCCGGGGAAAGCATGTTTCACCGCCGTCCCAACGCCGGCAAAGCCGCCATCCGCGCCCTCGTCGATCACCTCGAAACAAGGGGACACCGCTTTCTGGACATCCAACAACTCACCCCGCACATGGAAGCCATGGGGGCGATTGAAATCGATAGATGCGATTTTGAGCTTATGCGGAAAGATGCCGTGAAAGCAACCGTCGAACCTCGAACGAGCAATTTCGAATGTTGAAAATTATGGCTTTCTAACCCGTATGCGGTAGACGCGATGGTTGGCGGGGTTGGGGTCGTTGAAGTCCAGGGTGTCCCCGTTGCCGTCGATTTCGTCGCCGAGATCGGTCCACGCGTCGGTATCGGTGAGATCATCGCTGAATTGCAGGCGGTATCGGCGACCGGGAACGGTGTGGATGCCGCTGAGGGTCATGCCGCCACCGTTGAGCTGCGGAGCGATGACTTCGAAAACCTGTTGCGGATCGGTCGGATCGAGTCCCCAAATGTACACGGTGCGGAGCGGCACCTGCACCCCGCCCTTGTCGACGGTGAGCGGGAGTTCCTCCCCTTCTTCAAAATATTCCGCAGCCCAGAGATCGGGCACATCGGCGTCGTTGCTGGAGTGGTCCTCGGGCAGAACCGTGAGCGTGGCCACTCCGGACGGCACATCGCCACCCGCGTTGCTCACCACGACCTGATAATCGCCTGCATCCGATTCCTCGACCGGATCGAAGACGAGGCTGGCTGCGGTCGCACCACTCACTTCGTCTTCGCCTTTGAACCACTGGTAGACGAGATTTTCACCGGTGGCGCTCACGCTCAGGGTCGCGCTTTGGGTGGCGTACACGGTCTGGCTCTGGGGCTGGGCGGTGATTTCTGGGGCATCCGGTCCGGTTTGCACCACGGGCGTGACGGATTGCAGGTCCACGCCCCAACGAACTTCGTCGTACACGGGGAAGAAGTTGCGGGTGTTCCAATCGAGGGTGTGCAGGTTAAGGTGTTGACCGCTGAGGCTGAGTTCGGTGTCGTTGGTGACGGTGCGGGTGAGTTGGTAGCGATGATGGGTTGCGAGTGCGGACTCGGTGCGCCCCTCGGCCACAAAGGCCTCGAAGTCGGCGAGGTTCAGCACCCACATGGTGGCGGTTTTGGTGACCCCGGTGCCATTGTCATGCATGCCAGTGACCTTGCCGATGATCATATGGGGTTCGCCGAAAACAAGCGCCGATCCCCCATCCGTATTGCCGCCCGCCAAAGCGACGCGCCCTTCACTGGTTGATCCGTCCCCGGTTGCGGAAAAACCGATCCGGGGGGTGTCCGTTCGTGACATTTGATCGGGGAAAAAGCCCACCCGATCTTGCCAACGGGCGTCAGGGTTGGTGCTGTTGCGGCCTTGGTTTTCATCTCGTACCCGGAACTCCACCAAATGACTGCTCCAGAGTGTGTTCGCATTTGTGGTGGCTTCCACGGGAATCGAGACCACATTAAAGCGGTCGCTGCCACTGGTAAGACGGTCTCCGAGCAACTGAAAGGCGTTGCCGCTGACGACCAGAGGTCCGAACTCGAGCCCTGCGACCACGTTGCTTTCGCCTGGACCGATATGCCGTTGCGACCAGGTTTCAGCGAGACCTTCGCCCGTGGGCGGCTGACCGTCCAAGTTTGTGAGGGAGATGTCGTAGTCGAAGCCCTCATAAATGAGTAGATTGCCAGCTTCATTCACCGTTAGTACCGCCACATCGCTCTCCACGCCGTCACCAATGCCGTTGTCCACGAACACGGTGTAGTTGCCGGCATCGCCAAAGGTAACACTGTTGAGCGTAAGGGTGCTGTCCGTGGCATCGGGGAGATCTTCCCCACCTTTGCGCCACTGATAGGTCGGCGCGGGATTGCCGGTGGCGGTGACGCCGAAGGTGACGTTGGCCCCTTCAAAAGCGGATTGCGATTGGGGCTGTGACGTGATCACCGGCGCGGCGGGCGCGGCCGGGGTGGTGGCCGAGGCGACGTTGGAGGGTTCGCTTTCCAATCCGTCGCGCAGGGCAATGACGCGGTAGTGCCAGGTACTTTCCGCGGCAATGCCGGTGTCGCTGTGTTCGGTGCCGGTGACGGTGGTGAGGGTAATCCAATTGCCGGTGCCGTCGGCGGAACGCTCGATGCGGAATCCATCGGTCGGATCCGACGGATCGGTCGGATCCGTCCAAATTAAGTCGATCTGGTCGTAATCAACTGCGGTGGCCTGAAGGTCTGTGGGCGCGGGAGGCGGCGGGGCGGTCACGGTGAGGGTGGCCACATCGCTCTCCACGCCGTCACCGACACCGTTGAACACAAAGACGGTGTAGTTGGCGGCATCGGTGCTGCCCACATCGATGAGGTTCAGGGTGTCGGTTGTTTGGCCGCCCAGATCGTCGCCGTTTTTGCGCCACTGGAACGAAGGCGCGGGATTGCCGGTCGCGGTCACGGTGAAGGTGGCGTTTTCCCCTTCGCCCACGGTTTGCGACTGTGGGTGTTGGGTGATCACCGGCGGGGCGGGATCGGCGGGGGTGGTGGCGGAAACCACGGTGGAGGGCGCGCTGCTGATGCCGTCGCGTTCGGCGATCACCCGGTAATACCAAGTACTGCCGCCCGTGAGCCCCGTGTCGCTGTAGCCAGTCCCGGTTACGGTGTCCAGCAGGGCCCAGCCGGAGTTGCCATCGGCGGAGCGCTCGATGCGAAAACCATCCGTCGGATCCGACAGATCGGTCGGATCGGTCCAAGCCAAGTCGATCTGACTCCCGGAGATGGCGGTGGCGATGAGGTTTTCCGGGGCGGGTGGGGGCAGCGCCGGGGCCTCCAGGTCCACGTTGGTGCTGATACTGTGCACCTGCAGAACCCAGTTGCCGCGGGTGGCGATTGCGAAGCCGTTGAACACCTCGGGTCCGTTCGCAACCGGGAAGGTGCTGTTGACCGTGCACACGCCATCCACGGTGGAAAAACTCCAGGCGATGCCGTTGTGGGTTCCGCTTCCGTTGCGGTTGGAATCGGGGGTGGTGAACACACTGCGAAGTCGAATCTGCGTGGAATTCATTCGCTCCAGACGCAGGGTTACGGGGGTAAGGACCGTCTGATTGAGTCCGCTCATATTTGCGGCGTGGTTCACGCCATCCAGCGCCGTCCCTCCCCCCGCGTAATCCATCAGGCCAATGGGCCCAGCCCCTTGACGGGCCAACCCATAGGACATGTTCCCCGCGCTACTGCGGGAGCCGGGCTGGTGCAGGTAGCCTTCCCAAAGATCGGTCACCATGGTTTGGGCATTGCCCGTGACATTCGGACCGTGGAAAAACCCAAAGCCGATGCTTCGTCCTGAATTGTTGCCGGTGTTGGATCGCAGGCTGAAACTCAACTCCACATAGTCCCCCGTTTCCAACAGGGGAACCTCCTGGAAATTGGAGACGATGCCCTGAAAGACATCGGTTCCGGAGCGGCTCATTGTGTACGTGCCGTCGTTTTCGCTGACGGTTCCGCCATTGATGACGTGGAGTGGATTGATGGCGAAGGGAAAGGGTTCGGTGACCACGATCATGGCGGGCGCGGACTCCACTTCGCTTTGCATGTTGGACACGTGTACGGTGTAGGTGCCGTGATCGGACAGCGTCGCGCTTTCGAGGATGAAGGTAGCGGCGTTTGCGCCGGGAATGTCCACGCCGTCTTTCCGCCATTGAAAGGCGGGCGCGGGATAGCCGGTGGCTTCCACGGTCAGGCTGGCAGACTGGCCGACGGTGGCGCCGGTGGTCACCGGCTGGAGGGTGATTTCCACGTCCTGCGGGGAAGTCAGCGTGGTTTCCTCGGCGATATTGCTGGGATTGCTCTCGCCTTTTTCGTTCACAGCGCTGACATAGTAATAGAAGGTGGTGCTTTCCGGTAGGTTGCTGTCCACGTATTCGGTGACCTCGGCTGCGGCGGTGTGCGCCAAGGCCCAGGGACCGGTGGCCGATGCGGAGCGGTAAATCAGGTAGGCCTCCTCGTCGTCGGCGTTGTCGGTCCATGTGAGTTCAATTTCCGAGGTGCCGAGGGCCACGGCCACCAGATCGGTGGGGGCGGCGGGGGGCGGATCGGTGACCGTCAAGGTGGCGATGTTGCTGGTGTCGGTGCCTTCGCTGTTGGTGACCACGGCATAATAGTCTCCGGCGTCAGAGGGGCTGATATTTTCCAGCACCAGCTTGTCCCCCGTGATCCCCAAGGCTCCGGTTCCCGCTTTGTACCAATTCACGGACGGGGCGGGAAAGCCGACATAAAGAATCCGGAATTCGGCGGTGCGGGTTTCGGGTAGACTCAACGACTGCGGCTGACCATAGATCATGGGTTCCGTCGGATTTTCGGCGGTGCTGACGATTTGAACCGCGTTGATGGCGGAGCCGTTGTTATTGGCCTCCAATCGAAACATCGAGGCGCTGACATCGCGGAAAATGATATAATTCCCCAGCCGTTCATCCACCGGAGAATTGGGCCCCGTGGCGGTGGATTCCTTGAACCCCACCCAAGTGTCGTAGTTGGGATAGTCCCCCACCCCGTCGCCGGCCACCAGGGAGTTATGCCCCCAAATGGAGGGCATCGGGCTTTCTCCGTTGGGAATGAGCACGTATTCATTCGGGCTGACATCCCGGACGTCACTTTCATGGTGATCGAAATATACAAAGACATCATAATTATCGAAAGGAATGTTGCCCACTTCGACGACCGGACCCGCCGTGTCGCCCCTTACACGCAGGCCCCCGTACATGAGTCGTCCGTTCGTGGTGCTGTTGTCCACCAACGTCGATCCGGAAGGACTGTGATTGGCATGGTTCCGGCTTCGGTAGCGGGTCCAAGAGGAGGTGACCTCGCCATCACGGTCTTTCAAATTGTTCACGGTGGCGTCCCAGGTTTCCCCGATATTCCCTTGGGGCGCATTGTTCCAATGGGCCTGCATGAAAAAAGCCCCGGCCTGGTCTGTGGACGCCAGGGATCCGTTGGTGCCATAGGTGCCCAGGAAATTGATGCCGATGGAATCGCGTTGGATCGGCGAGGTGACATCCAGAAGCACGGAATCCGAGACCGTGAAATTTCCCAGGGTGTCGTAGGCCACTGCGGTGATAAAGAACGAGCCGACCGGAAGGTTGGTCCAGTCCAAACTGTAAGGGAGGGTGCTGTCTTCCCCCAGGTATGCGGAACCAATGAAGAACACCACCCGATCAATGCCGTACTCCGAGGTCGCGTTGGCGGCGATCTCGATATCGCTTCCCACGATGCTCAGCATGCCGGGGGTCGGATAGGTGATGGAAACCGCGGGCGGGGCGAGATCCACCGGATCTTCTTGAAAAAAGGCCGCGTCCGGAATCTCCGTGGACGCCATGCTGAGCGTACTCCATTCCAAACCGAGGGTTGCGTTGCCGTCGCGGTTGAACATCTCCACGCGGATGCGGTGTTTGCCGGCGTTGAGGGGAATGTTGCCGGAAACGGGGGACGCGAGGCTCTGCAGTCCGTCATTGTTCATCAAAAGACTGTCGCCGATATAAAGTCGTGAGCCGTCCCGCGAGCGCAGGGTGAAGGTGTACACGTCATCGGCGGGCACTTCCACATACCCTTCATACACGAAGGCAAAATTGCTGTTGCGGTTGCGCGGTTCCAAACTCAAATTTGCCACGGTTCCTTGTTTGACCGGCAGAAGATTTCCCCAGTTTGGAAGTTGGTTGTACACGCCCTCGTAGTAAGTGTAACGGAGGCCGGACAGGGTTTGCGCCGGGTTTTCCGGGGCGCGGAACGGCACATTGCCGACGTTCACCCACATCTCGGCGGTGTCGGTGCCGCCTTTCATGTCGGAGACGGTGACGGTGACCAGATAGACCCCGGCGGTGTCCCAGGTTTTGGTCTGGGTGCCACTGTTGACGATGTTGTAGGTGTCGTCGCCGAAATCCCAGTCAAAGGCCAGGGAATCGCCGTCGGGATCGGACGCGGTTACGGTTAGCTCGTAGGGAACGCCGGGCTCCACCCCCGTGAGCAAAGTCTGGGGAAAGGATGCCGTGGGGGGCTGATTGTTCTGAATGTCGTTTTCGTAATTCACCACGACTTCGATCCATTCGTGGGTTTGGCCGTTGACCACGGTGCTGCCGCGCAGGACCGGGGTGATGTGAAAGCCCCCATACATTTGGGTGCCGTTGACGTTGGGACCTTCGGAATACGTGCGCCCAATTTTGATGGAGCTGTCGTTGCGGTCTTCGCTTCCGGGACGGGAGAACGGCGTGGTGTCGATGCGGTTGGAACCGCTGGACAGCTTGGAATGAACCGTGACCGCGTTTCGATTGTAATCCGAACGCCCCCACCCGCCATCAGTGCCGGTGGTATGCCCAAAACCAAGGATCAATCGATTGTTTGCGGTGAAATTCGCCATGGGGATCACCAACGCGCGCACCAGCGAATCGTTTTGCCGTCGGTCGGCGTGAACGTAGTTGTGAATGCGGTAGGTGCCGCTGCCGCTGACATCCAGCGCTTCCCCCCGACTCCGCTCCAGAAAACCCAGATCAAGGCGGAACTGGGGATTGAACATGACGTTGGCGCTGTTCCCGCCCATCACGCACCAGCCGTCCTGGTATTCACTGTTGTGCCCGGCCGTGGATCGGGGGTGTTCCCCTTCGGGGACCGTCCAAGCGTTGGCGTGGTATACTCCCCAGTTGTGCCCCCACTCATGCAGGGTCACCCCGCCGGTGAGGCTGTGCCCCACCCAGGCAAAACGACCGCCCACATAGGCCAGACCGGTGGAGCTGATCATTTTTACGTTGGACATCGGTACCCAGCGGTCGAAATTGTTGGGATCCAGGCTGCCGCCATTCCATTGTCCGCCCTGGGCGCGCACCGCGGCCAGACAGTCGTTCTGAAGGGTCCAAAAACTCGCCCGGTATTCATCCGCCGTTTTCGGCAGGTTCAGCACTTGGGTGACCACGAGACGGGGAATATCATGACTATTCAAACGTTTCGGACCAAACCAAGTTTGGTGATAACTGGCGCTGTAATAACGCTGGGACGCATCATCAAGTTGGCTGTTCAGGGTTGCGAACGCGGGGGGATCCGTCCATGCTGGGGCGTCGCTGGGGCGCACCAGCATCACCAGCACAGTTTTCGGCCCCTTTTGATGGGAGGCAAAGTGATGGTACGTCTCGGTCGGCGGGGTTAGTTGAGCGGGGGGGGTGTTCGGGGAAAATGTAAGTTGTGCAAATGCAGGAGAGGACAGAAAAGAAAAGACGGCGGTCAGAAACATCAATTTTTTCATGATCAAATCTCCGGGAAGCAAACGGAATGTGACGACCGTGCGCAAAAAAGGGTTTAGGTCAAAATGCATGCCCGAAATTTACCCGCCAACAGCCGGATCGTATATGCTTTGAAACGTAATTAAATTTGCGTTGAATCGTTTTTTGTTCTGTGTAGCTGTATGAAGATGGAACCTTATTTCATTCTTTTGAACAGCAGTAACGTGTTGGATATGGTGGGACGCAGCATGGCGGAGGGCGTGTTCGAGACCGCTGAACGGAAAAACTGCCCCTATATGATTGAGATTCGACATGAATTTATCGATCATAACCTGTGTGCGGGTCTAATTGGGATGCTTTGGAAGCCGGAACTGGTGCACAATGCCAAAAAATATCACATACCGGTGGTGAATCTTTCCAATACGCATGGTCCTTTGCCAGGCGCGGGAAATGTCCTCAGCGATGATGACAAAGTCGGACACCTGGCGGCCCGGCACTTGCTTTCGCGCGGTTATCGGCATTTTCTCGGGCTGGGGGTGAAAAACGCCCAATACAGCCGGGAGCGTCTCACCGGGTTTCGGGATTCGCTGAAGGAAAACGGCTTTGAATGTCAAACGCTGGATCTGGAAACCATGTTGGATACGGCTTCCTGGAGCCCGCAACGGTACCAGGAGCACATCTGGGAACAGGCCAAGTCCGTTATTTTCGACCTGCCCTTGGATACGGGACTTTTCGTGGTATCCGACTGGCTGGCATGGCCGGTATTGCGTTCGGTGGAAAAACACACACCCCAACGCCTGCAAACCCTGGGGATTTTGGGGGTGGACAACTTGCACGGCGGCAGGTTTGATCCGCGCAAGGCCATTCACCTCTCTTCGATCCAACCTGGGTTCAAAGAATCGGGCCGTTTGGCGCTCGCACTCATGATGGACCATGTGTTTGACGGAAAAGAACTCGAAATCGTCCTCCGCTCCCCTCCGGAAACCCTGATTGAGCGGGCCTCCACCGCCGGTCCCGCTTGCGCCGACCCCATTCTGGCCAAAATCCTGCGCGCGATCTGGGTCGGCATCCGCCAACAAGAGGCTGTCACCTTGGGAGATCTGGCCCGCTCGCACGGAATGAGTTCCAGCACCTTCGAAAAAAAATTCCGGGCCACCTTGGGAAAACCCGCCCGCGACATGGTCACCGAAATGCGCATCGACTACGCCAAGGAATTGCTTCGACTGAAACAACATCCCATCGGCGAGATTTGTTATCTTTGTGGATACGCCAACCCGGCGTCGTTTTCGAATGCCTTCAAGGCCGTGACAGGCCTTTCCCCTCGGGACTGGCAACGAAGATCGTCGCAGTAGGAAAAAGTTAACTGTTAACTTAATTTCATGCAAGATTGCACCGAAAAGGGTTAAACCATCAAGGGGTCAGAAGGGTATTATGGCCGCAACCCTACGGAGCCCCCCCCAATGAACAAAATTTCAAGTTTTCAAACCCTTGTATCCTGTTGTTTTCTTTTCTTATTCACGACCACGGCCGTAGCCCAGGATGGCGCGGTGCGGGCAGTTCAGGTTTATGCGGAAACGCAGAATTCGCCGCCGCAAATTACATTGCAATGGGAAGAAAGTCCCCATCCGGTCAGTCATATCTACATTCACCGCCGCGCACCGGGCACAACCACATGGGTATATCAGGCGAATGATCCCGCCCCGGCAGACACGCAATGGGTCGATACGGGTGTGGAGGCGGGTGTGCGGTATGAGTATCGGGTGGCCCGGTTTTATGAATCCGATTTCAGCACATTCAACGCCCGTGGCTATACCATCGCCGGAATTCAAGCCCCGTTGATCGATCAACGCGGCACTGTGGTGCTTTTGGTGGACGAAACCCAAGCGGAACCTCTGTCGGAAGAAATCGACCGCTTTGTCCGAGACCTTATGGGCGATGGGTGGCATGTGATTCAAGACAGCGCACACCCAAACGATCTCCCGACTTCGGTGCGCGCCAAACTGCAAACCCACTACAACGCCGATCCTTCCGGCGTGAAAGCCGCGATTCTTCTGGGTCGCATTCCGGTGCCGTATTCAGGCGACATCGCTCCGGATGGCCACAGTGACCACAAAGGCGCCTGGCCTGCGGACACCTACTACGCCGATCTCACCGGCACCTGGTCGGATACGACCGTCAACACCACGTCCGCCTCCTCCGCACGGAACCACAATGTGCCGGGGGACGGAAACTTCGACCAGAGCAGTCTGCCCGAGGATGCCAACATTGCCATTGGACGCATCGACATGGCAAATCTCAACGACTTCGGGGCCGGCGCAAATGAAACCGAACTGTTGCGAAATTATCTTCGCAAAAACCACGAATTCCGGCATCGGCTGGGTTACTACGCGTACCTGCCGCGGCGCGCATTGATTCGCGATGCTTTCGGGGTGCTGTCCGGCAACAACGAAACTCCCGCCTCCATGGCTTGGCGGGCATTTGCACCGATGTTCGGACGGGATCAGGTCACCGCATCCGCCAACTGGTTTCCGACCGTGGAGAGCGAAGCCTACCTGTGGGGCTACGGCGGGGGCGGAAGCGGTTACACCAGTATTGGTGGGGTCGGCTCTTCAACGGATTTCAAAACCAAAACCAGCCTGGTCGTGTTCAACGCTTTTTTCGGTTCCTACTTTGGCGATTGGGACAGCCCCGTCGACAACGTGTTGCGCGCCCCCCTTGCCGGGGCCATGGATTCCATGGGGCTTGTGTCCGTGTGGGCCACCCGACCGGATTGGTATCTCCACGGCATGTCCCTCGGCGAAACCATGGGCGAGGCCTACCTGCGTACGGTCAACAACCCCAACGACTGGGGTGACAACTGGTGGACGGGCTACTTCAACTGGGTCAACAACACCCAGCGAAGCGTCCACATCGCCCTCATGGGCGACCCCACCCTGCGCCTGCACCCGGTCTCGGCGCCCGTGAGTGGCACCTACGTCCGCGAAGGCTCTGCGGTGCAACTCGACTGGCAGGCCCCCGCCAACGAGCCGGATTTGGTCGGCTACCACGTGTATCGCGCCACCAGTCTGGAAGGTCCCTACACGCGGCTGACCACCGCCCCCGTGGCCACGACCAGCTACGCCGACGCAAGCGCACCCGCAGGAAGCGTGTACCAAGTGCGCACGGTGGCGCTGACCGAATCGGCGTCCGGCAGCTATTACAACGCCGGCCAAGCCCTGTTCCTCGAGGAAGGGCCGGGGGTGATCGAGTTCACCCAAGCGGTTTTTGAGGTGATGGAGCCGGTGTTTGTGGCCGGGGATTCCTCCACCAGCACCAAGACCGTTACCATCAGCGTGCGGCGCGCGGGGGGAGGCGCGGGCGAAGTTTCCGTGGCCCACGTGGCCGCCGCATTGGAGTCGCTCTCTTTCGCCGGGGAGAATTACAGCAGCGGCGGGATCGGCTATCATCAGGAATTCCAAAGCAATCGACCCGAAATCACAGCCAGCAAGGGTTTTCTCACCTGGGCGGACGGGGAGACAGGGGAGAAATCCTTCAGCTTTGAGATCTATGCGGATTCAACCTGGGAAGATTTCGTGGGGAGCCCCAACCCGCTGGTGGAGGGGATTGAAAGTCTCTTTTTGTTCCTCGGTCAACCGCGCGGGGGCGCGGTGCTGGGTGACAACGCCCGGGCGCGACTGGATATTCTGGACGCCGAAGCCCCTGCGGGCGGTCAAGGGGTAATTCAGTTCGAACGCCCCCGCTTTTCCGCCATGGAAAACGCCGGGCACATGGAGGTCGTGCTGCGCCGGGTGCAGGGCAGCAATGGGGCCGTGAGCGCCACCTTCAACACATCCTCCTCCATGGTTTCGAGCTATCTCGGATTGACCAACCCCATCACCGCCGCCCAGCCCGGAAGCGATTATACCAGCGTCAACCAGGTGGTGACTTGGGCCGATGGTGACAGTGAAGACAAGATCGTGCAGGTGCCCTTGATCGACAACGATACGGTGCAGTCCAGCGGCACCCGGGGCGTGCGCGGCATCAGGTTCCAACTCTCCAGCCCCACGGGTGGCGCGGAGGTGAGCGTCAATGAATCCCTGGGCCTGATCATCGACAACGAAAGCCAAATTTTCGATTTGTGGATTGAAAACCTCTGGGGCAAGCGCATCGCGGTGCGACTGCCGACCAACACCCCGGTACCGCGCGGTCTCATCCACTTCATGCCCGGCACGGGTGGAGACTGGCGCGGACAAATCCTGAGCGCTTCCCACCAAGCGGTGGCGGATCAATGGGGCTTTGCGATTTCGGGGCAACTGGCCAACGCCTTCGCGGACAGCACCCCCGGCGGCATCGCCAAGTTCCACAACCAAATGGATGCCCTGGCCCTGTTTTCCGGCCGGGACGAGTTGCGCAATGTGCCCGTGATTTTCACCGGTATCTCGGCCGGCGGATATGCCTGCACCGACAGCCACGGATCGGTGCCGGAACAGGTGCTCGGCTTTGTCGCACATAAGGGCGGCGGGTATGCTTTCCACGTACCCCCCTTGTCCGACGGCAAAACCCCCATCCATGAAAGCAATTTGTTTACGCCGGGCTTACTGATTTCAGGAGGAAACGACGGCACCGTGACCGCCAAAAACCTGTATGACGCTCTCGACAGATACCGAACCTTTCTCCCGCCCGGCAGCCAAATGAGCACCGCCGTGGACTGGAATATCGGCCACACCGACAACGGAGGACAAGGCTGGGCCATGGCGTATCTGTTTATGGACGAACTGATCCGATTGCGTTACCCGCAGGGGCAAGTTCCCGGCACAGGATTCGGCGAATTCGTGGATCTCAAAAATATTCCACACGCCGAAACCTGGCTGGTGGAACAGGTCAACACGTTTAACGGCAACGGCACGCCCACGGCGGGCACTGCATCCGCCAATCTGCAAATCCGTCCGGCGGCGGGCGTGGAAGACCCGGGAGACGACGGTGTGGTGATCAGCGAACGCATCGCCCGGGCACTGCAGGCGTTTTCTTCGCTGGCTTCCGCGAGCTATCCCGGTGCCATGCCCTTTCAGAGCCCGCTCAAAATCACCAGCCACACGACCACCTCCAGTCAGATCACCTCCGTGAATCTGGGCGAGAGCACTACCGTCAACGTCGATCCGCGTGGATACGTGAACTTCAACCGCATGGATTTTTATTTCAACAATAACTTGGTGGGCACCAAAACCGAAGCGCCGTGGACGGTCACCTTCACGCCGGAACAAAGCGGGGTGGGCCTGCTTCGGGTGGAAACCAGCACCAACGGCGGCGGAGAAATCCGTTACGCCTTCGAGACCGTTTTGGTGAAGGGCGAAGGCGACTTGGAGCCCGCCGCGCCACAAATCCTGACCCAGCCCTTGTCCCAAAATGTGGTACAAGGTGCCAACGTCGGATTTTCCGTGGTGGCCTCAGGCATGCCCGCCCCCGCCTACCAGTGGCGCAAGAACGGCGTGGAACTCCCCGGCGCGAATGCCGCCGTGCTCAACCTCTCCGCGGTCACCCTGGCCGATGCGGGCAACTACGATGTCGTGGTCAGCAACAGCGAGGGCACGGTGGAAAGCGCGCTCGCCACCCTGGAAGTACAGGCCACGGGCACGCATCTGATCGTGCACGAAACCTTCAGCCCGCAAAGCCTGAGCTGGTCGCGGACCGGGGGGACCTTTGACGTGGTCACCGACAGCACCCTCGACCCCGACTCCCCGCACGCGGTGGGGGAACTGAGCATGGACACCGCCGACAAAGACGAATATCTCTATTTCCCCCTCCCTTCGGAAATCGCGCTGGAGGTGGGCGAGGCGATTCGGCTTTCGTTCAAACTCCGCCACACCGGAGCCCCGCGGGACGACAACTCCCGCACCGGCTTTTCGCTGGCCCACACCCCTGGCAACAGTCCTTGGAGCAACGCCGCCAACAAAGAATACTGGGTTCGGACTTCCTACGGCAATGGGGCGAATCTCGGCAGCATCCGCAAAACCGACGGAGCGCAGTTGCTCAACGTCGAAACCGTGCTACAAGACGGCACCCGATCAATCAACGCGGGCACCAACGTCATCGAAGCCTGGCTGGAGGTCATGCGACTGAACGAGAACGAAGTGCGAATCCGCTATCGACTCGACGACCACCCGGTGGAGGAGGTGGTGGACTCGGAGGAAATTATCACCGCCTTCAACCGTGTGTTTTTCCGCTTCCGCACCCGGGCCGACTCCGCCGAACCGCAGTTTCACATCGATGAGGTGAAAGTCGAACACATCATCACTGACACCGGGCCCTTCTCGGCGCGAATCAATTTCATCTCGGAAGCCGGGGCGTCCAACACCCCCGAGGGTTGGGTTTCCGACACTGGCGCGGTCTTTGGTGACCGCGGCAACGGATTGTTTTACGGTTGGAACGCGGACAACAGCGGTTCGGCTCGTTTACGGAATGGTTGGACTTCCGAAAACGTAAAAGAATATTCCTTGCTGCACTTGCAGCAAAATGGAAATTTCTCTTGGGAAATCGCCCTGCCCAACGGGCACTACCACGTCCGCATCGTCTCCGGCGATCCCACCGCATTCGACAGCGCCTTTCGCATTGCCGCCGAAGAGGTGCTGGTCGTAAACGGCGACCCCACCACCGACAACCGCTGGGTGGAGGGCATCGCCACGGTGGAGGTGACCGACGGACGTCTCACACTCACCAATGCCGAGGACGCGTCCAACAACAAAATCTGCTTCATTGAGATCGATCCGGTCGCCGGGGATGTGACTGCGGACGTGACGCTCGGCAATCTCGCGCAGAGTTACAACGCCACCGAACGTTCGGCGTCAGTCAACACAGTTCCGCCCGGTCTGACGGTGGAGGTCACTTACAACGGTTCCCCCACCCCACCCGTGAACGCGGGCTCCTATATGGTACTCGCCACCGTGACCGAACCCGGCTACGTCGGAAGCGCCGAGGAGACCTTGGTGATTTCGCCCGCGTCCCTCACCGTGACCGCCGACGCGCAAAGCAAAATCGAGGGCGAAGCCGATCCCGTCCTCACCTGGCAGATCACCTCGGGCGAACTCTTTGGCAGCGATGCACTGAGCGGCACGCTCTCCCGCGATCCGGGGGAAGCGCCCGGAGACTATGCCATTCAACAGGGCAGTCTCACCGCAGGCGCAAACTATACCCTCAACTTTGTCGGGGCCATCTTCACCATCACCCCCGCGCCGTCCGGCGACTTTACCCTGACCTTTGAGGCGCCGAGCGTGGACGAAAGCGCGGGTAGCATCAACGTCACCGTCACCCGCGACACGCTGGCGGGGGATCAGGTGGTGCTGCTGCACAGCAACGACACGCGGCTCACGCCGCCCGCGTCGGTCATCATTCCCGACGGGCAGTACAGCCACACCTTCGCCGTGACCCTCAGCGGACCCGCCTCGGAAACACCGGTGCAACTCACCGCCACCGCGCCCGCGGCTCGCGTCGGCGAGTCGTTTGCCGGGGCGTTGGATACGGAGGTGACTGGCCAGGAGACGGGATGGGGCTGGGGCGGCGCTTGGTATCATGCCAACGCCAGTCCGGTGTTGGTGGAACCCGCGCTGACGTATGCGCAAAACGGAACCATCGGCACATCCGGCACGCGTGCAGCCAAACTGGTGGATGTGGGCGCCGGGGGTGACGCGCGGCGAAATTTCCCCGAAAAATATTCCACCGGAAGCATTTGGGTCTCCACGCTGCTATACCGAAACAGTGGAAATTGGGGCACGCAAATGATCATTCGCGAAAACACCTCTGGCGGCAACTGGGCCCGGGTGCGCTACGCAAACAACACCGACTTTTGGATTCTGGAGGCCGGTACGGGAAATTCCGTGCAGTTGCTGGGGGCCAACCCCTCCCCCACCACCTTCTTTGCGGTGATGGAGTTTGACTTCACCGCCCGCAAAGTGCGCGCCTGGCTGAACCCCGACGTCTCCGGCGCATCTCCCGCGAATGCCCTCGCCAGCGGGGAAGTCGATATGCAGGAAGCGCTGACCGGCATCAGCAGACTGGACATCGCCGGATTCAGCAACCTTGACCAGTTCGACGAAATCCGCGTGGCCACGAGTTTCGCCGACCTGTATGCCGTGGAAACCGCCAGCGACAGCCTGCTGATCACGGGCGAATTCGATACGGAAACGCCTTTCGTTTTCTTTGAAAGCGGCGACGAGTTGACCCAAAACTTCCGGGTCAACCACGGCACCGCCACATTGCAGGCCACCGGGGGGATTGACAACTCCGGGGCGCTGGTCACCTCCGGCAATCCCCAGTTGCTCCTGCGCTCGCGGGTGTTTGATCCCTCGGACGCCAATGCGCTGGGCGTGCATGTCCGCATCGGCGAACAGGCCAACAGCGGCTACGACTCGGTCACAGCCATGCTCGGCTTCGCCACCTCCCCCACCATGAATTTCCAGGGAGGGGCTTCGGATCCCAACGTCTATGTGGCCGGCAGGCTTCTGAACTTAAGCAACAACGGCGGTTACCGGCTGGAGATCCTCAACAAAACCGCCACGGACAGCGCACAAAGCACCGTGGCCGCGGGTGACACATTCGCGCTGGACAACAACAGTTGGATTTACGTGCGGCTGCGGCTCGGTCCCAACGCGTCGGAACTGACCCTGGACCTGTTCGAATCCAACGCCAGTGGCGAAATCGGCGAACGCCTGCAAAGTCTCGACAGCCCGGTTTCCAACCCCGTCGTGGCCAATGACGCCCGCCTCTGGGCGGTGCTGCGCGCGCGCCGCGACGGCAACGCGGCCCTGATGGACAATTTCGCCGCCAGCGAAGGCGCCCCCGCGCCCTCGCCCATGCGCACCTTTGTCATGGCGGGTCAGTCCAATGCCGTCGGATACCGCTCCAATGACCGCAACGCCCTGCCGGAACTGATCCGCAACGGCGTGCCCGGCGTGCGCGGGGCCTGGTTGGTGGCCAACAAAAACGGTGACACCTTGGCGCCATATGCCAGTAACGGATGGAATCCGTTGGACGTCCAAAACGTGGGCACCACCAACGGACCCTTCTGGCCGAACGCCGAAGGCTTTGGCCCCGAGATCACCCTGAGCCATCGACTGCAAACCCACTACGGCGAAGACATCGCGCTGATGAAATTCGCAGTCAATGGGGCCTCGTTGTTTCAAAATTTCGACCCCGCCAACAACGATACTTCCGCCTATTACAACGATCTCCGCGACTATCTGCTCGCCCGCCGTACCGAGTTGGAAATCATCGAAGACCGCGAAGCGTCATTGGAGGCCTTTTTCTGGTTGCAGGGAGAGAGCGACGCAAGTTCCAACTCGCCACAACCGGAGAGCGCCGAAGGCTATGCCGCCAATTTGGCCGCATTCCTGAGCCAAATTCGCAGCGATCTCCATGCGCCGGAACTGTTTTTCGTGGCCTCGCACATCAACCCGCGTTCCGCGGCCTTCACTGCGGAAAACGTGGCCAAAGTGAACAACGCGCTCATGGCCGCCGCAGCCGATCCATTTGCCCGGGTGGCCCCCAGCGCCGATCTATGGCCCGCCGGCGGGGATGATATTCACTTCAATTCGCCCCAAACAATGGAAATCGGGGAACGTTTGGCCGACGCTTACCTGAAAACCCCGGCAACCGTCAGTCTCAACGACCTCACCCAAACCGTGGACGGCACCGGCAAAAGTCCGACCATCACCACCACGCCCGCAGGGCTCAACGTGGTCAGCCGATTCGACGGTTCCCCTGCCCTGCCGACGACTTCCAACCGATACGAAACCTTGGTGCGCATCGAGGACGAGACCCACGCCGGTTTTGCCCTTGCCACTTTCACGCTTTTGACCTCGGAAGGCTTCGTGGACAGCAATGACAGTGGCGCCGACGACGAATGGGAGATGGCCACCTTCGGAAACCTGAACGACGAACCCGTGGAAATCAACGGCACCCTCTACACCCGCCGTCAGGTCTTCGTCTGGGGGCTCGAAAACCCCTTGACCCAGATCTTCCTCATCGAGGACTTCGGATTCTCCACCGTCACCGGACGCGTTTATGACGTGTATTACAACGACGACCTGCGAGACCCAGACGGGTGGACGCCCCTCGTTGGGCAGCAGAACCTTTCCACGGAAACCCCGGGTATCATCGTGATCCAAGATCCCGACCCCGCCCCCGTCCGCGCCTATCGAATTCAAGTCCGCATGCCTTAGCCGTTTACCTCATGCAAGATTGCACAACGACCCCATTTCATTTCCTTTCAAATTTCGTCAATTTGTCGAAAGCATGGATGACATCCCTCAACCCTCCCCGTGAAACCGACAACGCCATGAAAGCACACAACCTGAAAACCATCGCCGACATCGCCGGAGTGACCCGCACGACGGTTTCCCTCTCCTTGCGAAACAATCCGCGCATTTCCGAAGCCACCCGAAGTCGGATTCAGCGTATCGCCCGCGACTTGGATTATCGGCCCAACGCGGAAGTCTCAAGGGTCATGGGATCGCTTCGCAAAACGAATACCGCGCCATCCGTGTTGGCTTGGATTGTGGACGAGGCCCCGGATGAAAGCCTTTTCGATGCGTTTTGTCAATCCGCGGAAAGAC
This sequence comes from Verrucomicrobiota bacterium, assembly GCA_020831635.1. Classification (GTDB taxonomy): domain Bacteria; phylum Verrucomicrobiota; class Kiritimatiellia; order SS1-B-03-39; family UBA6053; genus PXAS01. The sequence goes on along the minus strand of JAFIGC010000001.1, from coordinate 98,705 downwards.
TGAGATATCAATTGGAACTTTTCAGAATTGATGCCCCGCGGTTGTCGGCCAAACGTCTCGAAAACATTCTCTTCACTCGAAACATTCAGGGGGTGATTTTCACGACCCCGCGTCACCCGGGTTTTGCCGAAAACATGGATCTTTCCCGTTTTTCCGCATGTGCATTCGGAACGCAAAGCCAAATCCTGCATCAAGTGGCTTGGGTGGAAAAAGACAAATGTTGGTGCACAAGGGAAGCGATCATGCTTTTGGATCAAATGATTCGCTTCCACGAAACCGGAATCCCCGGTACGGCCAAACGGATTTCCCCCTGCACGCGTTGAAAAACCAGCCATTTTGACGTTTCGTTTACAGTGAACCCACGAAGCGCTTCCTTTCCCGGGAACGGTGGATCATGAAAAACACTTCACCCTTTTCTTTGACCCATGATGGATACATGAATATCCTCACTCACCATTGGCCAAACCTTGGAGACAAATTATGCGCCCCTTTCCCTTCTGTTTCAGTCTGATCATTGGATGCCTTCGGCTTTTCGCGGAAACGGTTCCCGTCATTGCCCCCGGCGCCCCTGAATCGATCCATTTGACCAAAGGACCGGGGATGGAAGATTTCGCGACCCGTGAAACCGTTCCCGCGGACCATCCCGCGTTTGCCGAGGCGCAGCGGATCCACGTGTTGCAAACACCCCCACAAGTCCACCAACTTCAATTGAACGCGGTCTCTGTGGCGGACCTGCAGTCGGGTGACACCGTGCGGGTTCGCATGACCCTGCGCTCCGGCGATCCCAATCGGGACGCGGCCCGTGTGCCGTTCTTCGTCCAAGACCGTGAAGCCGGGTATCGCTCCCTCTTCAGCACAAACCTCTTGGTGGGCGGGGAATGGGAAACGTTGACCTTTATGATCCCCATCACCGAAGATTTGGCCGCGGGGCGCATCCAATTCTGCCTGTTTTTGGGGGAAGCGGAACAAACGCTGGACGTTGGCCGCTTTGAGGTGACGAATCTGGGCGCGAATCCAGCGACGGACACGGTCCTGCCCGATGCCCAAGTGGTGGTTTCCGTTCAGGGCGAGTACGTGCCCGTGGACTCTCCGCGTGAAAGCATCACCGGCGGCCTGCCCCAAGGATGGGAGGAAGATTCCGCCTGGGCGGACGTCGATGTGAACTACCGCGCACAAACCCTCAATCCTTTCGAGGGTGACCATTCCCTGCGGGTGGAGGTTGGGGAAATCCGCAGTGGTATCGTTCAAGTCCGCGTGCCGAACATCCGGATACAACCGTCCCACCTCATCCGCATGAGGATTCCGGTGCGCAGCGAGGACAATATCTCGGCAACGCTCAGCCTGCGCCAACGCGAGGCCCCCTACACAAACTATTGGCATGCCAACCTCACCGCCCGCCCGGAATGGGGCGTGGTGGAAATGCTCGCCTCCGTGCGGGAAGCAGACCCCAATGCCACGCTCATGTTTTCCTTTGAAAGTCCGGGCACATTCGAACTTTCCGACTTCGAGATCGAATATCTCACCCCCGATCAGGCGCTGGCCGGACAATCCTTCGCCGGCAATCTGCTGCACACCTCCACCTTCCCCCTGGGTCTCACCGCTCCTTGGGCCATTGGCGCCAACGGCACCACCGCGGAACACCTTGGGGCAGATCCCGAACATCCCGGTCCGTCCGGCCTCCCGGCCCTGCGGATGACGCCCCACAACTACGAGGGACGTCCGATGATGCAGATCACCTCCCCTTTCATTGGCAAGCCTGGCGAAGCCCACACTTTGAGTCTCTGGGCCAAAAGCGAGCAACCCGGCATGACCCTGCATCTCCGCATGGGACCGCCACGCGAACAGCTCTGGAGAAGTCCGTGGCAAAAGGAAGTGCAACTCACCACCGAGTGGCAGCGCTACGAATTCACCGTCCTCCTACCACCCGCCCCGGACATGCTGTACCTCGCCCGTCTCACCAGCCACGCCGCCGGCACCTTGTGGGTCGATCAGATTATGGTCGAACTGGGTGAACAGGCTTCCGATTTCGAAACCGCCGGACCCGTGGAAATCCACGCCGTTCCTGTCAACGAATGGGGCCTTTACTTTGAAGACGAACCCCTTTCCGCGCGGATCGTCCTGCACGGCGAAACCCAAAACGTGGCCCGCGTGGAGGCTACGGTACTCGACCTGTACGGGGAAACCGTCACGCTCCCCGCCCTGTCTCCCGATATTCAAACCTTCACTTTGCCGGAGACAAATGCCTTGGGAAGTTTTCTGGTGACCCTGCAGGCCGTCGATGCCCAAGACCAGCCGCTCGGCAATCCCACCGAACTGCTCCTCCACCGGGTGCGCAAACCCCGTCACTGGGGACGCATCGCACCCGATTCGCCCTTCGGCACCCACGTCGCCGCCACCCCCACCGCCACCCGCATGGCCAAAGCCCTCGGCTTCAACTGGAACCGCATGCATTACAAATTCAACTGGGACGGCATACAGCGCGCCGACGGCAGTTGGAATTTCGAGGGCGTCGACCGCCGTATCGCCCCCAACACGGAAAACGACTTGCTGATTCTCACCCATTTCGGGGGCGTGCCCCAACGCTACTCCACCCGTAGTCCGGAATGGCGGGGCAACAGTTGGTACCACATCACCGCCGCGCCGCGAATGGATGCCATGGACGCGTTTGAAGACTACGCCCGTCGTCTGCTGGAACATGCGGGCGACAGCCTTCAAGCGGTGGAAACCTGGAACGAACCCTTTCTTCCTGGATTTTTCGTGGCGGACGTGGTCGATGGACGCCCCGTGCGCGAACGTCCCGAAGTGCTGGTCGAACTCAACCGCCGCGCCCGCGCCGCAGCGGATGCGGTCGGCTACACCGGACTGCTCATGTGGAACACCGGCCCCCACTACGGCGAGTCGGAAAAAGGCTTTGACACCGCCGCCCGGGATTTGGGGGCCATCGAAGGCATCGACGCCCTCAGTTTCCACCGATACACCAATACCCGCCTGGCTTTTCCAGGGGACCGCTTTGACCAGGACTTGGCAACCATCCGCGAAACTTTTGAGGCGCATCCCTCCTCGGCCCGCATCTGGAACAGCGAGGGCGGGCACGGGCTCAGCGAAATCTTTAATCTCTACCAAAACATCCCGCCCTTTCGTCATCGCGGACGCGCCGATGCCCAGGCGGCCCAATATGTCCGCTATTTCCTCTCCAACTTCGCCGCCGGCGTGGAAAAGGTCTTCATCTACACCTGGTATCCCCAAGACGGATGGCTTTCCAATTACGGCTATCTCAATGTGGACGGACTCCTCTCGCACATCGCTCCCGCCACCTCCAACATGGCCTGGCAATTCGAAGACAAAACTTTTGCCGAGGATACCGCCCTGAACGAAGGCATCCACGCCCAACGCTATGAAGGCGAAACCGAAAACACCGTGGTGCTCTTGCCCACGGGACGCGGACCCGCCGTCCTCCGTCATACCCCGCCCGGCGCACGAATCCACGATCTCTACGGCAACCCCGTAACCGCACCCCACAATTTCGTCACCGGACTCCTCTATATCAGCGCCCCCGGCCTGACCTTGGCGCAGGCCGCCGAATTGTTGGGCGAAGCCGAACCCGGCGAATTCCCCTTGCTTGCCGAGGAATCCAGATCGGATTCAGAAGACCCTATCTCAACGGATGTTTCCCCCATCGTCCTCTGGGGCATGATACTCATTGCAGGCGTACTCCTGATCAGGTTGCTCAAGCAGAAGTCACATCGCTGAAAACCAAAGTGCAGATTGATCGGGGTTCAGGGGTACACGGATGACTGTCGAATTGTGCAAATGCGGTTGAAACATCCAACAATCCACATTGTCTACATCTATCGAAAGGGTTTTCTCTTGACTTCTATCCTGTGTTCATCAAGTCAGAATTCATCGAAACAAAGAACCTTGATCCCTTAAAAACTCTCAAACATGCCCGCCAATTCTGATAAGCCACACCTTTGGAAAGCGGATTCACTTGAATCCATTGATTTTTACAATAATTGGTTTTTACGCTTCGCACCCTTGACATATCGGAAACAACGACACTTGCAGTCAAAATTTGTCGAAGACGTGCTTCGCGAAACCGATAACCTACGAAAACTCTCGCCAAAACTTTTAAAAAATAACCCTGGCATTCTTGGGCTTTTAAGAATGACATCCGCCCCCCCTTTGGCCAGAGACCGCTTAATGGGGTTGTCGTACAGCAGTAAAAATTTTATTATGAGCATGGAAGGCACGGATAAACAACCTCCACGCATTCCACCGCGAATGAAGTCAGAGGAGGTTGAAGCTCATCTTGTACGTATTCTGGATGTATTGAAAGAGGTGGCCGACCGTGATTTATTTCCTTGGCTGGAAAACCCTACAATTCATCCAACGGAGGAGGATGTCAAGCGAAGCGCATCCGTCGTTGCGGACCGGTTGTGTGGCGCGGCAGCAGATCCAATCATACGAAATGCCCAAGAAAAAAGACAATTACTCTCCCTTGAGACGTATTTACAATCGATGGGCTATGAAGAAATTAGCTCGGATAAGGTCAGAGACTTGATGTTGATGCCGCCGGGCACCTACTCTTTTCGAACAAACCTCTCCGTGGGAGACACACCAAGTCAAGTTCGTATCCCGATCGACTGCATTATTTCACGTCTATCCCGCCCGCCAAACGAAGCACCACTCTTGATCGAGGCCAAATCTGCGGGAGATGCCACCAACACCAACAAAAGGAGGAAAGAGGAAGCTCAAAAATATTCTCAATTAAAGGCGACTTTCGGGAAAAACATATCGTTTATCTTGTTTTTATGCGGCTATTTTGAGACGGGTTATCTCGGATATGAAGCTGCAGAGGGGATAGATTGGGTTTGGGAGCATCGCATTCAAGATCTCTTAATTTACCTTACACCTGAACCGTCCACCAAAAAACAAAAAAACAAGATTCAAGAGCCTTTGGGGATTTACAACAGCAAATCCGAACTTTTGGAATCCGAAAGACTGAGCAAACAACAGGCCGTGGACATTTCAAAATCTCCACTCGAGAGGAATAAGTTAGGGCAATTTTCAACACCTTTCACGTTGGCTAAACAAATGGTTCGCTTTGGCGAGACTCTACTTCCGCCCAACCTTTCCGAATGCAATGTGCTGGAACCAGCCTGCGGAAGCGGTGTTTTTTTCTCAGCTTTTTCATGCCTAGGCCCGACTAAACACCATTTCACAGGTGTGGAAATAGATTCAAAATATGCCGACATTTGTATGAATCTGTTCGGCAACATGAATCTAACAGTAAAGGTTCAAGATTTTTTTAAATGGTTCTACGATACGGACGAAAAAAATCGTTTCAAGCTTTTGGTGACTAATCCGCCTTACGTCCGACACCATCATTTAAACCATGATCGTAAAATCGAACTTCAAGCCGAAGTAAAAAAAAGGCTTGGCATTCGGGTAAGCGGCCTTTCAGGTCTATATATTTATTATATGCTTTTGTCTCATGATCTTCTTACCTCAGGAGGCGTTGCCTCTTGGCTAATACCATCAGAATTCATGTACACCAACTACGGGAGTGCACTCAGGGAATATTTAAAGGAACATGTGACACTTATTCGCATACATCGGTTCCAACCGAAAGATGTTCAGTTTGATGATGCGTTGGTTTCTTCCTGCGTTATCACATATACTAAAAATAAACCGGAAGATCAGAGTGCCGTCACATTGACTTCAGGTGACTATGAAACACCTTCCGAGCTACGAAACATCCTTCAAAAAGATTGCCTTTCAACAGAAAAATGGGCTTTTTTTGATCAAAGCAAACCTTCACTGGAATCAGGATTGCCATTGGATGCGTTGTTCCATATCACAAGAGGTTTGGCCACGGGAAACAATGAGTTTTTTCTCCTTGGATCAAAAGAAGTTAAGGAAAGTGGCATAAAATCTAAATTTTTGGTTCCGGTTTTGCCAAGCCCTCGTTATCTGAAAAATAACCTCATTGAATCCGATGAATTCGGAACACCCTTGGTCAAAGGCGTCAAATTCCTGATATCCGCCAAACTAGAAATCAGACAACTACGAAAACAAGATCCTAACTTGGCCACATATTTGGAGGAAGGTGAAAAACGTGGGGTCGCCAATGGTTATATTTGCAGAAATCGAAAGATTTGGTATGCGCAGGAAAACCGTCAGCCACCTCGTTTTGTCGCAAGCTATATGGGGCGTGGTGCCGCTGATGGCTCATCACCAATCCGATTTTTTTTAAACCGATCGGCGGCCTTGGCGACGAATGTATTTCTCTGCCTTTATCCTCGTCCGTTTCTTCTAAAGCTTCTGGAAAACCATCCTGAAAGGGAAGAGGAATTGCTATATTTTCTGAATAACATTCCCGACCATGTGATTCAGCGTATGGGGCGTTGTTATGGCGGAGGATTGCAAAAGGTTGAACCGAAAGAACTCAGGTCCATACCCCTTCAAAATTCACCTGAATGGTTGAAAGTACTGCGTACAGAGCAAATTGAGCTTTTCCCCACGAAAGGCGGAGAGGATAAATTTCACTATTCTGTAGCCGCGAATGAATAGCGGTCTGCATTTCCTGTCATGACAATAAGAGGTGTGTCCACCCTTGCTTAACCATGAAGCGTTTCCCCATCCTGCCAGAGTCCCGGCACCCGGATGGTGTAGGCCTGTTCGGGAATGCCGAATTCATAGCGGTGCAGGTGGGCGATGAGCGTATCCACCCCCACGGCGCCGATGCGACGGGGCTGTTCGTCCAGTCCGCTGATGTCCGGAGATTCGGCGGCATTGGTGCAAAGCGCGAAACCGAGATCCCCGGGAATGGAAAACCCGCCTTCTTTCAGAATCTCCATGAGGGTCGGATGCCAGGCGATCACCGCATCGAGCCGGCTTTGGCGGACCCAATTCAGAATGTGCGACGCGTCAATCGCATCCAGCACCTGTACGCGCCCCGAGGGCGGTTGGGTTTCCGCGTACCGCATCGCCGCCGCGGAAAACGCCAGGTTGCAACGCCGGTCAAACGGACGATAGAGCAACACCCCGACCCGACGGTATCCTTGGTGTTTCACTTCGCGGATGCAACGGCTGAGGTTGTCAAAATGATCGGGCATCACCCGAACGGGCGAGGGCTTGCGCAAGGAATAGCCGCCCAGCACCACGGGCACATAACGTTCCCAACTCAGACGCAAATGGGCATGGGTGGTCCCCATGGGCGGAATCAATATGCCCTGGATGCCCCGGGCCTGCAGCACATCATCCAATCGTTTGTTTGAATAACGTTTCAAATCGAAAACATCCAAACGATACCCGAGCGCTTCCGCGCGGTCGCGGCAGCCGGCGATTATTCCTGCCGTGAAAGAAGATTGCTCCTCCAGCGTCTTGTTCCAAGGATTCAGCATCGCCAAGGGGATGGCCGAGGTTTTCACCCCCTTGGCATCCCGCACCTGCGACATCAAGGCCCGGATCATGGCGTGTGGTCGGTAGCCCAGTTCATCCGCTACTTTCTGAATCTTTTCGCGGGTCCCCTCCGGCACGTCGGGATGATGCCGCAGGGCCTTGGACACCGTGGCCGTTGAATACCCCGTGGCTTTGGCGAGATCGCGGATGGTGATGTGGGAAGACATGGGGAATGACGAGTGATGAGTGACGAGTTTCGAGTGCGGAGTGGGGAGTGCGGAGTGCGGAGTGGGGAGTGCGGAGTGCGGAGTGCGGAGTGGCTAGCGGTCTATTCCATCCACCCAGACTGAGTTGCCGCGGGTGGCGGCCCAGGGGACGAAACGGCGGGGATCACCGGACCAGAGGCCTTCCTTTGCACAGGGAAGCGCGGTTGGGGGCTTTCGGCAGCGCAACCGCACCACCGGGAACAGGTCGTTGGGTTTCTTCACAGGCAAACCCTTCAGAAGCAAGCCATGTTCGTAATGCCCCACGTGAAGTTCCCGTCCCGTGCTCAGAAGGGTAGCCGTTTCCACGTCGGCATCCAGCCCGAAAATCGGCAGGGTTTCCTCCGAGGGCCAAAAGCGGAAAATGAGATACAGGTCATTGCCTTTGCGCGTTTGGTATCCGTAGGTGACGGAATCGCTGATGGCTCCGTCGCGGTCGGTGCCGTAAATCGCCTCGCCATGAATCTCCAGCCAGTCGCCAATCCGGCGCAGAGGTTTTTGCACCGTCTCCGGGATCACCCCATCAGCGTCCGGGGCGATGTTGAGGAGCAAATTCCCGCCCTTGGAGGCGCATTCGCAGAGCATTTCCAGGCAGGTCTCGGCATCGCGCATATATTCGCCCCGGGTGTACCCCCACAAACGGTGGGTGGTGACCTGGCAACTTTCCCAGGGGCGATTCGGATCGGAGGCAATGCGGTGCTCCGGAGTGCCAAAGTCACCCAGCACCTTGCTTTCCCCCGCCATTTCCACCTGATCGTTGGCGGCGGTGTCCGGATCCTGCGCATCCAGACGATTGTTGACGAGCAGGCCGGGCTGAAGGGCACGAATCTTTTCCAGCAATTCCACGCTCCGCCATTGTACCGCGCTGCGGGGCCAGGCGCCGTCAAACCAAAGTTCGTCGATTTGTCCGTAGTGCGTCAGCAATTCCTCCACTTGCGCGTGGGTATAAGCGACAAAGCGCGCCCAACCCTGCGGATCGTGACGCGGCCCTTGAAAATAGGCCGGGATCCTGAAATCGCCGAGTGAAAAATACAATCCCACCCGAATGCCTTCGGCACGAAACGCCTCCACGTATTCCCGCACGAAATCCCGTTTGGGCGCCTGACAAACACTGGTGTAGTCGGTGAGCTTGGAATCCCAAAGACAGTACCCGTCGTGGTGTTTGGTCACCATCACCGCATAGCGCATGCCGGAGGCCTTGGCCAACGCGGCCCAAGCACGTGCGTCAAAGCCCTCTGGATTCCAAGCGCAAGCCTGTTTGGCGTATTCCCGCTGATCCAGCCACTCCCGCATCAACACCTGCTCGCCCCGGCCAATTGCGGCGGCGGGCGTCCAATGAAGAAACATACCATAAGCGGATGAGCGAAACCAAGAGAAGTCGGGCATGGGAAGGGAGGGAGTGACGAATGTTGAGTGACGAGTGATGGGGAGTGACGAATGTTGAGTGACGAGTGACGAATGTGGGGTGCGGAGTTGGGAGTGCGGAGTGCGGTGCCAACCAACAACCAGCAACCAACAACCAACAACCAAACTATGCCAGAATGAGCTTGCATGGCAATCACGGAATGGAATATGTTCATAGGAACATGAAAAAGCAGCGCGTGCATACCATTCGGGAACTGGCGGAGATTGCCGGGGTTTCGCATATGACGGTGAGCCGGGTTTTCAGAAATCATCCGTCCGTCAAGGCCGAAACGCGCGAACGGATTCTCGCGCTGGCAAAAGAATACGACTTTCAACCCCATCCGGTGTTATCCATGGCCATGGCCATTCGCGCCAATCTACGGGACCAGTCTTCAACGCCACACGCCACCCTGGCCTGGGTACACAGCAATAAACATGAGGATACATGGCAGACCCTCCCCCATTTGAAGCCTTATTTGGATGGGGTGCGGGAACATGCCGCCGCCTTGGGTTTTGGCCTGGATACCTTCTGGATTGGCAAAGGGGGACTCAGCGGCAAACGCTTCTGCGATATTCTCACCGCCCGAGGCATTACCGGCTGTATTATCGCCCCTCCCCCGGGAAATCTGAAGCACCTCCATCTGCGCTGGGATGATTTTTCCTGGGTCACCTTTCATCACGATTCCTGGCGCCCGCTTCTACATCGAGTGGCCACCGACGCGAATTACAGCCTCGGCAAGACCCTCAGGGAACTGCGCAGACTCGGCTACCAACGCATCGGACTGGCCATCGCGGAAAATCTCGATGTGAAATCCGGCTTTGCCTATCAGGGACGGTATCTGGTCGCAAAAGAACGATATCCAAGCCTCACGTGGTGTCCGCCCCTTTTTTATCCCCAATCTGAAATTTGCGACGCCGCCCCTGAATTGAGGGCCTGGTTGAAACAGTACCGGCCCGAGGTCGTCGTTTGCAATGACGTGCGCGCCCGACAAATGCTGGAATCTTGGGGGTACGACATTCCGAATGACATTGGACTTGTACACTTGTCGATGGGACCCGACACACCCCACTGGTCGGGCATGCGTCTGGAGGGTTCCCAAATCGGCGCGGCCTGCGTGGATCTGCTTCTGTCCCAAATGCAACAAAACAAGCGGGGCGTGCCCAAAGCTCCCTACGAAACCCTCTTGCGGGCCAACTGGGTCAAAGGCGAAACCACCCGGCCTCACCTCTCAAGTTAGTTCAATGTCATGTTCCTTGGAACATAAGCTGCCGCTTTCCCGGAGGTCCATATCGGGGTATTGTGTGCTCATGAAACGAAAATCCTATTTTCAGGAAAAACCCATGAACGCATATCCATCCCGTAAAAACGCATTTACGCTCATCGAAATGCTGGTGGTCATCGCCATCATCGCCCTGCTGTCCGCGATCATCGTGCCCAGCATCTCCGCCACGCTGAGACGCACCAAAACCGTCGCCGGCTTGTCAAATCTACGCCAAATCGGTTTGGGGTTCACGCAGTACGCCCTGGAAAACCGGGAAATGCTCCCCTATGAGATCGGAACCGCGGGCGCGGTGGACCGGCGGACCTGGCATGTGGCCATTGCCCCGTATCTGGATGGATTTTCCCTGGATGACCTCAATGCCAGTATTGGCGAACGTCCCGTGGGGGTATATGCCTGTCCCAACAGCAAAAACCTTACCCGCAGCGGCAATTATGCCGACTATGGCATGAACATTTACATCAACGGTCATGAGGACGAGCAGGGAGGCTTTCAACGCAGATTGTTTCACATCCCCGATACCAGCAAAGTGATCCTCGCCGGGGATTCCACCAACTGCAATCGTCCCCTGCGTCCCGGCTCGGTGGATGGGCTCTTGGACCGTCGCCAGGGGCGCGGTGACAGCGCCAACATCCTCTATGTGGATGGTCGCGTGGCCACCGTCCAAGTCGATTCTCTCTGGCGGGACATTTCAGGAAACCGCCAGCAACAATATCCCTGGGGCTGGCCGGGTTGGCGGGCGCCCGGCAACTGAGCAGGGTTGAAAAGTTTTCAGGACTACATCCCTTTAAGATAATGATTTAGCGGAATTTCCAAAGAGAGGAAACTGCTTTCGTAATCGTAATCCTGATCGTAATCGTGATCGAAAAAACGTTTCTGGGGTTCGATTACGATTACGCGTACGATTACGATCACGAAAAAAAAATCGAACAAGACCCCTGCTGAATCCAATTGGGGAAAATTTTCATATAACCCCTTATGTTATGAACTTATTATATAACTCGGTGCAACCCTGGGCAACTGAGGATCGTCCGTCGGAATTTCTTGACTCCCTCTCCCTGAATTATACATCCGAGGGATGAACATCCTCATCCTGCATGCCCACGACATGGGCCGTTATAACAGTGCCTACGGACATGCCACCCCCACCCCCTTCCTCAAACGGCCACTTTACGCGGGGAAATGGAGAGGCGACTGGCCGCATGGATGAAAAAAACCAACGCCCCCCTCCTCGCAGGCCCATTGGATCTATTTCAAACTGGTCTTTTCGCCCGGCCTCTACGGGCGAGCAGAAAAGTCGCGAGACCCGCCAACAACATCATCACTACGCCCCCGGGCTCGGGAATGATGTAGAACAAATCGTTTTCATCAAATGAGAATTGTCCCATCGTCGGAGGTCCGATCACCGATCCGCCCGCGTAATACTCGAAGCTTTGGAATATACTGCCCAAGTCAAAGGAATTGGAAGACGTGAAAATGCCCGACCATTTTCGGTCCTGCGCCCAAAATGCATCCTCGAAATCCTGGCCCGCTTCCAAATTGATTCGGAATACGGCACCCTCGCCAGTCAAATTGTCGGTCACGTCCACACCATCGAAAACGGTGCCGCGTCCGGTTTGTTCGAAGGAGGAGGGATCGCTTTGAGCCACCAGCAGATCCCATTCAAAAATGGATCCGGCCTGATACTCCAAATTTTGAAAAGTTTGAATTCCAGGACTGTTTCCGGGGGCATGCATACCGCCCGCCGAAATCACGGTGAGTCCGCCAAGACGGCCGCTGCCCATCAGACGTCCCCCGTTCGCAACCGTCGTAGTGCCGGTGGCAGTCGTTTGATTGCCATTCACAACCAAAGTCCCGGAACTGACGCTTGTCGAACCTGTGTAGGTGTTGTTGCCCGTAAAGGTGGTGGTGCCGCCACCGATGATGCTGACCGAACCGGTTCCTCCAATCGTATTGCCGACAGTGTGGGCGTTGCTGCGGTTGAATGCAAGGGTCCCGTTGTTGGTGACAGCACCCGCACCAAGGCTGCCGGTGGTTCCGCCACTGCCGATTTGCAGGGTGCCGCCGTTGATGGTCGTGGCGCCGGTGTAGCTGTTGTTGCCCGAGAGTGTGAGCGTACCGCCACCGGTTTTCTGAAAATTGCCACTGCCGGAAAGAATGCCCGAAAATTGGGTGCTCTGGCCATTGGCGCCAACCGTCAGGTTGTTGGCTCCCAAACCGAGCGAATTGCTGCCCGATAGCCCGCCCAGTAGATAGGTTTGGGTTCCTGGGGCAATGAACGTGATTTGTGTCGATCCGCCGCTGCCGGTGTTCAGGGTGCTGTTTTGCAATGCGCTTGCGTGGCCAATCGCCAGGGTGCCGCCACTCACATTGGTCGTGCCGGCAAAGGTATTGCTGCCAGTCAACTCGGTGACATTGTTTCCGGAAATCGTGACCCCGCCCACGCCTGAAATTGATCCGGAAAAGCGGACAACGCCCAAGCCTGCAGGTTCCGTGCCACTGGAGAGCACCGCCGAGCGATTCAATGTAATCCCACCTGAGTAGATCACCGTGGTGTCCCCTGAGGTGGTTCGTCCAATCGTGGTAGTGCCCGTGCCCTGATTGGCCACGACGATGGAATTCGTGAGCGTGCCGTTGGCATTACGGAACAAACCCGTATTCGAGGTGCCCGTGCTGGCATCATTGAGGGTAACGGTTGAGGTGCCAAGGGCATTATTGGCATTCCAATTCAGGGTACCCCTTCGAATAATCGTGTTCCCGCTAAAATTGACGTTTTCTCCCAGCAAACTCAACCCCCCACCGGAAACAATCAAATTTCCCGACCCCGTGATGGCACCCCGCAGGGTCAAACTGCTGCTACTGGCTCGGTTTGAGATCAGGGTGCCGTTCAAGGCGATCGGGGCGGGATTGGCTTCCGATCCCACGCGTCCGGTGGTGCCGCCGTTGCCAAGTTGCAAGGTGCTTCCACTTCCAATGGTCACTTGGGAAAACACGTTGTCATTGGTGAGCGTCAAGGTTCCGCTGCCGCTTGTGGTCAACGTTCCGACAATCCTGGCCCCCGAGAAAAGGTAGCCGCCACCCGTGACCATGGTCGATGCCGGGTCAACGTTGTTTGGTATGGATATGCTTTTTCCAGTTCCCCCGAACGTCACATTGTCGCCATTGGCAAAGACGGTAGCCGTATTACCACCTGTCAGCCAATTCTGTGTGCTGAAATCCCAGACATCGGTAGAATTTGCGGTGTTCCAAGAGATATTCGAGGCCATGCCTTGTGGTGGGGCAAACAGGCACGCGGCAAAAAAGAAAAGTGAGAATTTTGTGCGTATCATGAACCGATCATATAGCGACTGCTGATGAAAACAAATATTTATTTCAGAATCTTGACGCTTCCAAAGAACATCTTTCAGCGACCATTGACGGTGACAAATTCGTTGCCATAAATCGTGAGAATCACCAACACAATGGCCAAAACCCCACATACCAAAGAACGTCGGCTGGGGGCGTTGCCATCGAAAAACCAGGCCACCGGTATCATGAAAATCGGCAGGGTCGACAACCCCGCCTGCACCAAAACCGTCGCCGGCTTGTCAAATTTACGCCAAATCGGCTTGGGTTTCACGCAGTACGCCCTGGAAAACCGGGGAATGTTCCCCTATGAGATCGGAACCGCGGGCGCGTTGGACCGGCGGACCTGGCATGTGGCCATTGCCCCGTATCTGGCTGGATTTTCCCTGGATGACCTCAATGCCAGTATTGGCGAACGTCCCGTGGGGGTATATGCCTGTCCCAACAGCAAAAACCTTACCCGCAGCGGAAACTACGCCGACTATGGCATGAATATATATATCAACGGTCATGAGGACGAGCAGGGAGGCTTTCAATGAAGATTGCATCACATTTCCGACACCAGCCAGGTCATCCTTGCCGGAGATTCCACCACCTGCAATCGCCCGCTCCGCCCCGGCTCGGCGGACGCCCTGCTGGACCGTCGCCAGGGGCGCGGAGACAGCGCCAACATCCTCTATGTGGATGGTCGGGTGGCCACCGAATTGGTGGACCCCTTGTGGCGGGACATCTCCGGCAACCGCCAGCAGCAACATCCATGGGGATGGCCGGGTTGGCGGGCTCCCGGCAACTGAGCAGGGTTGAAAAGTTTGCAGGACTACATCCCTTTAAGATAATGATTTAGCGGAATTTCCAAAGAGAGGAAACTGCTTTCGTAATCGTAATCCTGATCGTAATCGTGATCGAAAAAACGTTTCTGGGGTTCGATTACGATTACGCGTACGATTACGATCACGAAAAAAAAATCGAACAAGACCCCTGCTGAATCCAATTGGGGAAAATTTTCATATAACCCCTTATGTTATGAACTTATTATATAACTCGGTGCAACCCTGGGCAACTGAGGATCGTCCGTCGGAATTTCTTGACTCCCTCTCCCTGAATTATACATCTGCGGGATGAACATCCTCATCCTGCATGCCCACGACATGGGCCGTTATAACAGCGCCTACGGACATGCCACCCCCACCCCCGTCCTCAAACGGTTCGCCCGGGAAGGATTGATTTTCCGAGACGCCCATTGCGCGGCCCCCACCTGTTCCCCCAGCCGCGCGGCCATGCTCACGGGACGCACCGCCCATGAGGCGGGCATGCTCGGCCTCACCCACCGCGGCTTTAACTTCAACGATCCTTCGCGACATCTGGCCCGTATTCTGGCGGACAATGGCTATCACACCGCCCGCGCCGGTTTACAACATGAATACGCGGAGGCCACCCCCGACCCCATCTACGACGAAGTCTTTCCCGACCTTCCCGAGATGAACCGGGACCTGTCCACCGCACAACAGGCCGCCAGCTTCCTGCACAACGCCCCGGAATCCCCTTGGTATCTCTGGGTGGGCTTGTTTTATCCCCACCGAGAATTCCTTCCCCATGATCCGGAGCGGGACAATCCCGACACCTTAACGGTACCCGCGCCACTGCCTGACACCCCCCGAATCCGCAAGGACATGGCCGACTACCACGGCACCGTGGCCCTGACCGACCGGGCCATCGGCGAAGTGCTGGCCGCCCTGGACGCCTCCGGTCAGCGCGACAATACCCTGGTGGTGATCACCACCGACCATGGCGTGTCCTTCCCCGATATGAAATGCAACCTCACCGCGCACGGCACGGGGGTCACCTTTCTCCTGCGCGGCCCCGATATCCCGACAGGCCGGGCCTGCGACGCCCTCTGCAGCCATTTGGACCTGCTGCCCACCTTGCTGGACATGACCGGGCTCGCCATTCCCGGAGATTTGCACGGCCACAGCCTGCGTCCCCTTTTTGCGGACCCGACCACGGAGATCCGCGAAGACACCTTCGCGGAAGTCAACGTGCACGCCTGCTTCGAACCCATGCGCATGGTGCGCACCAAAACCGCCAGCTACATCCGCCTGTTCGATGACGACCTGCGGCGTCCCCTCGGTAACGTCGATCCCGGCGGGGCCAAAGACGAGTGGGTCGAGGCGGGCTGGGCGGACCGCCCCCGCGAGGCCGTGCAACTCTACGATCTGCGCTTTGATCCCCAGGAACGCCGCAATCTTGCCCACGATCCGGCCTACGCCACGTTGCGCGGGCAAATGGAGCGGCGACTGGCCGCCTGGATGAAAAAAACCAACGACCCCCTGCTCGCAGGCCCATTGGAGTTTCCCAAAGGGGTGAAAATCACCTCACGCGAAGCCCTCTCGCCCTAAAACGGATCGCGGACACGCCTGTCCGCAAACGCTTCTCCCAAGTTTCATCTCAACAAAAGCCAGGAAAAAGCCATCTTCCTTCTTCGGATTCAGCTCAGAGTCCGAAGTTTTCCAATGCAAAAGGTCCGGCATCCCGCAAATCATGCCAAGCCTGAATTTTCTCCGCATCCCAGGGAGTTCCGAGCATACGGGCCCAATGGGCCAGGTCGGGTGCGGGACCGGTTTCGCGGACGGAATTCGCCTCTTGGGGGACGTCGGGCTGACGAACAGCGAGAAGACCCCGCCATTCATTGAAGTCGCCGTAGGGTTTGTCGATCAGCCGGAAGCCCGCTTCGGGTATTTCGGAGACGTAGCGATTCCGGTCCGCATCCAGCACATCGAGCACATAGGGAATTTGCTCCGCGGGCTCGATGTTCCGCCGTAAAAAGGTGATGAAATGCTGGCCCTCGTCGGCAAACATCAGATTGTCACGGAGGGTGACCGACTGCCATTCTTCCGCGGATTTCGGCCCTTTCACGGCGTGACGGCGGACCTTGAACACCACCTGACCCCGAGAGATTTCCGCCTCCAATTCTCCACCGCCATTGTGGGCCAATACGTTGTTCAGCACCCGGGTGTTGGCGGCCATGGAAATGAAGACGCCCGCACCGGTATTCCAGGCGACGATGGAGTTGCGGATCTCCCAGTTCCCCTCTCCCGGACCGGCCAATTCCATTTCCAACCCCAAACGGCCATTTCCATAGAGGAGCGAGCGGTCCACCAGCATATCCGTGCAATACACGTCCCACCAAACACCCCCGCCGTAGTTGCCGATGGCCGTGTGCCGCAAAAAGTGAACCTGATGGACATTCCCCAACTTGATGCCCGCTGGATCCCAACGGCGGAAATTCGTCCAGTGTCCCCGAATATTGTTGTAGGAGGTTTCGCAATCTTCCAGCAACAGATTCCGGGTGTTGCCCACGCCGATCCCCTTCTGGCCATTGTGCGTGGCCACCACACGCCGCAGCGTCACCCGTTCGGACCGCTGCAAAATCAGTCCGCTGTTCACATTGTGCATGAAGTGACAATCCTCAATCAGCACATTTTCCGCATCGGCGATCAGCAAAGCGGAACTGAGATAACCACTGTTGGCATGGGTGAAGGTGAGGTTGCGTAGGACCAAATTGTTTTTAAACGCAATCCGCATGACCGGAGAATCCCGGTGACGCAAAAGCGGGAGTTCCACATTCCGCGGCGGCCCCTCGTCGGGGGCAAGCCGAAGGAAAATTCGCCCGTGCAGGGCTTCGGGCGCCTCGGGATGGGATACCACCGTGAAATCCCCGGGTTCGCGTAGAAAATCGGACACCGATTCCGTGACCATGCCCTCAAACCGCATGGAACCCGGATTCACCCGCCCTAGGGGACGTCCACCCGCGTCGGCACCAGGTGCGCCACCGGGTTGATGCCAGGCCCATTTCTCCATGGCCCGCAGGCGTTTCATTCCCCCGTCCACCACCAGCGCCTCCCGGCGGGCGGTCTCATCGCGAATTTCCGGATGTCCGAAGGTGGCGACCCAGGGACCTGGATCGGGCTCCCAATGATGCGGCCATTCCGCCCCCCACAACGTTTCGTCCCCTTCCCAAGGGTGCCACTCGGCCTCAAAGGGGACGGAACCCGAAAGGATGGTGCCGCCGTTCGGCGCTCCTTCGATGATCAGCGGAGTGTTTTGAACCGCCTCGGAGGATTGTTTTAACCGTAAAAAGTCGGACACATCCTCGCGATACAGTCCCGGCCCAATCCGCAGCTTCACGGGCGTCCCCGCCTCCAGCAAAGCTAACAAACGGGTACGGGCGGCCATCAGCGTGCCGAAGGGCGCATCCTCGGTTCCGTTTCCCGCCTCCGCCCCGGCCAGAACATGGATGACTTCCCGGATCGAGGACTCATCCACCCCGGCCTTCCGATTCACGGGAGAAAAACCACTGTCAAACCCGGCCACCGGCGATACGGATTCCGATCCGCTCTCGGGGGGGGATGGTAACGGCCCCCGGTAACAACAGGCGGTCATCAAAACGGCAGGCAGGACGAAGAGAGATGTTTTCATAAACGGATTCCGAAAGGCCCGGGGGACAGGGAAGTCCCGCCAGGCGGGTGAAGGAGAACAGGTGGAATGAATTTACGCGTTGCGGCGTCTCAATGCCAGTGCGGAAATCAAAGAAATCCCCAATAACAGCAAAGTAGAGGGCTCGGGAATCACGGAAACGGTGACATCACTCAAGGAAAAGTCATAATCACCGGCATTATTCATACTGAACGCGAGGGCGTTGAAAAAATCCGTGCCTCCAACCAAGGTTCCAGAGGTGCTACTGCCAAACGCAGTTTGGTCAAATTCAAATCCGGTAGCCGTACGGGTGATCGACAACACCACGGTAGCGTCTCCCGTTGTGCCGATGCTCGCGGGGCCGCTGAAGCTGGTAATGGCCGTGGCGGATCCTCCCGCGTTGTGAACGGGCGAAGATGAGCCGGTTACATATTGGCCAAAACCATTTGTTGCGCCGGTGCTCGCGGAAAACTGGTACATTTCCCGTGTGCCGCCGTCCAATGGGGTTGCGGAGTCCAGGTCCGAACCAAAGGGCCCTCCCCCTGAGACCGTGATGGCCGAAGGATCACCCAAGTTGCCAATGGCCCAACGGAATGCATGATTTTCGCCGGAACGCAATGTGCGGCCGTCTATCGAAAAAGATAAGGTAAGGATCTCTCCTACGGCCAAGGTTTGTCCGGAAAACGTCTTGTAAACCCCGGACCGGTTGGCCGCAGAGCTGGTGTAAGCGTAATCAAGCGTGCCGCCCGAATTGTCAGTCGCCAAGTTGGAGCCCGTGGTGCCGAAGTGAAAATATCCGGCATCGGCGGCGGTGCCGGTGCTGAAATCATCTTGGAAAACGATGGCGGCGGAGGCGGTGGCTCCGAGAAAAACGGCTCCTAAAAGAAGAGTGCGTTGTTTATAATTCATGACAAGTCCTTGGGCTGGGGGTTTATAACGCGGTCATCATGCCATGAAAGGAGCTTGACAGACAACCCGTTCTTCATGCATGGTTGCATGATGAAAAACAAAGGCCCCTCCCTGCGTGAAATCGCGGAACGTTCCGGTGTACACCAATCGACGGTGAGCCGAGTACTGAAAAACGATCCGCGCATCTCCCCCGAAACCGTAAAAAAAGTCAACAAAGCCGCAAAAGATTTGGGCTATGTGCCGGATCCCCACTTGGGAAAGCTTATGTCCCACATGCGGGGGATGCGCGAAAAACGTTTTGAAACGGTGGTGGGGTTTTTATTGCCCGTGGAGCCGTATCCGGATGCCTTTTCCAAAGACTTGCTTCGTGGAGCGACGGGTCGTGCACAAGATCTTGGATATGTGGTCAACCGATTCCCCGTGGAGATGACACCGGAAAGCCTCCGAACCCTGAACCGGGTCCTGAAGGCACGTAACATCGAGGGGCTTCTGCTTCTGCCACGCGTCAAAAACAGCCCCCCGCCCGCACTGGAGATGGATCAGATCACCGTGGTGAGCGTCACCTCTTTTACGGAACCCTTTCCCGTACATGAGGTACTGCCCGATCATGCCCACAACATGGAATTAATCCGTCAGCATTTGGAAATGCGGGGGGCCCAAAAACCGGGCCTGATCTCTTGGCCGGATCTGGACCGTCGACAACACCATGCCGGGCCACGGATGCTCTATCAGTATTGCCTTGAAACCTTAAACCGGAAGCCCTGCCCGGTCATGGTCTGGCAGGGGAACGACGCGGAAATTGAAAAACGCTTTACGTCTTGGATCGCGAAACAGAAACCAGACGCCTTGATCATACCGAATCCCACCATTGAAAAGGCCGTCCGGAAATTGATGCGGGAAATGGGAGAGGCGCAACCGCCCCGTTATGCTTCCGCATGTTGCGCGGAAGGATTTCCCGGCATCGATCAACAACCCGGGGAAATCGGACGCGCCGCCATCGACATGCTCACCGCCCACATGCAACGCAATGAAAAAGGCTGGCCCAAAGTCACCAAACATATGATGATTCCCGGTCGATGGATTGAAACAGCGGATACACAATCTTATGCAAAAGCATAGAGTTTATAGCGTACCGGCAAGTTGGATGTTTAGGCGGAGCTGGTGATGCGGAGGACTTCGTCGATGGTGGTGAGGCCATCGAAGACTTTGTTGAGTCCGGCGCGTTGCAGGGTGATCATGCCTTGTTGGACGGCGGTGCGGCGTAAATCATCGCCATTGGCCCCTTTCATGATCATTTCCCGGATGGGTTCGCTGATCTCCATGATCTCCATGATGCCGCCGCGTCCTTTGAAACCAAGCTGGTTGCATTTCGGGCATTTACCAGCCACGAAAATCTCTTTTTCCTGAAAATCCAGGTCATCGAGGCGAAAGTGGTTGGCCCGCAAATCGTCCATGGTGATTTTGGCCGCGGTTTTGCAGTTGGGGCAAAGCCGGCGATAGAGTCGCTGGGCCTGGGCGAGAATGAGCGCGGAGGCCAACATAAAGGGTTCGAGGCCCATGTTGTGCAAACGGGCCACGGCGCCGGGGGCATCGTTGGTGTGCAGGGTGCTGAGCACCAAGTGTCCGGTGAGCGCCGCCTGCACGGCGATGGAGGCGGTTTCGAAATCGCGGACTTCGCCAACGAGGACGATGTCGGGGTCCTGACGCAAGATGGAGCGCAATCCGGCCGCAAAGGTCAGCCCGACTTCGGCATGGGTCTGCACTTGGTTGATACCGGACAACTGGTATTCCACCGGATCTTCGACGGTGACGATGTTGGTTTCGGGGTCGTTCAGCTCTTGCAGGGCGGAATACAGGGTGGTGGTTTTGCCGGAACCGGTGGGGCCGGTGACGAAGATCATCCCGTACGGCTGCGCGAGGGCACGACCGAATGCATTTTTGGAATAGTCGTCCAGCCCCAGATCTCCCAACCCTTTGGGCAGATTCGTTTTGTCGAGGATACGCATCACGATTTTCTCCCCGTGAATGACGGGGAGAATACTGACACGGATATCGACTTCTTTGTCCAGGGCCCGAATGCGGCAACGCCCGTCCTGGGGGACCCGCCGTTCCGCAATGTCGAGGTTGGACATGATTTTAATGCGGGAGACGATGGCGTTCATCAGGGACTTGGGCGGATTGCCGGATTCGATGAGCACCCCGTCCACACGATAGCGAACCCGGCAGGTGTCCAGATCCGGTTCAATGTGAATATCGCTGGCCCGGGTACGCAGCGCCTCCACGAAAACGGAGTTGACGATGCGGATGACCGGCTTGCCGTCCGCACTCTGGGCCATCTCATCCATGTCGTAGTTGTCACGGCCGCCGGTGACGGTGCTCAATTCCGCATCGGCATTGAACTGCTCCAGGGTTTCCTCGAGATCACCACCCTTTTCAGATTCCGTGAGCAGTTGATCCACGGCGGTTTCGAGAATTTTTTCTGGCACGACCACGGTCATGAGCTTCAACCCCGATGCGCCGGAAATCGCCTCCAAGGCGATGACGTTGTAGGGGTCGGCAATGGCAACGGTCAAGGTCTTCCCGATCCGTGAGATGGGCAAAATCTGGTGGCGCTTCATTTGCTGGATAGGCAAATCCGCGAGGAGAAGCGGGTCGAGCTTCAGGAGGGAGAGTTCAAAAGGAACCGTGTCGGCGCTTTCGGCCAAGGCGATGGAGATGGCTTCGGTCGGGATCATGTCAAGGGCGATCAAGCTTTCTTCCAAGGTCAAGTCCTCCGCCTCGGCTTTGGACGCGGCCTCGTCAAGCTGATCTTCACTCAATTCATAACGCCGAACAAGGGCATCGAACAATTTATCGGTTACTGTTTCCACCATAAGGCACATCTTGCACGGGACAATCGCATTTGACAAGCGAATAACGCGCTTGCGTTTCCCGTTTTTGTTCGGTTAAATACCCCGCATGAGCAATGAACCCCGGAAAGACACCATGGAAGCCGAACAAAATTGGAATGATCCCAACATGCGCGGATCGGAAGAAACCTACCAGCCCAACCGTGAAATGATGGATGTGGTGGGCATGTTGGAAGACAGTTTGCCCAATATTGAAGACCCCTGTGGGATCTATATCGCCCTCTATGACCTCCTCACCGAAATCGAGGAAATGGATATGGCGGGCAAATATCTGGTGCAGACGGGGTTGCGCGTGATCGCCGGGGAACACAGGACTTTGACCTACTTCCTCTACAATCAAATGGAATTGTTTGCGCAATTGAATCCGGAGGCCCAGCGAGTCTATGAACAACTTGCGGACATCATTGGCGAGGACGAGGGGGAATTGGGGGCGAACACCCTTCATTTGGATCAGCGGAAAATCTATCAACACGACCTCATCCCCGAATTGCTCTTGGCCCGGCACCTCCATCGCGCCCGGGTGATTTCCGACGCCGAATTCCATGTCATCCTTCATGATTTGTGTTGGTACGACATCAAACCTCCGATGGCGCCGCGCACGGTGGCCTACATTCTGGAGGACCGGGTGTTGCCGCATCATGACAAAGCCATCGAATTTCTCGCCCACGACTCCGGGGTCCCCTATCTGGATTTGCGCATGATTCAGCCGGATCCCGCGAGTTTGGAGCTTCTGCCGCGGGAATTCATGCGTGTCCGCGGCGCCTGCGCCTTTGGCAGCGTGGGCCGGGACCCCATGATCGCGGTCCTGAATCCCTTCAACTTGCAATTGCGCGACGATGTCATCAAGCACATCGAAGAGCCCACCCATTACTTTTTCGCGTCCGCACAAGGGTATCAAAAGATCCTCGACCTCCTGTAAGCCCCCCGCACCCTATTTTCATGCTGGTCACCTTTCATTGCAACCACTGTAACGCCAAACTTCGCATTAACGCCAATGCGATGGGCTCCAGCCTGTGTTGCCCGGAATGCGATGGCGAAATCACGGTGCCGAAACAAACCCTGGGACCCGGTTTCGTGGTGGGCGGATTTTTGATCAAACACAAAATTGGCCAAGGCGGCATGGGCGAGGTCTATTTGGCCCGTCAGTTGTCCCTGGAGCGGGACGTGGCCCTGAAGCTGCTGCCGGCGCAGTTCACCCGCCAAAATTCTTTTGTGGTGCGTTTCCTCAAGGAGGTCCACTATCAGGCCAAACTCGACCATCCCAACATTGTCGCCGCGTATGATGCGGGCGAAGACAATGGCGTGTATTTCATGGCCATGGCCTACATGGCCGGGGAAAGCTTGGAAGAGTGGCTGGAACGCGAGGGGGTGATGTCCGAAGCCGAATCCCTGAAAATCATCCGACAGGTGGCCCTGGCCCTACAATACGCCTCGGACCAGAAGGACATCATTCATCGCGACATCAAACCCGCGAACATCATGATCACCCCGACCCTGCACGCAAAGGTGCTGGACATGGGACTTTCGAAGAACATGTTGGAACGCGACCCCACCACCCATGTGGACACCTTGCTGGGCACGCCGAATTACATGAGTCCCGAGCAGATCGACAGTCCGCGAAACATTGACACCCGTTCGGACATGTTCAGTCTGGGCATGACGTTCTACCACATGTTGACCGGCAAGGTCCCTTTCGAGGACAGCAGTTACCTGAAAACCTTGAAACGGCATGGCCAGGAAAAACTCGAAGACCCACGGGCCCTGATGCCGGGAATTTCGCAGCGGAGTTGCCACCTCCTCGCAAGACTTTTGGCCAGAAATCCGGAAAATCGTTTTGAAGACTGGGCCGGCATTTTGGAATGCATCGAAGACGCCATGAATGGAAAAGGCGACCCGGTGGCCCCGCCGGACGGGGAGACGACCGTTGAATTGGACCCTGAATTTGACAAGGGCGTGGAATCGCAGGAAACACCGTCGGCAGAGCGCGAAACCGTGGTCACGCATCATCGGTCCGCACGCCCCCCCCCCCGCGTCTCAAGAACTCAAGGGATCGCCCTGTCCATCGCGGCCGGGTTGGTGTTGGGCTTTGCCGGCATCGCCGTGCTCCACCAATTACTTCCCCGTCCCCAGTCCTCCCGCCCGAACATGGCGCAGGCCACCCCCACGCCCATCCCGCTGGCCAACTTGGAAGATGAGCCGGATCGGGATTACGGGGAACTGAATCGGATTTTCACCCGGGCCATCCTGGAATATGAACGCAATCCCAACGCCCATGACGAGGTTTTGGCCAAGTTGCTGGATATCGCCGACCTCGTGGAGGAACATCCCTTGGCCAATCAGGTGGCCAGACAAATTTTCCGCATTCGCGAAGCCCGGGACGAGGCCGTGGCCGAGCAACGTCGCAGGCTCCGGGGCAATGCCATGGACATTCTCCAATCGGAAGGCGCGGAGGCCGCCCGCGAATACATCCAACGCTTTGCCGGCGGTTTTCCCAATGAAATGGCGGGTGAAAAAGAACGACTCTTGCGTCGCATCCAGGCTTGGGAAGACGAGGAAACCAGCCGCCGCGAATCCGAAACCGCCATTTCCAAAGCCCAGTACCTGGACCTGTTGCGGGATATCACCCCTTCCATTATTTCCAGGGATTACGGGTACGCCCTTCAAGCCGTGGATGCGGCCGCCGAACGGCCCTCCCTCTTCGCCATGGCCGCGGATGTAGCCGCCTTGAGACGTGAAATCGCCGCCTTGCAGTCCGTTCCCTCGGAAATTCTGGACTCCTACAGAAGCCTAATTGGACGGGAAACCAGCCTGTGGTTGCGCGGCGGTCCCCAAACCGTTCGCATCCGCGACGTGTTGCCCGACGGCATGTTGGTGGCCAAACCGGTCCTGGCGCCCAATGGCACGGAACGGGGCAGCGTGGAGCAAACCATCCTGTTTGCCCAACTGAACCATCGGGAAATCCTCAATCGGCTGGAGCCCATGACCAAGCCACACCACGATATCTACCGGGGCTTAATCGCCCTGAATTCCGGCCACAACGAAGCCGCCCGCTTTTATCTGCAAGCAGCCGAAACCGACCTCGCCAATGCCATCCTGCGCGAAATCTCCAGTCCGCTCCAACCTTTTTCTCCCGTGGAGCGTCTGGATTCGGGGATGGAGTACTAAAAGGTCACATTCCGTTTCTGAACCCACTCCTGCATTTCCTTGACCGTCTGGCTCCAAAGTTTGGGGTCTTTCCTTACATCCAGAAACGCCTTGTACAAGCCGATCAGCAAATCTTTGATGACCTCCACTTGCAGCATGCGGTCCTGGAAACGGCTTATGGCGTCCACCACTCCTTCGCTGGTCACGAGCTTGAGGCTGCGCACCGCGAAAGTTTCTCCGTCCAAGCCAAAACGCCAGACCTGATCGCCGCGAACCAAATTGATGGTGGCCTTGCGCAGTTTTTTCCCCGCTTCCAGTCCGGCCTTGGCTTCCGCGCTCACGGTGGGATTGCCCTTGCGTAGACTGATCTCATGCGCGCCGCCGCCTTCCATGACCAAGGTCAGCGGCCCCTCGACCAATACGCCCACCGTCCCTTCGTCCGCCGCCGGCACTTTGTCGGGATTCATTTCAGATTGAAACCAGAGCCAGGTCATGAAATCGTGCCCCGCCACTGGGGAAGTGCGTTCCGGCTCCACGTTTTCGCTGAAACTGCATGGCGCCCATTCCCTGGCGTCCGTATGGCCCAATCGCA
Source organism: Verrucomicrobiota bacterium (assembly GCA_020831635.1). Taxonomy (GTDB): domain Bacteria; phylum Verrucomicrobiota; class Kiritimatiellia; order SS1-B-03-39; family UBA6053; genus PXAS01. The sequence continues at coordinate 72,982 of JAFIGC010000001.1, read as the reverse complement.
TGGCCAGGGATTCGGGGGTGACCACATCGGGGGTAAAGCCAATGGCCTCCCGCAGATAGCTGACGAAGACATCGACTTGTTTTTCGGCCAAGGTTTCCGCGAACAAATCGGCCTGCCCTTCCCTGTGCACAAAGGTCATCCCCTTGAGCTGCGGCGGCATCGTGGGCAACAGTCGATCCATGATTTCCTGTTTCATTTCCTGTTTTTCGCGCCGGGCCAGCGATTCATTGCCACTGACGGACAGGCGGATGAGTTCTTCCTGCATGACTTCCGCCCGCAGCAGACTGGCCGGGATTTTGCGCTCCGCCTGCAAAAGACAGAGTCGAAGCCATCCGCCGTAATAGGCATTCACTTCGTCAATTTTGCGGTCCAGCAGGTAGCGCCCCGTCACCCATCCATACACGGACTGATCCCGCACGGTGTCCAGAGGCGGCGCCACCCGTTGCAGAAACCCGTCCAAGACGCGTTCGGGCAAGGCCCGGGAAAGATGATACATGCGGAAACTGACGGCACCGGATTCAAAAGGCATAATGGATCAGAGGAAAGAAATTAGAAACGGTAGCGGACGGTGATGCCGAAATCCAAGTCGTCAAACTTGAATTCACTCAATTTACCCCAGGATTCAAAGGGGTAAAAGGTATGAATTCCGACGCTGCCTTTTTTACCAAAAGGCATGTTCAAGCCCAATTGAAATTGGAAATACGTGCTTTTCCATCCGGTGTTATCCTCGATTTTCAGATAATCTTTCAACACCGAAACCCCGGCCTCCCACGCGCCGTCCTGAAACAACAGGGTGATTTCCGGGGTAATCACGCGATCCGCTTCAAAGGGGCCGCTGAGATCGTCAGAAAAAGCGGCCCCGATCCGCCAACCGGCGGGTCCTTCGAAAAACTCCATGTAGGCGCCAAAGGAATTGTCATTTTTCCCATAGGGACGATCCGGCATGGCGCTGTGTTCGCTGTGCTGTTTGATCGTGCCAGCCACATCCGTGGCGGATGCGGACAGATGAAGGCAGAAAACGGTAAGACAGAAAAAGAATTTTTTCATAGTGATTTGAGGAGAGGAGGCGGGTTGGGGAGGTTTGTTCAGGATTTATCGGTGTTTTCGGGAGGAGCGGATTGCAATTCAGGGGTTTCCGAAGTGGTCTCGGACGAGGCTTCCGCCGGGGCGTCGGCATTGTTTCCAGGAGCGGGCACCGCTTCCGCGGCTTGGTTGAATTGGGCGGAAGGCGTCTGTGTGGGCGTTTCGCCAACAGACGGCCCGCTGCGGGCCTTTAAGAAAGACTGGATGTACACCCCCAGCAACAGGAACGTCAAAAATGCGGTACCCCACAGGGATACGGCTTTGTTGAGGACTTTTTGGTCTTCGTGTCCGCCAATCCAAGGCAAACGGGTGACCGACCCCAAAAACAGGAAAGCCGCGCATCCCACGGCAATGTGCATGTAGAGCTTGTTTTTTTCGGGGTTTTTGATGGCCGCCCAACCGCAATAGGCGATGGGAAGGCCAAAAAACAGGGGGAAACCTGCCGTAATGTGTTCAAAAGCGGTCAGAGAATAGCCAACAAGGCCGAGCAGACTCAAAAGAACGCCGACGAGAATGGTGATTTTTTGCATGGGAATTCACTCCGTTTGGGTTGGATAAATGGACTCACGAAATCATGTGAATGAATGGACCTATGTTGATATTCTAAAAAAATGCAAGTCTAGGTATCGCTAAACCGGCAATCATGGGGTAAAATATACCTATGAAACCCCTAAGAATCTTTCTCAGCGCTTTGCTCCTCGGCCTCCTCATCTACGGATGCGCCACCAATCCGGTCACCGGACGGTCTGAACTCGCTTTGATTAGCGAGCAACAAGAGATTGCCCTGGGCAGGGACAACTACGGCTACCAACAGCAATTGCAGGGCGGCCCGTACCTCTTGGACGACGAACTGACCCGCTATGTCCGGGAAGTCGGCGAAAAATTGGCCCGGGTGAGCGACCGGCCCCACCTCCCCTATGAATTCGTGGTTCTCAACGACAGCACGTGGAACGCCTGGGCCATGCCCGGCGGGAAAATCGCCATTAACCGCGGTCTGTTGAAGTCCCTGCGCAATGAAAGCGAATTGGCCGCGGTGCTCGCCCACGAAATCGTGCATGTCGCCGCGCGTCACTCCGCCCAGCAAATGCAACGCGGCATGATGCTGCAATTGGGCGTGGCCGGAGCCGCGGGACTGGCCGGGGAAAACCGGGGAGACATCGTGCAAACCGTTGGCGGCCTCGCCGGAGGCCTTGGCCTGCTTCGCTACAGCCGCGCCGCGGAAATCGAGGCCGATTATTATGGCATCCTCTACATGGTGGACGCCGGTTACGACCCCGTCGGGGCCGTAACCCTGCAGGAAATGTTCGCGGAAAACCAACGCAGCGCCGGCGGCTGGCTGGCCTCGCATCCGGCTTCGGTCGAACGGGTGCGCCGCAATCGGGAAGCGATAGAGCGCAACCGCTCCGAAAACGGCTACATCGGGGAAAACGAATATCGCGTGCGCACGCGAAACCTTCGCGACCGGGCCCCCGCTTACGAATTGTATGACCAAGGACTGGAGGCGCTGAAAAACAACCGCCATCAAGAAGCCTTGCGACTTGCCAACGAAGCCCAAAACGTGGAACCCCGCGAAGCGCTTTTTCATGGACTGGAAGCCAAGGCGCACGAGGCCATGAACAACCCCAATGCCGCGCTCCGGGCCTGGGACCAGGCCATTCAACTCAATTCCGAATGGTTTCTCTTCCATCTGGAGCGGGGACTGCTCCACGAAAAGGCCGGACGCCATACCCAGGCGCGACGCGATCTGGAGCGGAGTTTCGAATTGCTCCCCACGCAAACCGCCAAAGACGCGCTCGAACGGTTGGGCGTGAGCATTGGTTGACCTTTTTTAAACCTGACCGTCCAAAATCTGACGCATCCTGCGGGCCAGCGTCTCCCGATTGTAGGGCTTCCTCAAGAGGTTTTGCTCCGAATCATCGGCGCCGTGTTCCTTCAGCTTGTCCATGGTAAAGCCGGATACGTACAGGTGGGGAATATGCCCCTTGCTCAGGCGCAGCCGGTCGATCATTTCCGGCCCACTTAAATTCGGCATGACCACATCGGTGACAATCAAGTCGATGGTGCCCTCGTATTCCTCGGCGACCCGAACGCCTTCCTCCCCGTCCTTGGCCAAGAGAATTTTGTACCCCAGCGATTCGATCATGCGGACGCCCATGCGCCGAACCCCGTCTTCATCTTCGACCATGAGTACGGTTTCCGTGCCCGTGGGCAGAGGGGTGGCCTTGAGTTCTTCGGGCAAATCGAGCATCATTTGCTCAACGTGGCTGTAGTACGGAAAATAAATTCTGAATTCCGTCCCCACCCCGGGTTCGCTTTTGAGTTCGATTCCCCCCGAATATTGTTTGACGATGGCATACACCGTGGAAAGCCCCAACCCGGTGCCCTGCCCCGATTCCTTGGTGGTGAAAAACGGTTCGAACACATGCTCCAGAATATCGTCGCTCATGCCACATCCGGTGTCGCGGACGGACAAATAATTATACATCCCCTGCGAAAGTTCGGGAATGATGCCGATCATGCCCGCGCGAACCTCCTCCAGACCGGTACTCAGATAAAAACGTCCACCCTTGGGCATGGAATCCCGTGCATTTACGGCCAAATTCAAAATCACTTGCTCCATGGAGGTGGGATCCGCGAGAATCATGCAGGGATCTTCGCTGAGATTCGCCACCAATTCGACGTTGTCGGTCAACGACACCCGGATCAGGTGGTCCATTTCGCGCAGCAGTTTGTTCAAATCCACGGGTTGGCTGTCCGGCACGTCCTTCCTGGAAAGGGCCAGAAGCTTTTGGGTAAGATTCTGTGCACGAGTGGCGGCCTGAATCACCTCTCCCAAATCCTCGATGACTTCATCCTCGGGGGACAATTGCTCCAGGGCCATGTTGCTGAAGCCCAAGATGGAGGTGAGCAGATTGTTGAAATCATGGGCAATCCCCCCGGCCAACCGTCCGATGGCCTCCATTTTCTGGCTTTGTTGGAACTGATGGAATGTTTCCTGAAGAGCTTCTTCGGCACGAACCCGCTCGGTGATGTCATGCCCTTCCCAAATCAACAGGACGACTTTGCCGTCGTCTCCCGGCACGGGCTTCAACGACATGGCGATCATATGGCTGTTCTGATCGGAAGTATGCACTTCCTGTTGAAATTTTACGGTTTCCCCTAACGCCGCCCGGCGCAGTTGGGGGTTGAACACGGCCTCCCCGCCCAAAGCGGGTATCGAGGCAATGTAATTTCCCCGAACTTCTTCCACGGATTGACCGATCAGTTCAGTCCCGGCATCATTCAAATCGAGGATGTGCCCGGTTTCATCCAAAAATCCGGCGGGATGGTTCAATTGTTGAAAAACCGCGTGCAATCGTTGGGTCTGGTGGCGGGCGCGCGCTTCCGCGATTTGGCTTTCCCGTAACATCAAAACCGCTTTTTCCCTCGCCAACTTCTGGCGATCAAGGTCCAACTTGAGTGTGCGAACGTCTTCAGGGGGGGAACCATTCCCCCCGTTTCCCCCAGACCGTGAAGGGGGTTTCAAGGTGAAAAACAAGCCAAACCCAAGTAAAAATAAAGAAAAGAACAACAAGCAACCCTGGACCAAGCTGAATTCCCCGCCGGTTCTTGTCACAGTCCTCACGACCACAATGGTGATCAAAAACACCACTGCGGACCAAGGGAAAACGAATACGGAGAAATCCCGTCGGGATATGGCGTCCGTTTGAAAAAACCGGAAGAAATTCATACCTCAAATCATAGCCGTTCCAGAGAAAAATACAGGCAAAAATGCAATTATTTTTTACATCGGGGACAAATTGAAAGACGGTTGCACCCGGGAAAAACATCGACCAATCAAAACATAGGCCGTCTGATGTATTTACACGGCCCCGCTTTTCTCTATAGTAACGCGCATGGAACTGTCCATTCTCATTCCCGCCTACAACGAAGCCCAACGCATTGCGCCGACGCTGGAAGACTACGCCACGGCGACTTCCGGTCGCTCGACGGAAGTGATCGTGATTGTCAATGGCAGCAGTGACGAAACCGCCGACCTGGTGCGGAAGGAATTTTTACCGCGCTTCGCCCACCTCCGTTTGGTGGAAATATCGGATCCGGTGGGCAAAGGCGGCGCGTTGATGCGGGGCATGGCGGAAAGCCAGGGCCAAAAAATCGGTTTCACGGATGCGGATGGGTCCGTGCCCGCCGAGGCTTTCTTGCATTTGGCGGATTCACTTCGGGAAGAGGGCATTGTCATCGGGTCCCGCTGGTTGCCCGATTCGCATGTCTCCCGCAAACAACCCCTGCCCCGCCTGGTGTCCTCACGCTTTTTCAACGCCCTGGTCCGCCTCTATTTTGGATTCAAGGTGACCGACACCCAGTGCGGCGCGAAAATCCTCACCCGCAATGTCATGGAAAGCATTCTCCCCCGTCTGGGCGCGACCCAATGGGCCTTTGACGTGGATCTGCTCTTCCAGATTCGTCGCGCGGGCTTTCCCATTGAAGAACGCCCCACGGTCTGGCGGGACGTGGACGGCTCCAAGGTCCATTATTTTCGAACCTCGATGGAAATGTTTCTTGCGGTCACCCGCCTGCGCATGTTGCATTCTCCCTTGAAATTTCTGGTGCGCTGCTGGGACCAGACCCTGGGCGTGCGATTGTTTGAACGGCGCGCCGAACGGATGCGCTCCATATACAAGGGAACCCGATTCTCGTGAACAAGCCGGACCGATTGGGGCAGCACAGTTTCCTGATGATGGCGGCCACCTTGGCCGGCCATTTCGGGAATTATGCCTATCACTTCATTTCCGGACGATGGCTCACCGACGGTGAATACGGCATGCTGGTGGCCCTGTTGGCGGTCGTCAACATGACCTCCCTGCCCCTGGGCGCCTTGGGCTTGTCCATAACCCGCGCATTTGCCGTTCTCAACCAATCGGGTCGTCACGCCCAACTCCACCATCTGCTGTGTCGCTGGTTTCGCCGACTGGGGCTTGTCGCCGCGGCGCTGATGCTGCTTTCCATTGTGTTTGCCGGTTCCGTGGGCGATTGGCTGGGCATGCCGCGCCGCGCCCCGGTGCTTTTGGCCATGCTGATCATTGCCATGAATTTGTTTTTACTGCTCACGGGCGCCGCCCTCCAGGGTTTGCAGCGTTTTGGCTGGCTGGCCGCGCGCAGCGGTCTGCTGTTTATGCCGCGGGCCGTGTTTTTGGTGTTTTGCCTCCTGCTGGGCGCGAAAACCGCGGGTTGGGCGCTGCTGGCCCATGGCTTGGGCATGTGCATGGCCTTGGGCATCAGCCTGTGGGCCCTTCGGCGCTTGCACGGTCCAAGGGATTCCGCGCCATCCCCGTACCCTCCCCTAATGGGTTCGACGCTGAAAGCCATGCCCGCCCTGCTGGGGTTTGCGGTGCTGATGTCCGCGGACGTGGTGTTGGCCAAACGATTTTTCCCCGCCGATGCCGCCGGACATTTCGCCCGGGCCGCCGTATTGGGGCGGATGATTTTGTGGCTCCCGCTTCCCGTGGCCGCCGCCATGTTCCCCAAGGTCGTGGGGCAGGCGCCTCATCTGCTGAAAAAGGCCTGCGCGTTTACCCTGGCCCTGATTTTGGTCGCCTTGGCCGGATGTTGGCTGGGGGCGGATCTTTTGCTCTGGCTGCTCTACGGCATTCAAAACCCGGCCCCCCAACACGTCGCCATGGTCCGCCACATGGGACTGGCCATGGCTCCGCTGGGACTGGTGCATGTGGTGCTGCACTATGAACTGGCCCAAAATCGCGTTCGGCACTTGTGGCCCCTCATCCTGATCGCTGCGGGCTATCTGATCGGCGTTCGTCTATATCACCCCAGCCTCATGTCCCTTATCCACATTTTGCAGATCGCGACGAGTCTGGCACTGGTGCAAAGCCTGTTTACGTTCCTTCGGGAGACATCATCGACAACAAGTCTTGGGTGCGCTCCCGAATCTCTTCCGGGGTCAGACGCACCAAACGGTCCAGACTAAAGGCCTCCACGCCAAAAGAAGCCACCACCGATCCCCGCACCATGGCCTGACGGATGTCCCGGGCCGAACATGCGCTTTTGGAGGCCAGCCATCCCATAAGCGCCCCTGCGAAGCAGTCGCCCGCGCCGGTGGGGTCCAACACGTTGCGCAAAGGAAAGGCGGGCTGGATGTAGGTGCCCTTTTGACTGAATAACATGCTGCCGTGCTCCCCTTTTTTCACCAGGACATAGGCGGGACCGAGCTTGAGCAATTCGTGGGCGGCATCCACCAAATTGTGGGTGCCGGTCAACAAACGGGCTTCGGATTCGTTGAGGGTGAGCATGTGCACCCGGCCGATGACCTCGAGGAGTTTCTCGCGGGCAATGTTAATCCACAAATCCATGGTGTCGACGAGCACAAACAGGGGGTCGTCCATCTGATCGAGCACGCGCAACTGCAATTCGGGGGCCATGTTGCCCAAAAAGACATGGGGCGCGGCTTTGTAGGATTCCGGCAACACGGGCTGAAACGTCTCGAACACCCCGAGCACGGTTTCGAGGGTTTCCCGGTTGTCCATGTTTTCCTCGTACACGCCGCTCCAGGAAAAGGTGCGCCCCTCGCGTTTTTGCAGTCCGGTCAGGTCCACGGAAAATTTTTGATACAACGCCAGAAATTCCGGGGGGAAATCATCCCCCACCACCCCGACCATGGCGGACGGCGTGAAAAAGGAGGCCGCGGCACAGGCATAGCTGGCGGAGCCTCCAAGCAGATTTTCTTTTTTTTCGGACGGGGTTTCGATGTGATCAATGCCAATGGAGCCGACGATCACGAGTTTCGGTTGCGTCATGTTTTACAGATCTCGCTTTACGTTTTATTTCAATCGTCTTCTTCGGGACGATACGTTTTCATGAATTTTTCCAGGTAGCCGGTGTTGTACTTGCCACTCAGGAACTGGCCGTCCTTCAACAGGGCCAAGCCCAACGGAATGGTGGTTTTGGGGCCGTCGATGAAAAATTCGCTCAAGGCGCGGTCGAGTCGGGCCAACGCTTCTTCGCGGTTGCGTCCGCGCACGATCAGTTTGGCCACCATGCTGTCGTAATAAGGGGGAATCACATAACCGGGATAGACGGCGGAATCGATGCGCACTCCGAAGCCGCCCGGAAAGTTTACCCAATGGATTTTGCCCGGAGACGGCGCGAAATTGCGGGCCGGATCTTCGGCATTCACACGAAATTCGATGGCGTGGCCCCGCATTTTGATGTCGTCCTGGGTAAAGCTGAGTTTTTCGCCCATGGCCACCCGAATTTGTTCCTTGATCAGGTCGATGCCGGTCACCTCTTCGGTGACGGGATGTTCCACCTGGATGCGGGTGTTCATCTCCATGAAATAAAATTCCCCGGCCAACTCGTCATACAAAAACTCCACCGTGCCCGCATTGGCGTAATTCACGGCTTTGGCCGCCTTGATGGCCGCCGCGCCGAGCTTGGCGCGCACCTCCGGTTCCAAGGCGGGGGAAGGCGCTTCTTCCAGCACCTTCTGGTTGCGACGCTGCATACTGCAATCGCGCTCCCCGAGATGCACCACGTTCCCGTGCTCATCCGCCATGATCTGCACTTCGATGTGGCGGGCGCTTTCCACGTATTTTTCGATGTAAACCCCGGCATTGCCAAAGGCGCGCTCCGCCTCGTGACGAGCGGTGGTGAAGGCGTTGACCAAGGTCATGTCGTTGTGGGCCACGCGCATGCCTTTGCCGCCCCCGCCGGCGGTGGCTTTGATAATCACCGGATAGCCGATTTCGCGGGAAATGCGCAGGGCGTCCTGTTCATTGGCCACCAGACCGTCACTTCCCGGGGTGATGGGCACGCCTCCGGCCTTCATGGTTTCCCGGGCCGTGTTTTTATCGCCCATCTTGCGAATGGCCTCCGGGGAAGGACCGATGAATTTCAAATTGCACTTGGCGCAAATCTCGGCGAAATCCGCGTTTTCCGCCAGAAAGCCGTAGCCCGGGTGAATGGCGTCCACGTCCGTAACCTCGGCGGCGCTAATGATGTTGGAGATTTTCAGGTAGCTGTCGGAAGCGGCGGCCGGTCCGATGCAAATCGCGTCGTCCGCCAGTTGCACGTGGGTGGCGTCGCGGTCCGCCTGACTATAGACGGCCACGGTGTGGATGCCCAACTCACGACAGGCTCGGATAATGCGGAGTGCGATTTCCCCGCGGTTGGCAATCAGAACTCGTTGCATAACGGCTCCTTAGGCGGGTTCAATTTCAAACAGCGGTTGACCGAATTCCACGGCTTCGGCATTTTCCACCAAAATTTTGGTAATCCGTCCGGTGACTTCCGCCTTGATTTCGTTCATCACTTTCATGGCCTCGATGATGCAAACGGTCGAATCGGCTTCCACCAGATCCCCGGCTTTCACAAATGGATCGGCATCCGGTGAGGAGGAACGGTAAAAGGTGCCCACCATGGGGGATTTAATGGACGGCGCGTCCACTTTCGGGGCCGGCGGCATTTCGCCGCCGGACGCTTGCGGCGCCGAGGGGGCGGGCGATGCGGAGGGCGCTTGGGGTGCGGCGGATGTGGTCACATAAACCGGGTCGTTGCCACGCAGTTTGGTGGCCAAACGAAAATCGCCATCCTGAAGCTCCAACTCCATAATGTCGTTTTCCTTGACCAGTTCGATAATTTTTTTCAGATCTTTGAAATCCATCGGATGTCTCCTAAGGGGTGGGCAAAATCAATGCGGAAAGTGAATGATGATAAGTACTAACGATTGTCTAACGATCTGTCGAGGAAAGAAATTCAAGCAAAGCCAATTGAAAATGTAAAGCCTTTGGTCAGCTCCCGTCATTTCCCCCCCACCCGTCCGGCGGCCAAAATCAAAAAGACGCTTGAGGTCCAAGTGTAAGCTTTGTCGCGGAGCGGCTCGCCGGTGAGGGCGTCGAAATTTTCCGCGAAACCCGATTTCGCGCACAGTTTCAGAAAACGGTCCGCGATATCGTCCGCAAGATCCCGGTGTCCGCCCCGCCTCAATCCATCAACCAGGAGGAAGGTGGAGGGCGCCCAAATCGGACCGCGCCAATAGCCGTCGGATTTGTAATGGGGACTTTCGGGATGCTCGGTGGCGGGACCGTGCGGGGTCAGATACCGATGCAAGCGGGCCACGACTTTGGTGCGGATTTCCTCGGGCAAGAGATCGCCCAGCACCAGGGGAATGGTTTCGATGAGGGTGTCGGTGGAAATTTTCTCGTTTTGGGGAAGGCGGATCGCGTGGAACCGCTCCCCGTCCCAAAGCGTTTCCAGCAGCAAGTTCAACAAACGTTCCGACTGCCCCATCCAGTATTGGGCGTCGGCATGCTGCCCCAGCATATGGTGAAGTTGGGAAAGCTCCCGACACTGCAACACCAAAAACGCGGGGAGATCCGGGGTGAACACGGGCACGCCTTTGAGGAAAAAGGTGCTGTTGTCCCATCCGCTGTCGTTGCCATGCAGGTAAATGGGCAGACCTCCTTCTTCCCAAAGCCGGTGGTTCAACCACCACCGCGTCCAGGGTTCCAGCCATCCCACGGTTTCGCGAAGTCGCTCCGGGGTGAAAAATTCGGGACGCGTGGCCCGCAGGCGGGACACCGCCCAACCGTGTATCGGCGGTTTGCAGAAATTGAAATGTTCGTGTACATCGTTCTGGGCGTCGGGAAAAGCGCCGTGTTCGTTCTGACGGTCCGCCATCAGCATCATCTGATCCCAGGCAAGTTCGGGATCGCCCGCCATGTGAGCCATGGCATTGAAGGCGTGGTCCCAGCTCCAGACGTTGGCCATATGGTTTTTGCTCATGAGCATGGCCGGACGCATGAAGTTGCCGCTGGGTCGCACAATGGCGGACCAATTGACGTACGCGGCCCGAATCCGGGCCTCCTCGAATTCGGGCGCACAGATCGAAATCCGTCCCAAAAAGTCCGCAAAATCTTGTCGGATTTCGTTTTCACCGGCCTCCAGCGGACGAAACTCCCGAGGGTTCCAGGTGCTCAAATACACGTCCAGGGCCAATTCCCATTGGCCATCGGCGTCCGGTGCCATGCGGGCCACCATTCGACGGCTGTTTTCCCCTTCCCAATCCGTGAGGGGCTCCAGGATCCCCAGGAGCGTATGCATCAAAACCTTGCGATGACAGCCCCGCGCATTGACCTCCCAAGCGCCGTTGCGGGCAGGATACATGGAAGCCCCCATGTGGGGGGCGAATTCCAATTCCAGTTCACAATCCGCCCCCCGCATGCGAACCGCGTCGGTGCCGTCGAACACAATCTCCACCTGACCCTGACCTTCCTCGGGCGTCAGGATCAGTTTGGCCTCGTCCCAAGCGCTGACCGGGTCCCGTCCGTTCAAGGTCACGCGGGCCAGGGTATGATCGTAAAAGCGGGCGCCGTTGCATTGTCTCAGATAGACCCCGCTCATATTTTTTTCCGGAGAGGTGATCCCGTCAAACCGACGGAAATTCAAATAGCTCCCGCGACGGGAAAAAGGCTCGAAACGCAAATCGGCATGGGGAGAAATGTACATGGAAAAACCAGTGGGTTGGGGTTCAAATCAGAGAGCCCACCATACTATAGAAATCATCGGGAATCCTACGATATGATGAAGGCACTCACTCGTTGGGGCTGACCGCATCCAGGATTTCCCGCGCTTCCGCTTCCCGTTCCGTGGGCACGCTTAAGAAGACGTAGGGGCTGACCCCGCCTTCTCCGAAGAGCCCTTCATCGCTGTGGATCTGGTACGGAATGTCCTTTTCGTCCAGCAAATGTGCCGAGGTCTCCGCAGTCAGCTTGTTGTTGTAGTTTGCAATTTTCACGAATTCCATGGGGGTCTCCTGGTGGGGTTGGGTTGGGTTCAATCATATTCAAAAGGAAGATGACGTCAAAAAGTGTGACTGTTCAGAAATTTGAATACAGTGACTGAGCACACTTGAAATCCTAAACCTAATCCTAATCGTACTCAAAAGAAACGATTCGTTCGTCAATTAGGATTATGCGTACGATTACGATTAGGATTCAGAAATGCGGTTTCAGTTGCGGATGAAATTTGTCTTAGCTTTTCTCCACGGTTTCCTGATACAGATGCACGTCCCGTTGCGGGAAGGGAATGCTGTATCCTGCGGCTTCCAGACGCTCTTTCATGCGTTGATTCAAATCAAAGGTCACGGGCCAAAAGTCGGCGGCGTTCACCCAGGGGCGGACGCAGAAATTGACACTGCTGTCCCCCAGTTCAATCACCCCCACGGTCGGGGCGGGGTCGTCCAGCACCCGCTCGTCGTCCTCCAGCATCTTGAGCAACAATTCCTTGACGCCCTGAAGATTGTCGCTGTAGCTAACTCCCACGGTGAGATCCACCCGACGGGTATCGCGGGCGGAAAAGTTGGTGATATTTCCACTGGTGATGGCATTGTTGGGCACCACGATGACCTTGTTGTCGGGCGTGCGCATGGTGGTGGTGAAAATGCCGATTTCCTCGACAATGCCCATGGTTCCGCCCGCATCCACGAAATTCCCGACTTTGAATGGCTTGAAGAGGATCAGCATAAAGCCCGCCGCGAAATTCGCCAACGATCCCTGAAGCGCCAAGCCCACGGCCAAACCCGCCGCACCGATAATCGCAACAAAGGAGGCGGTTTGCACGCCGACCCGTTGCAGGGCGGCCAGGACGACACCGGCCATAATGAGCGCGTACACCAAACCGGCGACAAAGCCGATGATCGTCGGGTCCACTTTTCGACTCTCCATGACCTTTCGAATCACCGATCGAATCATCCCCGCCACAATGCGGCCCACAATCAAAATGAGGATCGCCAACAGCAACTGAGCGACAAATGGCGAGGCCACTTTGGCAAGCTCGGCCACGGTTTCAAAATCCAGGGCCAACTCCGTGGCGGCTTCGCCGTTTTCGGCAATCCCGTTTACGGCTTCATCCATCCCCTGTTGCAAGGCACCATTCTGCAATTCAACTTCCGGCATTTGTTTTCCTCCTGTTTATAGGCATATCATTGGGTTGAAGTGAAATAATTAACCAATCGCGATCATGCGTTCAATGGGAATTCGCGCCTTGCGCACGATTTCCTCGTCCAGAAAAATTTCCGGAGACCGATTTTTCATGCACAGGTACAGCTTCTCCAAGGTGTTGCGCTTCATGTGCGGGCAGGTATTGCAGGTGGTGCAACTCCCTTCTTCGCTGCCGCTCACGGAGGCCGGTGCCATCAGGAAGGTCGCCTTGGGGGCGGCTTCCTTCATTTTGTGAATGATGCCCGGCTCGGTGACCACGATATAGGTGGCGTCTTCCGGCCCGTTGGCCACCGCCTCCAACAAGCGCTTGGTGCTGCCCACCACATCCCCCAGATCCCGCACCGGACCGGGACATTCGGGATGCACCAATACCTTGGCCCCAGGGTTTTCCTGCATCATTTCCGAAATCGCCTGTTCGCTGAAAATTTCATGCACTTCGCAAGACCCTTCCCACAGCAGCATGTCCCGACCGGTTTCACGGCGCACCCAGTCTCCCAGATACTTGTCGGGGCCAAAAATGATTTCTTGTTCCGGGGGCAGGCTGTTGATCACCTGCACCGCGTTCGAAGAGGTCACGCAATAATCCGTCAGCGCCTTCACGGCCGCGGACGTATTCACGTAATTGACCACCAAATGGTTGGGGTGCGCATCCACAAAGGCCTTGAACGCCTCCGGAGGCGCGCTTTCGGCCAGCGAACAACCCGCCGCCAAATCCGGCAGCAAAACGGTTTTGTGCGGAGAAAGCACTTTCGCGGTCTCGGCCATGAAATGCACCCCGCAAAAAACAATCACGTCCGCATCCGTGTCCGCGGCCTTGCGGGACAAATCCAAACTGTCCCCAATGAAATCGGCCACATCCTGGATTTCATCCACCTGATAGTAATGCGCCAAAATGATGGCATTCATTTCCCGTTTCAACTTTTGAATGGCGGGAACCAGATCCACTTCGGATGTCCGGGAATTTTTCGTGTTGGGGGTCAATAAAATCATGCGCAAATTCTACTCGCATTTTCAAAGGAAACAAGGTTAAATCCCACGCAAACGCCCTGATATCGCAACAACACAAAAGCAAAGACCCGTCAAATGTCGATCAAATCTATTTTCAGTTTTCTATGCCTACTCTGCTCGCTCGGACCCGTTCACGCCCAATGGATCGGCGGTGGCCGAAGCGACGCCAAAGGCTTTGCCACCGAGATTTACGGTGGACTGGGCACGCTCAGGGATGTGGAAGGAACCGTGGGGGAAAACAAAGAAGACGACTTCCTCCCCGGCGGATTGACCGTGAACTTTAGCGAGCTTGGCCTGAAGGACGATGGACATTCCCTGATTTTGGGTGGCAAACTCAAAGGGAAATGGCTGACCTTTTTTATGGATTATCGCCAAAGTTCCGCCAAAGGCTCCGGGGTGGCCCAACAGGAATTTCGATTCAGTGTGTCCGGCATCACGTTTGAAGGCCAGGAATTGGGGTATCTTCTGGTTCCAGTCGACACCACCTACACCATCGAAGCGGAATCCCTGTGGTTTGGCGGCGGTTTTCGGATCACGCCCCTGACCCTGAACCCGGAGGGTCGCCTGCGCTTTTCCCCCTGGCTACACCTGGGGCTCCAATACACCGATTACGAATATACCATTGATGCCGGCTCCGTGGCTTCGGTGGAATTCGAAGGCGAAACCCGACGGCTTTTCGCCAGACAGGGGCGCGGCACCAACCGGGAGCGGGCCGTGATTCCCGAATACGGCTTTGGCGGAGAACTTCGCTTTGATTTCAACCCCGCCGATCCCAACAGCATTCAAATCGTGGCCGAAACCACTTTCAAGTTTCTGGATTTCCAAAGCTCGATGAGCCGACTGCGCCTGAGAGCGGATAATTTCGAGGGCATCGAATTCACTTACAAGGCCATTGAAAGCAATCTGTATGGCATTTTCCCACTCGGCGACCGGGTCGACTTCCTGGCCGGCATCTATCTGGAACAGGTCGAAATTGATTACACCCTCACCGGAGAACGCCGTTTTGCCGGTCTGAATCGGGATGTCACCTTGGAATACACCATCCTCGGGGCGCGCGTGGGTTTTCGCTTTTAGCAGCCAAGGGGATTGATAATGGACGCGGATAGAGGTACTCCAGGTACGGTATCCTTGGCCCGGCCATTTTGCACGTAAGAGAATACCCCATTCGCAATGACGGATTGACAATTACCGACTTCGGATACATGCTGAAGAAGGTACGGTTGGATGTTTCCGGTGAACGTATCCCGGTGAATCCGACTCAAAGCTTTATCATGATCATGCGTTTCCATTCATTCATTCTATTTGCCTGTTTCTGCGGCCTGCCCTTTTGGGGATCTGCGGCGCCCGCGGACGTGGAGGCGCGGGTGCGTCGCGCGGAGGCGGATGTGCGCCTGGCGGAAGCGACGGAAAGACGGATCGCGGATCGTCTGGAGAACCTGCGGGCGGACCCCGAAACGGATCCCGCCGCAATTCAAGCCATGGAAACGTATCTGCGCGAGGTGGGGGCTTTGAAGGAGACGCATCAAAAAACCTTGGCCGATTTGCGGGCGATGACGGACGAACCCGAAGAACGGGTCATCCGATGGGAAGTGTCCCTCGATTTGCCAGAGGACGATGACAGGGACGAACGCCAGGACGAACTCGCCCGTCTCGCCAATGAATTTCAAAACTCGCTGGATTCCTTCGACCAACTCTTGCTCGATCATTTCGACAAATTGCGGCAGGCCATGGACCAACGCATTGCCACCGGAGGCGAAGCCGCCACCAGCCGCGCCCAAGCCGCCGCCGATGCCGCCGCCCTGCTGCGGGACATGGGCGTGGATCCGGGCGTGGGCCGCGAAACCGACGCGGAAGCGGGCGAAATCCCCGAAACGGCCTCGACCAATGAACAGAACCGCGAAGGCGTGCCCTCAGCGGAAAACGCTCGCGGCACCGCGCGTCAGGGACAAGCGGGCGACCGTCCCCCCCGCCAAGACGAAGATATCGTCGCCCGTCAACTGCGGGAAGCCGCGGAAAAAGAAACCGACCCAGAACTCCGGGAAAAACTGTGGAAAGAATACGAAGCCTATCTCGATGGTCGTTCCTGACCTGTATCCCCCTGATGTTGCTCACGACGGGTTGCCCGACCACCCGCCGGGGAGGCGGCACCCTTGGACCCACCCCCTTGCAAACCTCCCTGCAACCCTATGCCCCCGGGGAGCGCCTCAACGTGGGCATCGAAATTTTCGACCCCGGCAACACCAATCCCGCCGTCCTCGCCGACCAGCACAGCAACGCTGAGATTCGCAAGGCCGAAACCCACTTTATCCCCGTCCATTTGAAAAATACCTTGGACCAAAGCGGGTATTGGGGGGAAGTCCGGGTGGTGCCCCCCGAGGCCAAGGGCATGGATGTGATCGTCCAAGGCGAAATCCTGCAGTCCAATGGCGAGCAGTTGGCCGTACGCATTCAGGTCCATGACAGTGAAGGCTATAACTGGTTCACCCGCACCTACCGGGATAACGCCCAACAAGCCGCTTATCAAAGCGCCACCGCCGGAACCACCGACCCCTTTCAACACCTCTACAACGCCATTGCCAACGACATGGCTGCCGTCCGGCGGCGCATGGACGGCTATCAGGTCAAAACCCTCCGCCGCACCACGGAAATGCTCTTTGCCGCCGATCTCGTCCCCGAGGCTTTCGGCCAATATGTGCGCAAAACCCCGGAAGGCAAAACCGAGGTGATCCGCCTGCCCGCCGAAAACGACCCCACTTGGTTGCGCGTGGAACAGATCTCCGCGCGCAATGAAATGTTTTTCGACGCCCTGCACGCGACCTACGAACCCTTTTACATGCGCATGTGGAATTCCTATTTGGAATGGCGACGCTTCAATCTCGTCGAACAAACCGCCATCCGCCGGGCGCGAAGCGATGGCATCCGCCAAGCCACCGCCGGCATTATCATGATCGCGGCCGCGATTCTGCTGGAAGTGCGGGATGTGGACCACTCCAGCACCATGCGGGATGTGCTCATCATCGGCGGCACCCAGGTCATCATCAACGGGGTCAACATTTCCCAACGCACCGAACTTCACGAGGCCACCTTGCAGGAATTGGCGGAATCTTTTGGCTCCGAGGCCAACACCGTGACCGTGCAACTGGAAGGACAAACCGTCTCTCTCACCGGCTCGGTCGACGAACAAATGAAACAATGGCGGGAACTGCTACGGAAACTTCACCACGCTGAAACCGCCATGCCCGGCGATCCGCCCGCCGAGACCTTGGAACCTGAAGTTGAAGATTCGACGGTCGAAACCGCAGTGGACGAAATTTAATGGACGAAGAAGATCTGCAACCGGTGGACCTGAATCCACCCCCGCCTCCCAAACGCGATCCCGTAAACGGATGGGGTGCCAAAAGCGCCTGGGCCGTGGCGCTGCTGGTGCTGATGATGGGCCTCGGCGCCATCCTCTGGATCAGCCGCCGCGAACCCGCCCCCGCCCCCACAACACCGTCCCCCACCCCAACGCCGCTGCCCATCGCCACCCCCACCCCGGTTCCGGATGATCCGGCGGCACTTTGGGATCAGGCCTGGACCCACTACATTCAAGGAGATCAGACCCGGGCCGTTTCCTCGCTGCTGCAACTCCTGCGGCTGAAGCCGGATCATGTCGAAGCCGAGGCCCTCCTGCCGCGGGCACGGGTGGCCAACCAAACCCTCGCCGCTTTGGAGGCGGCCCGCGCAAACCGGGACGACCCCGCCATCGCCATGGCCGGAATCAACCGCGCCCATCAATTGGACGCCAAGTTCCCCGGCGTGGCCGAACTCCGTGCGGAACTCCAGCGCGAGTTGGAAACGATGGAAGTCTCCGAACTCAAAGAAAAAGCCCGCGCCGCCATGGAAAACGGCCAATGGCAAACCGCGCGGGATTTCATCGACCGCGCCCTGGTATTTCGTCCAGACGACACCGAACTTCTCGACCTGCGATCCCGCGTCCAGGCGCGAATCACAGAGGGACGCGTGGACCGGTTGGTGGCCGAAGCCTTGGCATTCGAAGCCGCCGAAGACTGGAATTCCGCCCACGCCCGCTGGCTGGAAGCCCAATCCTTGTACCCTGACGCCTCGGAAATTGAAGCCGGGGAAAAACGCACCTTGAACATGCGGGTACTCACCGAAAAACTCCGCCGCGCCGAACAAAGCCTCACCGGCGCCACCGCCAAAGCCCTCGCCGAAGAATTGCGCGGCATGTCCCTCGAAACCTTTCCCTCTGGCCTGTCAACAAGGGCGAAAAATTTCCTGGAACGCTGGGACCTGCAACACACGCCCATCCCGATTCGCATCCGTTCCGACGGCGAAACCGAGGTCACCATTCTAAGAAATCAACCTTTCCCATTCCCGCCATTCGTCGAAAAAAACCATGAACTCCTTCCAGGCAACTATGTGGCCGTGGGGACGCGGCTGGGCTATCGGGATGTGCGCGTCCCCTTCACGGTTCCACCCGGCGGAGAGGAAGTCGTCATCGAAGTAAAAACCACACAAGGGATTTACGACTGATCCGAATCCGTTTACAGAGTACTATAATGCGGCAATCCGTTCACAACCGATCATAAAAAGAACCAACGGATTCAGGTTATAATCGATTTTGCTCAAAAAACATCCGTTGGACGGCAAAGCCATCCGTTGGAATCCAAATCCAAAGTTTTCATTTCAGTTCGGATTCAGTTTGAATGGGAAATATGCTTTCTTCCAGCATCCCTTTGCTGAATGTTTGGGAAGTCATTGAAAAAATCAGCCGTGAAGGTAATCCGATGGAAAACCGCGTGCAGTACCGGGGTTAGCACCAGCCCCAGCACACTGGCGGTGAGCAGGCCGAAAATCATAACGTTGGCCATGGGTGTCCACAACGCGCCGCCCAATACCGCCAGGGGCAAGAGTCCGATCATGGCCGTGAAGGCCATTAACAAAATGGGCCGCAATCGCTTCACGGAGGCGGTTACCAAAGCTTCGGCGGGGGCAAGCCCCTCGCCTTCTTCGGTGCGTACCCGATCCAACAGCAGGATGGCATTGTTGACGATGATTCCGGCCAGACTGATCAACCCGAGCATGGCCATAAAGCCAAACGGCGTTCGCGTCAGCAGCATGCCCGGCGTAATGCCAATCATCATCGGAAAAATCGAAAGCAGAATCACAATGGTGGCCCGCACTGAATTGAACTGCACCAGCAACACCATGAACAGCAAACCCGCCGCAGGCCCCACGCCCTCCAGAATCGATTGCTGGGCCCGGTCGCTTTCCTCGCTTTCACCGCCAATTTCATACCCATACCCCGCCGGCCAATCCCGGGATGCGGTCAGGGTCTCGAGTTGGGGACGAATTTCTTCCAGGGCGTCGCTGGAGAATCTCCCGGCCACGTCCGCTTTCAGCGTCAGGGTTCGGGTGGCATTGCGCCGTCGGATGTTGCTGGGTTGCCAAGTGAGCCGGGTTTGGGCCACCTGCTCGAGGGGTACGCTTTGTCCCGTCAGAAAGGAATACACGTGCAGGTTTTCCAATCCCGCCAAATTTTCGCGGGACGCGCCGGATGATCGCATGATCACCGGAATCAATTCGCCGCCTTCGCGGAATTCCGTCACCGGCAAGCCCGACATTTGCGTGAGCAGGGACAGCGAGATGTCCTGACTGGACAACCCCGCGCGTTTGGCCTGCTGCTGGTTCACATCCACCACCATTTTTTTGGTCCATTCGCCCCAGTCATCGTGCAAATTGTAGATGCCCCGGGTTTCGGCAAGCAGGACTTTCACCTGATCGGCGGCATCGTACAAGGTTTCCAAATCGTCCCCGAAAATGCGCACTTGGATGGGCGAGCCCACCGGCGGTCCCATTTCCAGCCGCCGGACCTGGGCCCGAACTTCGGGTTGCATCTCCTCAATGCGTTCCCGCAGTCGCGGCAAAAGGCCTTCGACCTGTTGCGGGGTTTCCGTTTGCACCATCAGCATGGCGTAGGCGGGGTTGGCCTGTTCCGGCGCCAACGCCAAATACCAGCGCGGCCCCCCGGAGCCGATCATGGCCCCCACGGAAACCACTTCGGACTGCTCCCGCAGCAAGGATTCCACCTCGAGGACCCGTTCGCGGGTTACGGAGATGTCACTGCCATGCGGCAATTGCAATTCCACCAAAAACATTTCCCGCTCCAGGGGCGGAAAAAACACCGTGGGGATGAACCCGAAGGCCCAAATGGCCAACACCGTGGCCAGTCCCACACCGCCCGCCACCGCATAGCGGTGACGCAGCCCGGCCAGCAAAATGCGTCGATACAATCGCAGGCCCCGCCCTCCCCCGTCGGCCTTTTTCTTTTCCGGGCGTTGGAAAAAATAACTCAGGAAAGGGGTGAAGGTCAAGGCCAAGGCCCAGGAACCCAACAGGGCGATGGCGACCACGACGAAGAGGGACCGACAGTACTCCCCCACCTCCGACTGCGCGGTGGCGATGGGCATGAAGGCGAAAATCGTGGTCAACTGCGAGGCCAACATCGGAAACGCCAATTCCTTGACCGCCCCCCGGGCCGCGTCCAGGCGATCCTCCCCATCGGTCAATCGCACCAAAATATTTTCGCTCACGACAATGCCGTTTGATACCAGAAGCCCAAGGGCAATGATCAGCGAGGCGATGGAAACCTTTTCAAGTTCGACGTCAAACCAAGGCATCATGGCCACCGAGAGCAGCACCGCCACCGGCAAAATCGCCCCGGCAATCACCCCGGTGCGCAAACCCGTGAACACCAACATGGTGACAAACACGAACACAATGGCCATGCCCAGGTTCATCATAAACTCATCCAGGGAACGCTCCACGTAATCCGGTTGAAAGTACAGTTCCTCCAAATCCATGCCCACGGGTAGGGTCTGCCGGATTTTCTCCGCTTCCGACCGTACCGCTTCTCCCAAATGCATGATATTTTCGCCGGAAACCATGCTCAAAGCCAAAACAACCGAGGTCCGGCCTTGATAGCGGCTTTGCATGGTGGGCGGATCTTCGCTCGCCCTACGAACCTCGGCGATATCTTCCAGCAGCACCGCTTCATTCACGCCGGGCAGGCGAATGGAGGTTTGCCGCAGATCCTCCAGTGATGTGAACTCTCCGGTGGGTTCGATGATGATCCGCTCGCCGTCCACCACCGCATCTCCCCCCGGCGTAATGGCATTTTGCGTTTGCAAGATGCGGGCCAACGCGTGCGGACTGATCCCGAGATTGGCCAGACGGGCGTTGGAAATCTCAATATAAATGCGCTCCTCCTGAATGCCGTGCAATTCAATCCGGGCCACCTCCGGAATCCGCCGGAAATGGTCGCGAAGGTCTTCGGCAGCCTCTTTCAACTCCCGATCCGTAAAATCCTCCCCGGTCAAGGCCAGGAGAATGCCAAACACATCGCCAAAGTCATCGTGCACCACCGGTGCGCTCACCCCCTCGGGCAATTCCCGGCGCGCGTCGGCGACCTTGTTGCGCAATTTTTGCCATATGGGTTGCAAGTCACTGTAATCGTCCTTGATCCGTACGTTGAGAATGCTCACGTTGCTTCGGGACTGCGATTGAACTCGCTCCACCTCCGCCAATTCGCGAACCCGGGTTTCCAGCTTGTCGGTCACCAGCGACTCCACCCGCTCCGGGGACGCGCCGGGAAACACGGTAACCACCACCGCCTCGCGAATGGTGAATTCCGGATCCTCCAAGCGGGGCATGGTTCTGTACGTGCCGATCCCCGCCACGACGATCATCAGCAGGGCCACGATGGAAATACGGTTGTTTTTGATACACCATCCGGCCGGATTCATGGCGAGACCTCCGCCCCCAAGCGTACGGACTGTCCATCGGAAAGCCGGTTGGCGCCGCGCACCACAATCCGTTCCCCGATGTCCAAGCCCTCCACAATCTCCAAACGATCCCCCGCCAGTCCACCGACTTCCACGGCACGACGATGCACGATCATCTCTTCCGGATCCACGACCCAGACAAAGCGACGCCCTCCCGTCTCTCCCGTGACCGCCGAAAGCGGAACGGTAACACCTTCGTGCCCCTCATCGGTGAAAAACACCGTGGCCTCCCCCGCCTGTCCCGAGCGCAACCCTTCCGGCGCTTCCACCATGCGCACCCGCACCGGTAGGGCCGACAACCCACTCAATCCGCCACTGATTTCGCTGATTTCCCCCTCGAAAGTCTGTCCCGGAAAGGCCTCCAAACGAACCTCCGCAAGTTGACCGATCTCCAGGTCTCCGGCCAAGGTTTCCGCGACCGTCACCTCCAGAACCATCTGTCGATCCGTCCGCAGCGTCACCACCGGAGTGCCCGCGCGCACGGCCTGATATGCATTCGCGGGCACCGCGATCACCGTGCCCGCCCGCGGGGCCTTCAATGTGCCGTGTTCCACCTGCCTACGGGCAAAATTCAAACCCTGCAACGCCGTTTCCCGTTGGGCTTCGGCCGCGTCGCGGGCCGATACGGCCCGATCATACTCGCTGCGGCTGACATTTCGGGCTTCGAAAAGAGCCTGGACCCGATCGAATTCCGCCTGCGCCTGTCGAACCTGCACTTCGGTGAGCGACAACTGTGCTTCCAAGCGACGCACTTGCAATTCATGGTCCGTGGTATCGATGCGGGCGAGGAAATCACCCGCCTCCACCTCATCCCCGGCATTCACGACCAATTCCGCGATTTCGCCATCGACCCTGAAACTGATCGGGGTCTCCACCTCGCCGCGGGTATATCCTGTAAACGTGCGGCTTCGTCCCCCCGCCCGGGACGCCACGACTTCCGTCATCACCGGACGCGGCGGCACCTCCACGGCCCTTGGTTTTCTTCCACAACCTTGCCACATGAGCAAAAGGGGTACGGAAAACAAAACACGAACAAACACTTTCGATCTGGATGATTTCGATTTCATGGACGGGACTCCAAATAGGTTTTCAAACTTTCCACCAAATTTTCCTTGGCCTCCTCGGAGGCCAACCAGGCAAACCAGGAAATGGCCCGCTGGAATTGCGTGAGATCCTTGAGATATTGATTGACCGCAATCACGGCGGCTTGCTCGGCGGCAAAGGCCCGTCCCTGCGCATCCAACACCTCCACGATACCGGCAGTGCCGCTTTGATAGCGCTCCTGCACCAAATCCAAGGATTCCCGGGCCTTTTCCGCGCGAATCCGGTTCAGACGAATCGCAGGTTGCGAAGCCATGATGGTGGAATAGCGGTCCGCCACCCCCAATTCAATCTGTTGCCGCGCTTCTTCGCGCAAAGCCCGCAATCCCCGCACATCCGCCCGGGCCCGGTCGCGATCCGCCCGCCGCGCCCCGCTGTCAAACAACGGAATTTCCGCCACCACCGCCACCGACCACTCGTTTTCGGGCGGATCTTCCATGGTGACCGGCAAGCCCGCGGAAGCAAATGCCGCGCCCATGTCCGGGCCCTCGGTTCTGCGATCCACGACATGATCCACCCGCGCTTGCAGGCCAACTTCCGGGAGAAAACGGGACCGCTGCTTCGAGGCCGCGACAATTTCACCGGCTTCAATGGCCGCGTCCAGCGCCTCCAACCCCGGGGCGTTTTCCACGGCAAAATCCGACCAAAACCCGGTCAGGGCCCGAATCACCTGCATGCTCCCCGTGGCAAAGGTCAGACGCTCATCCAGAAAATACGTTTCCGTATCCGCCAATTCCACCGCTTGCATACGCCACTCCAGCTCCACGGGCATGCCCATGGCTTGATTGAGGGCGGCGCGGGCGGCACGGTTTCGGGCTTCGGCGGACAGAAGCGAAGCCATTTGCGCCGCCTCCTCCGCTTCCCAACGCATGGCGTCCTCCGGCGGCGTTTGCCCGATCTCCACCCGCAAGCGGGCCAGGGCCAGCAAATCCCGAATCCGGTTCAATTGATCCGCCTCCAACCGCAGCAACGCCTGGGCGCTGAGCGCATCGAAAAACCGTTCCGAAACCCCTGCGGCCACATCCAAACGCACTTCGGCCATCTCGAACGCCCGGCTCGCCTCCAACCGTCCGGCCGAACGCACACGGCTGAACGCGGCATCTTGATAAATCATCTGACGAAGCACCGCACCTCCCGACAGCCGACTGCGGGGCTGAATCCCCAGCGAAGCCCCGGCCCGATCCCGATCAATCTGGTGATACGATCCCTCCAAACCAAGCTGGGGACCCAAGGCGCCCCGGGCGAGTCGGCGATCCGCTTCGGCGCCCTGCAAGGCCGCATCGGCCTGCGCCAAGCGAATGTGATTTTCCAATGCGCGGGAAATCGCCTCGGAAAGCGTAAGCGGCACCCCGCCCTCACCTTCCTCGTCGGCTTGAAGAAACCTCGCCCGCAACAATACCCCCACCGAAGGCCGAAAGCCCACTTCGCGCATGACGCGTTCGTTGAGAAACAATTGCTCGGTCACGGCCAAATCCGCCGGCAGTTCCGCGGGGCTTCTCCCTTCCCCCATGGCCAACAGGTTCAAAGCCATGCGACGCGCCAAACGCGGTTGCTCCACAGAAGTCAAACCCGCCAACGCCCCCACGCGCAGGTCAATGAGCCCCAAAAGCGCAAACGTTTTGATTTCCCGCCGATTCAACCCCGCGTATAAAGCGTCGCGGGCTTCGTCATCCATGCGCAACATCGGGGTCACATAGACCACCGAGGCATCTTCCGGCAACAAATTCAACGCCTCCTCCGGATCTCCGCGCACCGCGATCAGATTCAAATCCGCCCCAATCGACGCCCCGAGTGCCTTCCGATGATCCTCCAACCGCCGCATCCCCGCCACCAACGCTTCATCCATCAATACATCCACCCGATGCGGACGAAACAGCCTTTGGATTTCCGCCAAATCGCGTTGGATGCGTTCATGGCTGACCACAAACGCAAAATTGGGCTTTGCCGAGGCCCCCGATTCGGTCAGTGGGATATCGATCATCGACGGATCCTGCAAATAGCCCGCCAAAACCGGCTTGGGCAAGGCCCGATCCGCTTCCGCGGCAATTTGCGCCACCATCACCCCCGCCGCAAACACCACATCCACCTCCGGATCGGAAAGAGCGGATGCCAACACCTCCTCAAAACGTTCCGCGTCCCATTGGGCATTGAAGCGATCCTCCACCAAAAACCGGACCGGACGCCTCGAAAGCGCTTCCGCCTCCTCCCGCACCAAATCCGTCAATTCATCAAAATACCAACCCGGCCCGTCAAACACCACCGCAACCGTGATCGTATCCGCCATCAGCGGAACGGCCAAAGAGAGCCAGACAAAAAAAATTGAAAAAATCGCGCGCATAAAACCACCCAAAAATATAGAACAAAAAAAATTATCGGATATGTCTTATCCAATATATGCCTTTTAAAAAATGGCAACCCGAATTCGGGGAAAATTCTGATGTGCGAGTGCGGTGGATTTGAGACGCGAAGCGTCTTTGGAGTGCGTGTAGCGAGTGCAACGAAGCTACCGCTTTGCAAAGCACTTGCCACATGACCGGCCTTTTCGCTCGGCAGGGGAAAAGCGGTAGCTTCGCGGTGCTCGCTACACGCACTCCAAAGCGGCTTCGCCGCGCTCCTTACTCCAGACATAAAGTATGGCATGGGAATGCGGTGGATTTGCGACGCGAAGCGTCTTTGGAGTGCGGTAGCGAGTGCAACGAAGCTACCGCTTTGCAGTGCCCTTGCCACATGACCGGCCTTCCCCCCTGGCCGCGGGAAAAGCGGTAGCTTCGCGGGGCTCGCTACACGCACTCCAAAGCGGCTTCGCCGCGCACTTTACTCCGGACAAAGTCATTCGGATACCGTTTCATTGGTTTTTCCGACCGTCGGAACCCATTTTGTCAGACCTTCCGAGCCTCGGAAATCTTTTTTGGGGTTGTTTTTATGATTCGGCTTTTGTATTGGGAGATTCACTACCCATGAACAAGTCCACCTTCATCTTTCACGCTTCCCAGATCGTACGTCTTGCGATCCGCGTAAGGGTGTCTGCATTCGGCAGGTTCATGGACTGAAGTCATTTTGATTTTCTCCGTTCCAAAACCGCCGTATCCCGGCGGTTTTTTTTTTGCCATGAAAACACTCATTCACGAAAACAAGCAAACCTTGAAACTGGCCTTTCCCATCATCTCCAGTCATGTGGGACAAATGTTGCTGGGACTCAGCGACACCCTCATGATCGGTCGCGTGGGCACGGTCGAGTTGGCCGCCGCCGCTTTTATGAACATCCTCATGCACCTGACCATGGTGCTTGGCATTGGTCTCTCCGTCGCGGTTTCCGTCCAAGTGTCCCATGCCCACGGTTCGAATTTGCCCAAAAATGCCGCCGAAGCCTTGCGCCACGCTTTGGCATGGTCACTTGTGATTGGTTTGACGGTGTGTCTGACCATGATTCTGGGGTTCCCATTGATGCATCATTTGGGTCAACCCCCGGAAGTGATGCGGGTATTGCCGGGCTATTTGAAATGGGTGGCGGGTTCCTTGACCTTCATGATGCCGGTGATGGTGATGAAAAGCTTTGCCGAGTCCAAGAACCATCCCTGGCCGGTGTTTTGGATTCAACTTGCGGGGGTTTTGCTGAACATCGTCTTGAATGCGTTCCTGATTTTTGGCCTGGCCGGTTTTCCCGCCTTGGGAATCACCGGAGCCGGTCTGGCGACGTTCCTCGCCCGGTTGGCCACCCTCATTGCCATGGCCATTTATCTTCGGCGCTCCATCACCCTTGCCGATTCCATTCCCAAAATTTGGGTGGAACGCTTGCGCCTTCATGATCTGCGGGAGCTGTTCCGGCTTTCGGCGCCCATTACCGCCCAGCTTCTCATGGAATTTGGCGCTTTTGCGGCCTGCGCCCTGATGATCGGACGTCTGGGGCCTCAGCCCATGGCCGCACACCAAATCGCACTCACCTGTGCATCCATTACGTTTATGTTGCCCATGGGACTTTCCGGAGCCTTGGGCATTCGCGTGGGACACGCCTTGGGGGCCGGGCAGGTGGAACGCTGTCAGACCCAAATCCTCGGCGCACAATTCCTCACGGTCATCACCATGTTGGGGTTTGCCGTCATTTATCTCACCTTCGGGCGGGAAATTGCCCGCGCGTTTACCCCGGATCCCGAACTCATCCGCCTCACCGTTTCCCTGCTCACCATCGCCGGGATTTTCCAACTCTTTGACGGCATTCAAGTGGTCAGCATTGGCGCCTTGCGGGCCATGAAAGACATCACCGTGCCCACGCTCCTGGGCGCGGTCGGATATTGGATCATCGGATTCCCTACCGGCATTTTCTTGGGCAAGCACATGGAAATGGGTGTCACCGGCTTCTGGATCGGCTTGGGCATTGGACTCGGAACCGCCGCGTTCACCATGAGCATACGCCTTTTCCTGCAATTACGCCACCATCAAACAAAGGTCTGAAACAACCCACAACAAGCAACAAGCAACCCTCAACCAGCAACAAACAACCCACAACAAGCAACAAGCAACCCACAACCAGCAACCAGCAACCAGCAACAAGCAACCCTACCCTCACCCCATCCCCGACATAACACTGAAAGCTCCGTTGGCCTTTCGCAGGGTTTCGTAGTCCCCCTCCTCGAGAATGCGGCCATCCCCGAGGACGATGATGCGGTCGGCGTTGCGGATGGTACTGAGCCGGTGGGCGATGGTGATGACGGTGCGTCCGCGTGAAAGCCTTTCCAGCGCCTGCTGAATCAAGGCTTCGCTTTCATTGTCCAAGGCGGAAGTGGCCTCGTCGAGAATCAGCACCCGCGGATTGCGAAGAATCGCCCGGGCGATGGACAGGCGTTGCTTTTGACCGCCGGAGAGACTGACGCCCCGTTCGCCGATGATGCTGTGATAGCCCTCGGGCAGGTTGCGGATAAACTCATCCGCGTTGGCGTCGATGGCCGCTTGGCGCACCTCCTCGTCGGTGGCCTCGCTTTTGGCGAAGCGGATGTTTTCCATGATCGAACCGGAGAGGAGGATGTTCTCCTGAAGCACAATCGCACATTGCCTGCGAAAGCGCCGCATGTCCAACTGATCCTGGGTCATGCCATCCACCTCGATCTGTCCGCCGCTGATGGAATACAGCCCAAGGATCAGATTGGCGATACTGCTTTTTCCCGAGCCGGAAGCTCCGACCAAGGCCACGCTTTCCCCGGCCCGAATATGCAGATTGAGACTTTCAAAGACGGGGGTGTTTTCTTTGGAGGGGTAGGCGAAGCGCACGTTGCGAAAACGGATGTCTCCACGAAATTCGGCGGGGAACGAATCGCCTTTCCACTGTTCCACATAACGGCTGCACACCAATTCGCGGATACTTCGATAGCTCTCCTGCCCCATCGCGTATTGTTCAATGAACTGGGTGACCATGGTGAAGGGCTGCATGATGATCGGCAGGGCGGCCACGAACGAAAACAACACCCCCACGGACATTTGGCCTTCGATCACCATGATCGCCCCCGCGCACACCACAATCAGGCTCACAAATTGATTGTTCACAAAGATATAGGTGCCGAAAACCGAGGAAATATTGATCAGCCCCACCCGGGTTTCGGCCACGTCATGGTTGTCGGATTTCAGGCGGTGTTCGGCTTTGGTTTCCTCCCCAAGGCTGCGCACCAGCCGTAGGGCGGAGATCATCTCGTTGGCGCTCCCGGTCAGTTTTTCCTGGGCGAGACGCACTTCCTGGTTCTGTCGCTTGAGCTTTTTACGGAAAAAAATACGGGCGGTCACCACCATGGGCATGATCAAAAGCACCACCAGCGACAAGCGCCAGTCCACCAATAACATGATGAACATGACACTGAATCCGTAACAGGTGGTGGGCAAAAACTGGTTGAGCATCAGGACGGTGATGTCCTGCACTTTCTGGGTATCGAAGGCGTATTTCGACAAAAGCCGTCCCGAAGTGCTCCGGTCCAGATACCCGAAATGCAAAAACTGAAGCCGATTGAAAATCAAAGAGCGCAAATCCTTGACGATTTCCGTGACCCCGCCCCCGATTTTGCGGGCCGCGGTAATGGCAAAGGCCATGTGCAACAGCAGCAATGCCGCGAAAATCCAGCTGGTCACCAACAATCCCCTCACGTCCGCCGCCGGAACATGACGGTCGATCATCATCCCAAAAAGCCACGGAAGGGGGGCAATACAAAGACTGCGCAGTATTGCAATCGCCACCCCTCCGCGAAGATGGCGCATCTCGGAAACCACGAAGCGGAACAAAGTGTCATTCTTCTCAAGGTCCATGTGTACCGTTCTCCATTTCCTTGTCGGGTTGGGGTTCCCGCAGGGGACGAGGCAGAAACAGCCCGCCCAGATTTTGCCTGCGCAGGAGGATTTCCGCGTTCAGTCGGCTGCCGATGACCGGTTCCACGGGCCACTCGTCGATGGAGACGAGCACCTCAAAGCCGCCCGCTTCCGGGGAGTCCATATCGGTCACCACTTTCAATACCCGTCCGTGCATATACCCTTCCGCGGAGGACGCGAACACATGCGAATCCATCCGAACGGGAAGACCGGGGAGCAAAAGGTCCACGTTCCGGTCCTGGACATACATCCGGACCACATAGCCCTCCGACGGGTCGGCCACCGCAAGCAATACCCTGCCCCGCTCCACGGTCATGCCCGGTTCGCGGGTGTGTAGATTGGTGACGCGTCCCTGAATGGGGGACCGCACCACCAGCCGTTCCCGTTCCCCCAACAATTCCGCCAAGCGTTGCTCCAGCAAGACCGTGCGCTCCCGGGCGGCTTCTTCCAGCGCCTGTTCCCGCTGAAGCAAGACCTCCAGCCCGCCCTCTTCCCTCAGGCGCACCAACGCCTCGTCTCGCATCGCCTCCCGACGGGCATTGAGCCACTGGGTTTCCACCGACAAGCGTTCAACCCGGGAAACGGAGCCCCGTTCGGACAGGGTTTCATAAATGCCGTTGAGTTCCTTCAACAGCTTCAGCCGCTCCCCGTGAAGCTCCAAAGAGGCCGCCGCCGTCAGAGAATCCAGCCCGCCCCCGGTGAGGGTGAGTTCCCGTTGACGGTTTTGCGCCAAAGTCATCTCCAGGCGGACATTCAAGAGGGCTTCCCTCGCCTCAAGAATTTCCCGGTCAAGCCGCTCGTCCCGGAGACGGAGCAAAATTTCCCCGGCGGCCACCTCCCGACCCGGACCCGTCAGGATTTCCTCCACCCACGCATCCCGTGGCGCATACAGACGCAGGGCGTTTTGGGCCTCCACGCCCCCCTGCCCCTGAATCACCAAGTCAAAACGCATCCAGAAAAGACCGGAAAGCAACATCAGGGCTCCGGTGATCGCAATGGCCCATAGCCATCCGTATTTCATGTTTTGATTGGATTGGTTGTCGTCTTGGTTCATCGGAAATGGAAAAGCCTCACATATAAAGACAGTGAGGAATTTTAAAAGTTTATATATACAATATATTTTAAGGTCGGAGTCCTTTTTTCTTCAACACGAAAAAACCGAATGGGATTGCCCCGCGCCGATTGTCCGCATAAGGGGAGTCCCATGACAAACGATCTTTTCCTTCGCGCCTGCAGTGGCGAATCCATTTCCCGTCCGCCCGTGTGGATGATGCGTCAGGCCGGCCGATACATGGCCGAATACCGCGCCCTCCGCGCCCAACACAGTATTCTGGAGATGATCAAAGATCCGGAACTGGCCGCCGAGGTGACCCTGCAACCCATCAAGGCCTTTCCCTTGGACGCGGCCATCATTTTCGCGGACATCCTGACCCTGCTCGAACCCATGGGCCTGCAATTGGAGTTCATTTCGGGAAAGGGTCCGGTTTTCCACAATCCGATTCGGGACGCGGCTGACGTCGCCGCCCTCAAGCCCATCGATCCCCGCCGGGATTTGGGCTTTACCTTGGACGCCATACAACTGACCCGCGAGCGTCTGGCCGGGCAAGTCCCGCTCATCGGCTTTTCCGGAGCGCCCTATACCCTGGCCTGCTACGCCATCGAAGGCGGTGGGAGCAAGGATTTCGACCAAGTCCGCGCCTGGATGTATGCCCATCCCAAGATCTGGACGGATCTCATGGACAAGCTCACAGAGGGCGTGACCGACTATTTGCTGGCTCAAATCGCATCCGGCGCCCAGGCGGTGCATCTCTTCGACAGTTGGGCGGTGAGCATGTCCCAAGCGGATTACCGCAGACAGGTCGCCCCATGGACGCGCCGGATCTTCGAGACGCTCGCACGGGAGGCACCGGACGTGCCCCGCATACATTTTTCCGCCAACGGCGGTCATTTGCTGGAGGCCATCGCGGAAATGCCCGTCGATGTGCTGGGCTTGGATTGGCGGGTGGACGCCAAAGCCGCGATACAAAAGCTGGGCACACACCGGGTATACCAAGGCAATCTCGATCCCGCCCGCATGTTGGCCTCCGACGAAGCGGTGATCGAAGGCGCCCGCGAAGTCAAACAAGCTTTTTCAGGGGCCAAGGCCCACATTTTCAATTTGGGACACGGCATCATCAAAACCACCCCCACCGACCGGGTGCGGCTGCTGATTGAAGAAGTGCGGAAAGCTTGACAAGCTATCGAACAAAGCGGTCGAAGGCTTTCTGGAGATCCGCCACGGATTCATATCCATAAACTTCCCGGAGCGCGACCAAGGGCGCTTTGCCTTCCACGGTAATGGCCTGCAGGTAGCGAACGAAATCCTGGTGCTCTTTTTCCTGCATCAACAACCCGACCACCTGCTGGCTGGTGCGGTAAAAGCGTGAGATATCCTCGCGATTCGTGGGGTAGCGTCTCATCCCAAAGAGCGTTTCGAGGTCGTAACCGTTCCGCAACCTGCCCATGGCCCGCCAGGGATTGGCGCGTTGACCTTTGAAGGACTGGTAACCAATATGTCCATACCATTCCGCGAGTCCCTCGTTCAGCCAAAGCGGGGGCTGATGCCGGAAAAAACGGTTCAAGACCAAGTGGCTCATCTCATGGGCCAGGATATTGGCGTTCGTCTCCGTATTGCCAAAATCCTGAATGTACATCATGCGTCCGCTGACAAATGCGGCGAACCAACTGTTCTCTTGGTTGGAGGCCTTGAGAAAATCCTGCCATTCCTCCCGGTTTCGGAAAATGACGATGTGGGATTTTTCGCGGAAGCGGTCTTGATAGCCGGGCAGGTCCGAAGCGATGAACTGATATTGAAAATCCGCCATCCGGGCCGCCTGCCGGGCAAAACCGAGTTGCTGGAAATGAATCACAAAATATTTACTCTCCGCGTGCCGCCAAGGACGGGGCATGGTCAGGGCCGCTTCCCGTATGTGCTTGGGCATGAATTCCGGCCAATGATCCCCGTCCTCCAACTCCCGCCAAGTGACTTCGCGCCTGCCCGTCGGTCGGGAGACTTCCTCATCAGGCATCACCCCGACCCTGGCCTCTTTTTCGGCGGCCAGCCGAAGGACCTCCGTCCGGTCCTCGGGCATCAGTTGATGCAACGGCATGGAAACTTCCCGACCCTCCGGCGATTGGAAAGAAACAAAGCCATTCTCGAATTTCACGAATTTGGCTTCCGCCGACTGTCCCGTCACCGTGGTCCAGGTGCGCAATTCATCAGGAGTTCCCGGCACTGAAATCAGAGCGAAAAACCAAAGAACCGGAAACATGAATGAAATGGGGGCTTTTGCGGTCATGGAGGTCGTCCTTTCTATTGTCATTGTCCTTCTTGCATCCATATATAACCCGAATCACCAAGAATCACAATGAATTATCAGAATCACAACGCATCCCCAAGTATCACAACGCATCCCCAAGTATCACCAAGTATCCCCACGCTTCCCCAAGATACCTCCACCAAACCCTTCACGAAACATTTGACCAATTCTTTTTTCTCGCCAATCCAAAATGTCATGCTAATTTTACAGGATGAACCCTTCGCATTTCGTTTTTCTTTGTCGTGATTTCCGTGTCCTTGCCGCTGGCATTCTGCTTGCATTCGGCCTTGGATTTCCCCATGCCCGGGGGCAAATTACCATCGTACTTCCGGATACGGAAGATCTCGTGGCCGACCCAGAGTCGCTGGTCGAATCCCCACATCAAGGCAGCCACGCCTCATCCTCGAAAACCACAGTGGACACGTTGACGTTTCTCACCGGAGACCAGCTATCTGGCAAGTTCCTGGGAATCGACCGCGATGAAGGCATCCGTTTTCACCATCCCGACGCGGAGAGCCCCATTCTGTTTGCCTTGAAGAACCTGCACGAACTGACGTTTGCCCATGCGCCCATCCCCGAAATCAGCGAGTCCCTGATCATGGCCCAGTTGACCAATGGCGACCGGATCTCTGGCAACGTCATCCGCATGGATGGCGAACATTTGATTTTAAAGACGCGCTATGCCGGGGAGGTCAACATTCTGCGCAGCGCGTTAACCCGTCTCTTGCCCGCTTCCTCAGGGCACCTGCTATATGCGGGTCCCGGCGAAAAATCGGATTGGGTCTTTCAAAATACCGGCCATGCCAACACATGGGTTTTCAGGGACGGGGTCATGAGATCCGACGGAGCCCAGGGGGGCGTGGGCAGGAAATTGCCCGCACTGCCGGAACAATTCAAAATCGATATGGACCTCGCGTGGCGTGGCATGCCCTACATTCAGATTAGCCTCATGTCCCAAGACGCCCGAAATCCCCACTCGGGCTCTTGGACCCTCATGATTCACGGTGAAAATTTCCGCATGTACCGCCAAGGTGGCATCGGGCATCTGGACATGGGCAATGTGCAGGTGGCGGGCTTCAACGCCAAGCAAAAAAGCAAGCTCTCGATTCGCGTGGACAAACCCGAAAAACGGATCACCCTCTTGGTGGATGATGTGCAAGCTCACCAGTGGCAGGATCCCAATGGCTTTCAAGCCGGAGGAGAGAACCTGATTTTCCAGGCGCAACAATCCATGCCCTATGCCATCTCCAATCTGACCGTATCGGTTTGGGATGGCAAAAACACTCCGGCTTCCGCTTCCGCGGAAACGTCCGATATATTGGAGTTGGTCAATGGAGATCGAATTTCCGGGAAACTGCTGCGGATCGACGGCCAGACGCTGAAATTCCAAAACGATTTCACCGCCTTTGATTTGCCCTTGAACCGGGTGGCCTCGGTGAATTTCGACAAATCCAGGCAAACCTCGGCCCGACTTCAGCAAAGTGACGTCGAGGCAAGAATTTTCGGCGGGGATCGATTGACCTTGGCCTTGGCCTCCCTGTCTCCCGAACAATTGGCGGGAGATTCGGAAAATCTGGGCCACGTGCGGGTCAAGAGTCCGCATTTGGAACGCCTGCACTTCAATCTCTATGATCCCCGCAAAAAAACCTTGGGCGAAGATTCGGATTTTTAACCCATCGTCTGGGGACCTCATCCCCGAAAGTCCCCAAAGAGACGTTGGTCAAACTAATTTTTTTTAACCACGAAAGGCACGAAATTTCACGAAATGAATAAAGGCCCGTATCTTCAGAACCTTTTCGCTCTTTTCGTGGTTCCTCCTAACGCAGATTTCATCCGCAACCGAAAAGGTGAAAATGACTGTAACTATAATGGTTTGGACCACGGATAGCCATGCCGGACCACGGATGTAAATTAAGAAAAACGATATTTTGGAGTCACACTGAGGAGAATAGAGGAAGGAAACGATAAATTGACTCTTGTCTCCATCCGTGGTTCGGCAAGGCTATCCGTGGGACTCCCCCCCAAAGATAATCCTACATCCTTATCGCTTGATCTGTTTCATCCATCATACACGTTTTTCTGTATCATCTTCGTGTGGAAGACTCTAAAAAAACGAATTTGAAAAGAATCGAGTGCTCCCGACAATACCTTGTAGCCCATAAAATTGTGCGGATTCACGGAAAATAGCTCACGGTTTCAGGTCCTACTCAAAAAATCCTTTCGTCGATGATGATTGTGCGTGTGGTTATGAGGAAAAGGACCTGCGGATGCCGAGACACGGCCTGCGGATCTTCCGGGCATGGAGGATAATTTTCATGTGAGACAAAAGACTGATTGTATTCGTTTGAATGGTCTGTAGGTTTCAGAGCATCCGCAGGCCGTGTCCTGGCATCCGCAGGTTTAAAAATCCACTCTGTCTTGATCCGCTGTACGGCGAAGCCATCCGTTGGTTTTTCCTCTTTTCGGTTGCGGATGAAATCTGCCTTAGGAAAAAACCCCGGGAATCTGCGAGAGCGCGGTCACCACGACATCAGGCTGGATTTCGCCCACAAGGGGGTCGCCCTCCCGGAGGCGCAGGGAACGGGCATCGCCGGCAAACAACGCGGTGCGCATGCCCACCTTGGCGGCGGGGGCGATGTCATTGCGCATGTCGTTCCCCACATACAGGCATTCGTGCGGGGCCATGCCCTCTAGGGACTCCAACAGGATTTCGTACAAACGCGGCGAAGGTTTCGCCTCCTGCAACCTCCAGGACCAAACGCAATGTCCGGGCGAAAATCCCAAATCGGCAAGGCCGTGCCCGGCCAGGGCCGAGAACAAACAAGGGGTGAAAACCTGGGCATTGCTGACGATCCCCAGGGTTACGCCCCCGGCCTGCAATTGCTCCAAAGCATGGATCAATCCCGGCATGGGCCAAACGGGGTTGATACGGCATTCCACGTCAATCGCCAGTTGCGGGACATCCACTTGTAGACCAAACTCACGCCGCCATTGTTCCCAAATATCGAGGATGCGAATTTCCGGATAAGCCGTCCCCGCTCCTTTCAAGTCCTGATGCCGATTTTCAATGAGTTCATAAAAGCGGACCAGGGAAGATCCGGCCATATCGGGAGGCAGTTCCACGCCCTGTTCTTTGAGCGATTCGACCAAAGCTTCGGTTTTAGGATCGGCGGTGCTCACGCCAATATCGCCGGACCCACTGATGAAGCAGGTGCCGTACACATCAAAAATCACCGCGCGTATGCCGGAAATTTCCGGCAGTCGGGGCTGAAGCTCCGTGGCCCGTGGCTCCATGGGTTTGGAAAGCAGTCGAATGCGTTGATTGAATAGGGCGTCCATTTGATGATTTCTCTGAATTCAGTCGGGGACTTTGTTGGTTGACGCGGAAATCACCATCACGTCATTGGGGTCAAGGGTATCGTTTTCAGGTCCAACCAGCCGGTCCCCGGCGGGAAGATCTTTGAAGATGACTTCCCCATCGTTGTGATTCATGAAAAACCAAAGCGTCTTGCCGGGATCCCCCCGGCGGACCACCTCCACACCGGGCGGGCAGCCCGGTAAAACGGGCTGCAACCGGGCCTGCTCACAAAGCCTGGGGCCCAGGGTTTGAATCCAAGAAGCGGTCAGGCCCGAAGCCGCGTAGAGGACCTGGCCATTGCCGAACGCCTTTCGCGTGATGGCCGGGGTACCGGCGGCATGTCGGGACGTCCAAGTGGCCAAGACCTCGGTGCCCGCATCCGGGGCAAGGATTTCCACCCAGTCTTCGGCCACCAAGTGCTCCCCCTCCCAATTCAATTGCCAGGGGCGTTGGTCGGGGATGTTTTTTCGGCTGTATTCACTGACCCGTACCCCGGCAAGTTCGGCAAGCACGCCCGGGGGCGTTTCGGAAATCACATGGTTGTTGCGATCCCGGGTTCCACTGCGGGCGCCGATGAGCAATGTGCCCCCCCGCTCGACAAAGGCTTTCAGATTGGGAATCCACGCGGGGTTCACCACTTCCCAATGCGGCAAGATGAAGAGGCTCAATCCTTCCAAGACATCGTCGGGGTGGGCGCACCCGCAGGCGTACCCCTGCTCGTGAAACCACCGATGGAGGGTTTCGGCGGAATTCGAAAGGCCGGGCACCCCATAGGGCAAGGTGGCATGGGCTTCCATGGCCTCATAGTCCGCGAGAGCGATGGCCACGTCCATTTGCACCGAAGTGCCCAGGATTTCCGGGCCCACTTTCTTCAGTTCCCGGCCAATCCGGGCCACTTCCTCGTATCGTCGTCGGGGAATGTTGTCGTGATCGAGAATGCCGCACCAATACATTTCCGCGCCGTATCGACAAGTCCGCCAACGAAAATACAAGAGACTGTCGGCTCCGCGCGCCAAGGCGGTATAGGTCATGCGACGGATTTCCCCCGGTTCGGGCGTGTCGTGGAAATAGGATGACTGGGCGCCGGGCCCCGACTGCATTTCCGGAATGATGAAATTGCCCGACCATGCCCGGGTTCGGTCCAAATTGAACGCGTGCCCAGCGCCACGATCCCGTACATCCCAAGAGAAAAACGGATAGGAATCGTACCCCAGAAAATCCAAATCCCGGACAAATTCACCCCGATAATCGATTTTGGAAAAACATCCGTTGTGAAACACAAACCATTTGGGTTGGAAGGCGCGAAGAATTTCAACCTGTTCCCGCTGAAACCGGGTAATGCGCCAGTCCAAAAACCGGGCGTAATCGAGTTGATGGCTGGGATTCGCATGGGTGGGGGCCTGTTCGCGAGGGGTGGGGATTTCCGAAAAATCTCCATAAGACAGCGACCAAAATGTGTTACCCCAAGCGCGGTTGAGGGCATGAATATCCCCCGCGTATTTTTGCGCCAAGAACTCCTGGAAGTGGGTTTGCGCGGCCGCACTGTGGTCCTCGGAAAAATGGCAATTGAATTCGTTGTCGGTTTGCCAGCCAATGACATGCGGATTTTCCGCATAATGTTCCGCAAGCGCGCGCGTGACTCTTTGGCTGTAAGCCCGCACCTCGGGATGACTTTGGGAAACATGTTGGCGGGAACCATGTTGCAGGGAAACGCCCCGCGCATCCACTTGAACCGCATCGGGATGCGCAAGGGTAAACCAACGCGGGGGAGCGGCGGTCGGGGTGCCGAGTATGGTGGAGATGCCATGCCGGGCCAATTCTTCGATCACATCGTCAAACAAACGAAAATCAAATTGCCCCGGCGCGGGCTCGAGGACTTCCGCCGCAAACTCGGCCATGCGCACCACGTTCATGCCCGCGTCGCGCATGCGTTTCGCATCTTCCCTCCGCGTCCCTTCATCCCAGTGTTCCGGATAATAACAAGCGCCGAACCAGAATGTACTGACGGGAACGGGACGAAGATGGCTGGGTTGGGTGCAAAGTGTCGGCATACCCTTGACTTCCTGGATTTCCACGAAAAAACAAGCCCGAAATACCGGGAATCAACCGAATCGCATCATCCGTTTCACGGGTTCAGGGCAAACAATTCCGCACTTCCCGCAAAAGTTCTTCGCTGGAAAAGGGTTTGGGTAGAAAACAGACGCACCCTTCCGCCCCGCTCTTTTGGAAAATCTCGCCGGGGTTCATGCCGCTGGTCGCGATGATGGGAAACTCCGGTTTGATTCTGTGCAATGCCGCAATCAAAGCCTGCCCTCCCATCACCGGCATCATCATATCCGTGATCACAAGGTCGATTTCTTCATGCGACTCCGCGAACAATGATATCGCCACCGCCCCGTCCTCGGCGGTCAACACCCGATAGCCGTGTTTCTCCAAGGATTTTCGGGTCACCATCAACACCAACGGTTCGTCATCCACCACCAGAACACATTCTCCCCTCCCCATGTTTTTGTGCATGGATTGGGGAATGGACTTGGGCGTTTCAGGTGCCGGGGCGTCGTCTTTGACACGGATTGCGGGCAAATACACCTTGAATACACTGCCTTTTTGCGGTTCGCTGTAAACGGTCATGAATCCGCCATGGCTTCGTACGACGCCCAACGATGATGACAACCCCAACCCCGTCCCTTTTCCGATATCCTTGGTGGTGAAAAACGGTTCGAATACCCGATCTTTGACCTGGAGATCCATGCCATGCCCCTCGTCGGCCACCTCCAAGACCACGTATTGACCCGAAACATACGCTTTTTCCAAGCTTGCGTATTGCGCGTCTATCTCAGTATTGCGAAGGGTCAGGGTTAAATTGCCGCCTTCCGGCATCGCGTCACGGGCATTCACGCACAAATTCAACAGCACCTGTTTCAATTGGGTGACATCGCCTTTCACTTTGTCGACATCTTCCCGGACATCCACCGAAAATTGGATGTTTTTGGGAAAGGTGGCCAACATGAATTTCATGGTATCGTCCAAAATCATGGACAAATCGACTTCCACGCGGCTGCCCCCAACCCCTTTGGCAAAGGATAGCAATTGCTTCACCAGTTCCGCGCAGCGGCGGGAGCCGTCCGCGATTTGCAGGATCACCGGATTCAATTCGGGGTCATGATTTTGATCTTCCAGGAGTTCAGCCCCCACGATCACCGGCGTGAGCATATTGTTGAGATTGTGGGCCACCCCGCCGGCCAGGGTGCCGATGCTCTCCATTCTTTGGGTGCGGAGCATGTGCTTCTCCAAAGCCTTGCGTTCGGTTAAATCCACGTCGATGGCAAAAATTTCCGGGGATGCATGCACATGGCGAATGACGACCAGACTGGAAAACACATGCACAATGCGGCCATTTTTGTGCTTCATTTTGAATTCCCCGGAAGCTGGCAGCGATAGTCCCGCATCCAATTGCGCCAAGATTTCCAAGGAAGATTTTCGATTGTCAGCAGGCACCAACAAATCGACAATATTTTGCCCCAAAGCCTCAGCGCGAGTATAGCCGTACAATATTTCGGATGCGGCATTCCAATACAACAGCTCGCCCTGGGGGGTAAACCCCTGCACGGCCACATTAGGCACGTCCTGAAACAAAAGACGGAACCGCATTTCGCTCGCCTCCAAAGCCTTGCGGTCATATCGCCGGGTAAAATGCGAACCCAACAATCCCGCGATGGAATCCAATAACTCCCGCTCTTCTTGCAAAAACGGGTCCTCCCCCGGAAGATCCCCGCAACAACACAAAATCTCAACTTCCCCGGTTTTCCCAAGCTCACAGCAAAAACCGGCCTTGATCCGAACGCCATCATTTCCAAACCCTTCGGTAATCACCTCAAACCCATCATATGCAATGCGCGCGGCGCATTGTTCGGGTACACGCATGCCTGCGGGCAATTCCGCGGCCACCCGCTCCAAGACAACCTGCTCGGATTCCCCATCATCCCGCAACCACCGGGCGATTCGATACAAGGTCCGCTGCTCTTTCACCCGTTCTCGTAAATTTTCGGTCACCTTTTCCCTTTCCAATTCCGCCAACTTTCGCTCCGTCATATTGACATGCATCACCACGGCGCCCCTGCGTTCCCCAAACGAGACCGGCGACACCACCAAACGGAACCAACGTTTTTCAGTGGCGGTGTCACAGGGATATTCCAAGCAAAATTCAGGGGAGACTCCACCCAACACCTTGCGAATGCCGGCGGCGACTTTGGCCCCTTCTTTCGAACCCTGGCTGCCCGCACGCTCACATACCTCCAAATAATTCGCCCCCACGCCGTGTTTGGGGTCCTGAAAATTATTTGCGACACCAAACCCACGCCACGCTTGGTTCACTTCCAAAATTTCCCCGGTTTCATCAATCAAAGCCATGTGCGCAGGCATTGCATCCAAAATCGCCCCCCGAACCTCGGCCACCTCAAGATAATCCAGTTTGGACTCCGCCGGATCTCCTTGAACAGAGGCTTGCCTCTTCGCGGAATGCCGACGGCCACCTCGCGCATAGTGCTTGATGGAGGAGAACCATTTCACTGGTCCTGCCTTTCCCCGCCGTGAAGCGCTTCGTTGAGTTTGCGCAAAATGGAGTCCGCCGTGTAGGGCTTGTGCAGGAAGTATTTTACCCCCGCATTCACCGCCCTGGCCACACTGCCATTGGCGTTCAAACCACTGGACGCAATCACGGCCAAATGGGGGTTCAGACGCCGAAGGGCCGCAATCAATGCGGGACCATCCATCACCGGCATCATCATGTCCGTGATCACGGCTTTGATTTTGTCCCGGTTCATCGCATAGACACTGATGGCATGGGCGCCATCTTCGGCCACCATCACCCGATACCCGAAGGCTTCCAAGGTCTGGCGGGTAATGGTCAGAATCGAGACTTCATCGTCCACCACCAAAATGCATTCCCCATGCCCGCGGGGCAAGCTGTCCCGCGCCAAAGGCGAAATTTGACTGTCCATCCCCACCACTTCTTCGCTGGCGGGCAAGTACACTTTGAATACGCTGCCCTGTCCTTGTTCACTGTATACGTTGACAAAGCCTCCGTGACTGCGGACAATGCCCAGGACCGTCGAAAGCCCCAGCCCCGTTCCCTTCCCCGTCCCTTTCGTCGTGAAAAACGGTTCGAACACGTGTTCCTTGACCTCATCCGCCATGCCAGCGCCCTCGTCGGAAATCTCGATGGACACATAGCGTCCGGCGACGGCATTTCGGTCCATGACCGCGTATTGCTCGTCCAAATCCACGTTTTTGGCCGAAAACGTCAAACAACCGCCATCCGGCATCGCGTCCCTGGCATTCACGCACAAATTCAGTAAAACCTGGTGCAATTGGGTGGGGTCGCCCAGCACAGGCAGCAGGCGATCAGAAATTCGACGTTGGAATCGAATGCCTTTGGGAAAGGTGTTGACCACGATCATCTCCACCTCATCCGCCAACTGCTCGACCCGCATCAACACCCTGGCCCCCTCCACGCCGCGGGCAAAGGACAAGACCTGTTTCACCAAGTCCGTGCCCCGACGCGCGCTTTGGCCAATGTTATCCAAAATTTGGAGGATCAACGGATCGGGTTCCAATTCACGAATCAAATCGACGCCCATGAGAATCGGCGAAAGCAAATTATTCAGGTCATGGGCGATGCCTCCGGCCAGGGTGCCGATGCTTTCCATGCGCTGGGCCCGCAGAAACTGCTGTTCCAGTTTCTTCCGTTCGGTGTTGTCGGTGTGAATCGCCAGGATCGATTTGGGTTTTCCCGCTTCATCCCGCATCATCGTCCAACGCGCCTCCACATTGAGCACCCGCCCCTCTCGATCCGTTTGCTCCAATTCTCCCGTCCATTCTCCGCTTTTCAGCGTCAAGTGAAACGCATCCTGGAATTGTGCGTGATTCACATACATGGATTCTTCGATCGAACGCCCCAGCACCTCCGACTCCGACCATCCATACAAACGCTCGGCGCTTTTGTTCCAATAGAGAATGTTTTTTTCAAGATCGCGCACCAAAATCGCATCCTGGGCTTCGTCCAAAAGCTTGGACTGTTCCCGCAGCTTTGCCTCGCTGCGTTTGGTTTGATCGATATCCAACGCAACCCCATACCACATGCCGATGCTTCCGTCCGGGGCCCGTATCGGCGCAGCACGCACCCGGAACCATCGGTGGCGATTTTCCGCGCGACTGAAAATACGGTATTCGATGTCAAAGTCCCGCCCTTCTTTCACGCAACGCTTCCAAAGTTGCACACAACGCGGCAAATCCTCTGGATGCAAACACCCTTGCCATCGCGTGGCCGGGTCGGAGTCCGGGGAAATGCCCGTCAACTCAAACAAACGTCCGTTCGCATAGTCGACCTCTCCCTCGGGGCCCGCCGTCCAGACGATAAACGGCAAGGATTCCGCCTGTTGACGCATGAACCATTCCAAACGCTGCCGTTTATCATTGTCAGGTTCGTCGATACCCGATGACCCGGGTGTATTTTCTGTATTCTGATGGTTCATTTATACCCTTCTCCCTATACTACCATTGCGACAAGGGAAGACTCAATTTTATTTTACAGACAAATCTTGTCAAAACTTAGAAAATGTCTACAATTTAGGATATAACGATTTCCGAGTACATTATGTTCGCACATCAACGTCATCTTGAAATTGCCCGCGCCTTGGAACGACAAGGCGGGGTGAAGGTTTCCACATTGGCCCGTCGCTTCGAGGTTGCGGAAGAAACGATTCGGCGAGACCTCTTGAAAATGGAGGCGGAAAATTTGCTGGTGAGAACGCATGGCGGAGCCCTTCCCGTGGAAACGCCGCAATCCTCCCCCCCGTATCACATGCGGGAAATTGCCGAAGTGGAATCCAAAAAAGCGATTGCCCGCCATGCCCTCGGAGAAATCGAGGAGGAGGATACGATTTTTATGGACGGGAGCACCACCGCCTACCAATTGGCACGGATTTTTCCAGACCTTCGGTGTACCGTCATCACCCATTCCGAGCCCATTTTCTCCGAATTATGCCGTCGCACCAACGTGGAACTGATCTCCACCGGCGGATTGTATGACCGACGTTCCGCCTCATTCGTCGGCCCTCTCGCCGAACAATTGATCTCCACCTGCCAAATCAACAAAGCGTTTCTGGGCTGTAAAGGCATCGACTTCAAACGTGGATTCAGTGACGCCTCCGTGCGCCACATGAACCTGAAACGATCGGTCATCGATTGGGCGGAAACCGTCTACATCCTGGCCGATCACAGCAAGATGGATCAACGCTCGCGCTATTTCTTCGCCGCCCTGAATCACGTGTCCAAGGTCATTACCGATCATCAAACCACCCCCGCGCAACGGAGCGCCCTGCAACGTTCGGGTGTGCAGTTAATGGTCTCCAAACCTTCCCCGGGGTACAGCCATGCCACGTAAACACCTCTTCTTGATCTTGTGTTTTTTCTTCTTCCTCTCCCCGGCCGACGCCCAAAACGATGCTCCGGGGTTGGAGGAGAGCCGGGCTCTCTACGAAAAAACGCTCTCCGAAATGGAGGAGACCGCCACGGAAAAAGAGAACGCCGCCCTCCTGCAATACGCGGTGGCGTTGGCCCGGGTTCGCCGGGCCACCCAGGAAGCGGGGGATTTGGACGGCGTGCTTTTGGTGACCGACGAACAAGCACGGGCCCGGGAAGGGCGCGAGTTGAATGATTTGGAAAACCGCACCCTCCCCGAGGGACTTGCGCGCGCACGCGCGAACCATGCGGAAAACTTGGGACGAATTGACCGCGAACATCAGGAAAATGTGACCCGACTGCGTCAAAGCTACCTCGCGCACTTGCAAAGAATGCAACGCGTTCACACCATCAACAACCAAATCGAAGAAGCGCTCGCATTTCGCGAAGAGCAGCGCCGGGTGGAGGCGAAAGTCCCGCTCCCTCCCCCCGCCCCCGACCGCGCCCCCCCCTCAGCCGACGACTCGGAGCTGTTTGCCCTGGTCTGGCAACGGGGCATGCCCGCCAACCAGGTGCGAGTTCGCCGTGGCGACCAAAGCGAAATCCATGAAGTGAAACACGAAGGAGACAACCGCATGACCCCGAGAGGGTTTGAAACCCGCGGGGGCATCAGCCGCATCCCCTCCTTGAACGAACCCCTGAAAAACGCCCTCCAAGCCTCCAACGAACTGACCTTGGTCGCCTTCTTGCAAACCGAAAACCTCAACCAGCGGGGGCCGGCCCGCATTCTCACTTTTTCGGGCGGCACCCAAAATTTGAATTTCAGTCTGGGGCAAGAAAACAATTCCTTGGTCATGCGGTTACGTACACAAAACACGGACCGCAGAGGAGATCCGCAAATTCCTTTGGGGGAAATCCTGGAAAACAACCTGATCCGCGTCGTTTTCACCTACCGTCCCGGGGAACCCAGAGCATTTGTCGATGGCGAGGAAGTGGAACTCCCCGACAGAACCGGCGATTTCAGAGTCTGGGAAGATCTACACTTGATCTTT
This sequence comes from Verrucomicrobiota bacterium, assembly GCA_020831635.1. Lineage (GTDB taxonomy): Bacteria > Verrucomicrobiota > Kiritimatiellia > SS1-B-03-39 > UBA6053 > PXAS01. Next base: position 28,360 of record JAFIGC010000001.1, on the reverse strand, counting down.
GGCGATGAGCATACCGGAGAGCGCCCATGGCGTGGCGAGATTCAAGCCTTTCAAATTTTCAACCGCGTCATGGACCCCGAACGGGCGATCAACCTCTCTTCGGGCAGGTAAACTCACATTTCCTCCACGGCAAATTTTCGAATATATTTTATTGTCATCGTATATTATCTACCGTAAAAGGGAGCTATATTTTAGCAATTTAGTAACCTTTTACCAGCCCATGCAAGTATCCAAACACATCCCCAGCCCTTACGAACGCCCCTGTATCATGGCGTCATTTTCGCTCGCTGACGAGTACCCTCGTGAAATTTTCAAGGGGATGATGAAATACGCTCATGAAAACCAGCGTTTTGCCATTCGCTTTCACGATCAGGACCGACACTCCCTTGAAGACCTCGTGGAATATTGCAAAAGCAAAGCCGCCGTGGGCATCGTGGTCTACGGTTCGAACCTGCCCGTCTTGAAAACGGCCAGGGAAATCAACCTCCCCTGCGTCAATGTCTCCAACAGCCACCCGATTTTCGACATGCCCTCGGTGCTCGTGGACAACGAGGAAGTGGGTTGGACCGCAGCCTCCCATTTGCTGAGAAAGGGATATACCGCACAGGTGTTTATCCACATGAAAGGTCTGGAGTTTTCCACGAAGCGCATGATGGGATGGCAAAAGCGGTTGAAAGAATCTGGGGTCATGGGAAAGGAAATCGTGTGGGAAAGTTTTCACCAAACCATGGAAATCCTGGAAGACTTGCCCAAACCCTTGGCCATCACCGCCGCCACCGATCACATGGCACGCAGTTTGCTGGACCGATGCTTGAACGTGGGTTGGAGCGTGCCCAACCAAGTCGCCGTGCTCGGATGCGGCAACAACGAATTGATTTGTGACGGGGGCTTGGTCTCCCTGAGTTCCGTGCCCTTGCACGGGGTGACCGTGGGGGCGGCCGCCTCAAAGGTTTTGATTGATATGATTGACGGCGCCCCCCCACCCACCGAACCCATCTTGATTGATCCCGGCGAAGTGATGGAAAGGGAATCCACGGATCTCATCAGCCAAGCCGAACCCACGATTGCCGATGCCATCCGGTTCATTCGCACGCACGCCTGTACGGGCATCCAAATCGAGGATGTGCTGCAAGTCACCAACTTGAGCCGGGCCACCTTGGACCGACAGGTGAAGAAAGTTTTGGGTCATTCCCCTCATTCGGAAATCAAAAAGCTGCAAATCGAACGTGCCCGCCACCTTTTGGCCAACACCCACGCCCCGCTCGCGGAAATCTCCATGCAATGCGGGTACAAGGAACCCAACTATTTTATGCGGGTTTTCCGGGAAGAAGTGGGGCTCACCCCCACCGAATTCCGACGCGACATCGTGGCGAAATCCGGGGATACCCAATAACGCCGTTTAATGCGCGGCCAGCCAATTGGGTCCCGTGCCCATTTCCACGACCACGGGCACATCCAGGGTCAAGGCGTCGCGAAGCGCCGCGGAAATGGCGGGCATCAGGTCATCCGCCTCTTCCTCGGCCAAATCGAACACCAACTCGTCGTGCACCTGTAACAACAAACGGCTGCGGGCTTTCTTCTCCCGCAGCAGTTGGTCAACGGAAACCATGGCCAATTTGATCATATCCGCCGCCGTCCCCTGGATGGGCGAATTGATGGCGGTGCGCTCGGCCCCTTGGCGAATGGTCTGATTGCGGGAATCAATGTCCCGAATCTCACGGCGTCGCCCACACAGGGTTTCCACGTACCCCCGCGACCGCGCTTCTTCGGGAATCCGCTTCATATAAGCTTTCACCCCCGGATACTGCGCGAAATACGCGTCGATGATTTCCTTGGCCTCGGTTCGGGGAATGTCCAGACGTTGCGACAAACCAAAGGCGCTGATGCCATAAATGATGCCGAAATTCACCATTTTGGCTTTGCGGCGCATGTCCGAAGTCACGTCCTCCAAGGAAACCCCGTACACTTTCGCGGCAGTGGCCGCATGAATGTCCAGTCCTTGCTCAAAAGCCTCCCGCATGGCCTTGTCACCACTGAGATGCGCCATCAAACGCAATTCAATCTGGGAATAATCGGCGGCCAGCAAGACAAACCCCTCGCCTCTCGGCACAAAGGCCTTGCGGATTTCACGTCCCAATTCCGTGCGGATGGGAATGTTCTGCAAATTGGGATCAATGGAGGACAAACGTCCCGTGGCCGCCCCGGTTTGCATATAGCGGGTATGCACCCGCCCGGTTTTGGGGTGAACCTGTCTGGGCAACGCATCGACATAGGTGGACTTCAACTTGCCGGCTTCGCGATACTCGAGAATGATGTCGATGATTTCATGCTTGCCCGCCAGCCCTTGCAACGTCTGCTCGTTGGTGCTGTATTGACCGGTCTTGGTCTTTTTCACCTTCTCGGCAATCTTCAGTTTATCGAATAAGATCACCCCGAGTTGCTTGGGACTGTTGAGATTGAAGGATTCCCCCGCCAATTCAAACACCCGTTTTTCCAATACTTCCAAACGGCGGCCCAGACGTTCGCTAAACGCGGCCAGATCCTCGGTGTCCAATCGAATCCCTTCCAACTCCATGCGCGTCAGTACCGGCACCAGGGGCATTTCGATTTGCTCGAAGACCCGCCGTTGTTCGGCTTCATCCAGTTTCGGCATCAGATGTTCGTACAACCGCAGGGTGACATCCGTGTCTTCCACCGCGTATTCGGTGAGTTTTTGGGGTTCCACGTCCCGCATGTTTCCCTGAGGCTTGCCCTTGGGTCCGATCAGATCCGAAATGGGAATGGGCGCGTAATTCAACTTGGCGGCGGCCAATTCATCCATCCCATGACGTTGATCCGGTTCCAACAACGCGTGCGCGATCATGGTATCCGCAAACGGTCCCCGCACTTCCACCCCTTTGGCGAACAACACGCCCAAGTCAAACTTCAGATTATGTCCGATTTTCAGGATACCCTCATGGGCCCAAAAAGGCGACAAGGCCCGCAAAACCTCTTTTTCGTTCTCCGGGGTCACCCCCACGAACCATCCGGCCCCGGGTTTCAACGAAAACGCGATGCCCACGATTTCCGTGTCCAAGACATCCAACCCCGTGGTTTCCAAATCAAAACACACTTTCTCCACTGCCAGCAAGGCTTCAAGCACCGGGTTCAACCCCTCCAATCCATCCACCCGGCGGTAGTCATGCGGCACATCCGCCAGTTTTTTCAGCTTCGGCTGCAACAATGGCATTTCGGCCGACGCGGAAGCGAACAAATCGCCCTGCACCTCTTTCGGGGCCTGTCCCCGTCCGGCATTAAAGCCCTCGCCATACAAACGCTTGCCGATGCTGTTGAACTCAAACTCGATGAACAATTTTTGCAGGGCCGCGTCGTCCCGTTCCCCCAGAATCAAATCGTCGGGCGCCAACTCCAAGGGAACATCGCAGTCGATCACCACCAATTTCCGGCTCAGGCGGGCCTGTTCCTCGTTTTCCTTGATTTTGTCCTTCATTTTTCCCTTCACCTCGTCGACCCTTGCAATCAATTGCTCCACGCTCCCGAATTCGGCGATCAACTTTTGCGCGGTTTTGGGACCGATACCGGGCACCCCGGGGATATTGTCCGAGCTGTCCCCCATCAACCCCAGAATATCAATCACCTGCTCGGGATCCTCGATGCCCCACTGCGCACAAATTTCCTCTGGACCCAGGATTTCCACCTCTCCCCCTTTGCGCCCCGGTTTGTACATGCGGGTATGGGTGTCCACCAACTGACCGTAATCCTTGTCGGGGGTCACCATGAACACCTCGTCATACCCCTGTTTTTCGGCCCGGCGGGCCAAAGTGCCGATAATATCGTCCGCCTCAAAACCATCCCGTTCCAACACGGGCACATTGAAAGCGGCCAGCAGACGCTTCACGTCGGGAATGGCGGTGGCCAAATCTTCGGGCATCGCCTCCCGCTGGGCCTTGTATTCGGGATACAATTCATGGCGAGCCGTGGGCGCGGACGTATCAAAGGCCACCGCAATGTGGGTGGGCCGCCGATTTTCCAATAGCTCCAACAACGTGTTGGTAAAGCCGTAAATGGCGGAGGTGTTTCGACCCTTGGAGGTCAAAATCGGGCGGGTGATAAAAGCAAAATGGGCCCGATACACCAAGGCCATGCCGTCGAGAAGATAAAGAGTTTTGGACATAACCACATCCAATCATTTCCACCGCACCGGGGAAAGCAAAAACCATGATCATTTGCATCACGTTTCCGTGGACCCTTCCTCCACCGCATACGCTTCCACCTCCACCCGGCGGGGGGGATCGAAGACCGGTCGAACTTCCACGCGACCGCCGGGGATCGCCGGAAACACACAGGCGACCCAGGAGATGCCGGACCAAACGGGCACATCCGGCACCCGCGAGAGCGGCATCACTTCATTTCCCTCCGCATCCCGGGCGCGGATGGGCAGCAACTCATGCGTCATTGCCTCGCGGGTCGCGCCCTCGGGGGTGGGCTGACCTCCAAACGCAAAAGGCAACAGATGCCCGGGATCTTCGGGTTTTCCGTCCCACGCGCGGGCGATGATGAGCAGTTTCCGACGCTCGGAAGCGATGAAAATTTCGCTTCCGACCGTCGGAAGCGCCCGCACCGACGCGTTGAGCAGGGAAATCTTCTTGAATACGGGAACTTCGGGATCCCCGGGCGCATCGAGGGGCTCATGCGCGTAGGCGCCGAGTCCGATGAGGACCATTTGTTCGGGTCCGAGGGTGACGCGAAGCTGGTCGGGCGCGGTTTGCAGGGCCGGAGTCTCAGTGCCATCGTGGAAAATCAGACTCGCATGAAAAAGGTCGGTGACGGGCAGCCGAACGGTGACGGGGTTGAATCCGGGATTGACGAGGGTGAGCAGGCCCCGCGCGGCGCCGCCGGTGAGGGTACCGTGCCAGGAGACACTGCCGGGTTCGCCTTCGCCGAGTAGTTGGGTGTTGAGACATCGGGACCAGGCATCGTAATAGAGGGCGCGGAAGCGGGCCATGCCGGCGAGGTCGGCATCGGTGGGCAGGGAAGGATCGCCGTAATAAAGATCGCGCCGCCCGCCGCGGGCGAGTTGGCCGATGTGCGATCGGCGCAGTCCGGCGCGACCGCGGAAGCAGGCGGTGTTGGTTTGGGCCATGACCACGCCGTGGTCTTCAATGCGGTGCAGGGGGAATCCGGCTTGGTGGAGCTTCCATACAGCGCGGTCCTGATAGAGATCGAGATTGCGGGTGAGGTGGGTTTGCGGAATGTCCATGCACTGCGGATCGCCGCTGAACACCGCGTCCATACCCTCGAGGAGCGCGGGGTCCACCGCAACCGGGTGCGGCCAACCCTGGCGCTGATGATGCTGGTTGCGGGCGTAACCGACGTGACTGATGACGTGGATATCCGGGAAGGCGGAGCGGAGCCCGTTGAGAATGCCGGTGAGGCGTTCGACCGCGAGGGCGCGGGTTTCTTCGGCGGATCGGCGGGAATTCCGGGAGGCGGTGAAGTTGGCGAAGTCGAATTTGAACAAGCGCACCCCCCAAGTTTCGGCGGCATGATGGAGATCGGATGCCAGGATGTCGGCGTACGGTCCGTCCACAAGGCTGTAATGACCGTCGGGGCAACGGCTTTCCGCCCAAGCGGGCGGCTCCAGGGTCAGTCCGGTGGTGCTGAACCAGAGTCCGGGAATATAGTGCCGTTCGCGGAGGGCTTCCAGGAACGGTTCGAAACCTCGCGGCCAGCGTTGGGGATGAAAATGACGGTAGCCGAGCGCCGGATCGTACCAAAAGGCATCCAGGTGGAAAAAATCCGGTTTCATGCCGAAGTCCGCCCAGCGGTCGAGCGCGCGCAAGGCGGAAAAAGCGAGGTCTTCCGACAATTGGACGGTATCGCCCAGTTCATCGTGAAGGCCCCAGGTACTGTAAATCGAAAAGGAGGAACGCGTCATCGGATCATCTTGCCAGACTTTCCAACAAAGGAAAAGCCCGGGTTTCGTTTACGTTCAAACAGCCTTGAATTTCAAGGATCGGTCTTGGGCTGAACCGGAAACGCGGGGAGCGGATGGCCTCCCCTCCAAATTCCGTCCACCTCGGCCAAAGGGATTGTGAGGGGTGCGGAGCCGAACGGACTTTGGAAATGGACGTTTTCATGATCGAGCGCCGTCAGGCTTCCCGAGAGGCGCCCCATGCCCGAAGCGAGTCGCAGCAGAACTTCCCCGGGTTCGTCGGCTTCCCGAGAGACTCGTGGAAATTGAATCGCGCGGAGCACGCGGAGTGGCAGGGTCATGGGCGGACGTCCTTCGAGGGAAAGGGTGAAGGTCTCGTCCTGGATTTTCAGCATGGAGGCGGCCAAATGATCGCTGTTGGCCAGGGTGATTTTCCAAAGATTCTCTTCCTCGACCTGCGGCGGAGGCAGCATGGGCGAATTTCCGTTCCAGGAATATACGCGGAGATTTTCCAGGAAATAAGCGTCCCCGGGTTTTGTAAGCACACTGAACCAGAGGCCGCCTTCTTTGGGGTTTTCGCCCAACACCAGGGCCAATTCGTGAATCCGATGGCCATTCAGCCAAATCTCGAAGCGTTTGGCGGGGTGGTTGACATAAATCTCGAAGGCGTGTCGATCTCCAAGGTTTTCAGGCAGCGCCATGTCAAATTCCACGGCCACATTTTGATAGGTGCGTTGCTGAATCAGGAGTTTACCGTCCCGGAATCCCAGGTGGACGGTGCCGGGATTGTAGACCGTTCTTTCATTGGAGAACAGATAAACGGAATACGGCGTGTCCGCTGCGGGCAATTGCAGGGTCAGTTCCAGCAGCATTTGGTCCGGCAGAGGGGGAAGCGGGCGGCGCATGAGACCGGGCAAGGGCTGATGAATCAGCAGCCCCCCTGCCGTGGGTTGAGCCTCAACCGCTTTGTCCTCGGAGAGTCGGTTCGGATGCTGCCAATCGTCCAAATTCCGCGTGCCATGCAGAACCAACTCTTTCGGGTGGCGGGACATTTGCAAGGCGTCGATTGCGTGCATGCGCAAGTCCACCTCCTCCTCCCAGGCCGTGCGCAGCCGCAGGGTGTCGCCATTCAGATGCAAAAGATGTCCGTCCAGATGATCCCCGTTCCGAAAGCGCACCCGGACGTTCTGAAACGTCCGTTCTGCGTCCGGACGTATGCGCAGCCATCCACGAAAGAGTTCGCGGGGAATTTTCCGGGCCTGGGTCTCCCCCCCGGGAAGAATCCGCCAGCCATCTTCCGCAAAAGAAAGCGGCGTTGCGGCAAGAACGGGCGGATCATCCTGGAATATCCAACTTTTCTCCGCGGAATCGGCATAAGCCGTCAGCAAAAACAGGTAAAGGAAGAGCCGGCGGGGAATATGATGGCGCAACATCTGGGAAAATCCTTTTTTGGGGGACAATACATGAAAACCTCACGTCCTGTGTCGAATGTACGCCGTGAAGTCAAAAAAATTTCATTTAAATAGCGGCATACCAAATGCATGGGGTTTTGTCTGTGACGCTTTGTGCCGTTTTTGTGTGACATCAGGTCCATGGGCGCATCCCAAACAGAGAGCTTGACCACGTGCGTGTTTTCATTCATGATCCCGACATGAGTCGAACCAAAGATGCCGCGCGCAGCGGATTCGGGATCGGGATCTCCCTGTTGGAGTTCCTGATCCGCAGCCATCGTTCCCTGGGGGTCTCGCAAATTGCGGAACACCTCGGGCTGGCGCTTTCCACCACACACGACACGCTCAAGACGCTGATCGAGTTGGGCATGGTGGAGCAGAACGAGAAAAACCGCACCTATCAGGTCACCCCGCAGGTCCTCGGATTGGCCCACAATGTGGCCTGCAACTACGGGGTGAACTCCAAGGTCTCCCACGCCCTGCTCACCTTCAGTCAGGAGGAGGAAGTCACCGCCTGTATCTGCGTGTTGTCGGGGCGGCGGACGTATATCAGCTATGCGGCGGGGGCCTTGGGCGGCTCGCAGACCATCGGGGCGGACGGACCGGTATGGGCCACGGCGGCGGGCAAGGCGATTGTCTCTACGCATCCCCCGGAGGAATGGGCCGCCTACATGCCCCGCCAAGAGGACGGGAAACTGACCCCACGTTGCAACGCAACCCCCGAAGCCTTTGGGGCTGAATTGATCCGAACTCGTGAAAACGGTTTCGCTTGGAACATCGGGGAATCGGAAAGCTCCGTCGTTGCGGTCGCCGCGCCCTTGTGGGGTCCGGAACAGCGCGTGCGTCATGCGGCGGCGCTGATGTTCCCCCGTCAAGCCTGGCGATTGCTGGGAGAAGAAAAGCTCGTCGCCCAGTTGCAACGCCTCGTCAGGCGTCTGCAGCCCCTGCTCGCGCCCGGAGGGAAACCCGAGGCGGATTTCGCAAGGTGATGCGCTTGGGCCGCTTCGGAAAACCACGCTGTTGCAGACGAAACAACTGATCGAGCAATTGCAGGGACTCCTCCGCGCACCACGCCGGGGCCTCGGAGAAAGGTTCAACCGTGTGCAGTCCCTCCGCGTGACAACCCAGTGCGCAGGCGCAAAAGGGGGAAAGGTCCATCCCGGCCACGTAATCGGGTTTGCGCACCAGGCTGAATAGGATTCCAGAGATTCCCCGGTGAGTAAGGATATCGGCCAAACGCGCCGGAAGAATTGGCGGCGCGTCCACCCGGATCAGATCCAGATGGTACCCCAGCGCTTCAGCGGCCTCATAAAGCGCTGCTCGCAGCCGGGGACATGGACTGTGGTCGGTCACCCAGGCAAGGGTCTGCGGGGCCCGGTCGCCCCGGCGCAGCGACGTCATCACCCGGGACATTTCGGCGTCGGGCCGATACCCCGCATTCCGCGCCAGCACTTGGATCCGATGACGGGTGGCTTCGGAAATCCGGGGGTGGTCACGCAATGCCAGAGAAACGGTTGTACGGGTCACCCCCGCCTGGAGGGCAATGTCTTTCATACTGATGTTGGATTTGGCAGACATGAAAGGTCTCCGGGTTCAGTTGAAAACGCAAGGGGACAAAAGACTGGCCGGGGTGACCCGGCCTGCCGAAGTGGCGTGAAACAGGCTTACCGTCTACGACGGAAGAGCAACAGACTGCCCAGCGCAATCCCCAACAGCACCAGGGTTCCGGGCTCGGGGATGGCGACGACCGAAAAGTTGTCAAACGCGGTGATGTTGGACCCGGAGTTGTTGCCCCCGCCGAAGCCGGCCCAGAGGTTGCCGCTGAAGCCGCCGTTTGCGAGCGAAACATCGCTTGCACTGATGCTGGCAAGGGCGGCCCCAAGAGGATCGGTGCCGTCGGCACCCACATCGAAGATGGATACTGACATGGACGAAGCCGTGGCATCGGCGGACAGCGCGATGGAGGCTTGCAGGGCATACCAGTTCTCGGTCTCCAGACTGAAGGTGCTGCTGTTACTGCCAACTTGCCCTCCTGTATTTAACAGGCGAAGGTATGTCCCGCCTCCGTCATTCCGCATCTCCCCCCAAAAGGCGTAGCCGCCGGCTCCGGTATTGAATGCGGAACCGGTGCTGCGCAAAAAGCCTGCATTTGCATGGGTGACATCCCCGCCGATGGATGCACCGGTTTGAAACAGGATCGTCGCGGTGAAGATTTCGGTGAAATTTTTGGTGATTTCCGACCCGGCGCCGCTGTAATAGACGGCATGCGTATGGTTTAGACTGCCCGTTATCGTGTTGATTCTTCCGGAAACGTCGCCCACACCGTCGGCACTGCTCCAAGCCAGTCCGTCCGCACCGACAACATTCTGAGCGCTGAAATTATTGAAATCGGTGTCGAATGTGTCTGAAATCAGCGTCGCCGCATGGGCGTTTGCCAGAAAGCCTGCCAGCAATAGGGGAATTGTGTTTGTGATTTTCATGATATCTCCTGTAGGGGTTTGATTACGGATCGGCTCATAACGTTTGAGTTGCTGACATCTTTCACCAGAAACAAACCCGGGACAAAGCAAAAGATCCCCGATCAAACAATCCGTTTCGCCGTTGCGAAAGTGGCTTGGATCAATGAAAAAATGGAGGTTGGGCTTTTCGCCCGACATCTGTTAAAAAAGATGTTGCGCGATTCGTCTGAAACCTGATGCTTATCCTGTACATTGACGGCCTGAAAGGCCATCCCCCGACATCCCCATGAAAACAACCCTTTTCGCCCGTGTCACCCTGAACCCGAGGGAAGCTGCCGCCAAGACCCTGGAAATCCCTCCGGGTCAATCCTCGCTGCATTCCGGCACCTTCGCCGCCGCGCTGGACTGGCGGGACAGCGCCTGCAGCCTGCGGGTGGAGTCCACCGACGGCAGTCCGCTCACGCACGGCCTGTGTTGGGACTTCGAGGACTGGTCGGAGGAGGTGTATGTCTTTCTGCCCGCGGGGGGCTACGCGGGCAACCGTTTTCCTTCGCGAAAACTGCCCTACCCTCCCCGTCATCCGGAGGCATTTTCCAGAACCGACCCCAACCGTCCGCTGATCACCGACGTGCCGCGGCTCTCCCTTGAACCCGGCCCCTCCGCCCTGCAACTTCGCTCCGGGGATCTCGCGTTCCCGGCATTTGGCTGCTTTGATCCCCGCAGTCGCAAAGCCTGGCTCGTGCTCGCCACAAAGCCAAAGGAGGCGGCAGACTGGCTCTGGGAAGTCCGCGAAAACGAGGCCCGCGACCGCGCGAGTTTCCGCGTCTCCACCCCTGCCCTCCGTGATTCTCCCGTGTATCTCATGCCCGCCATGCAACGTGACACCCCCGACACCGCCCAGCCCTCGGCGGCGGGCGACTTCCACGATCTCAACGTCGAAGTGATGGAGTGGGACTGTCCGGACCTCCCCGCCTTCTTCGACACGGTGTTTACCCGCCGGGCCCAACTCACCGCAGATCAAACCGTGCCCAGGAGCTTTCCCTTTTCAGCATCCTTCGATCTCATCGAGGACCACTACAATCGCGAATCCTGGAGTGAGTTGCTGGGATTGTACAACACCGATTGCAGCCCCGGCGCGGCCACGCCCTTTCAGACCGGCTGGTGCGGCGGCATGATCGCCAACGAGGCCCTTCTCGCCTCGTCTTCCCCGCTCACGCGGGACCGCGTCCTTCGCAGTCTCGAGATTTTCCTTGGCGGCGCACCCACGCCCTGCGGACTCTTCCACGGCAAACGCCGCGCCGATGGTGCTTGGGTGGCCGATTTCGCCCACGACACCGCCCACCCCCACTGTCAACACTGGACCCTGGTACGCCGTCAGGGTGACGCCCTCTGGTATATATTGCGCCAGATTTCCCTGCTGGAGGGGCTGGCACCCGACTTCCGCACCCCGCCCGCCTGGGATGAGTCCATACGGAACTGCGCCCGATTTTTTGCCGGCCTCTGGCAGGCGGAAGGGCAGTTCGGGCACTTCCTGCATCAGCAAAGCGGCGAAATACTGGTGGACGGCTCCTGCTCCGGCGCCATTCTACCCGCTGCACTCATCACCGCCTGGCGGCGCTATCAAGAACCCGCTTTGCGCGACGCGGCGGTTGCGTCCGCCCGGTATTTTGCTGAAACGTATCTCGCGCGGGGCTACACCACCGGCGGACCCGGCGATGCCCTGCAAAATCCCGACAGCGAATCGGTCGCCGCGCTCGTGGAATCCTACGCCGCCCTCCACGACGCCACCGGGGACGAAGAATGGCTGCGGCACGGCACCCGCGCCGCCGCCTTGGCCTCGAGTTGGGTCATGCCCTACAACTTCCCCTTCCCCTCCGACTCCGAATTCGGGCGGCTCGGCATCACCACCCGGGGCAGTGTGTTCGCCAACACCCAGAACAAACACGCCGCCCCCGGGATCTGCAACCACTCCGGAGAAGGGCTGCTGCGCCTCTTCCGCGCCACGGGCGACCTCCGCCTGCTGGATCTGCTCACCGAGATCGCCCGCTTCATTCCGCAGACGATCTCCCGCGCCGACCGTCCCATTCACGACAAAGGGGGAAACGTTCTGCCGCCCGGCTGGATCAACGAACGCGTCAACACCAGCGACTGGGACGACAATCTCGGCGGGGTATTCAAAGGGTCCTGCTGGTGCGAGGTGGCCATGCTGCTGACCGCCGCCGGCCTGCCCGGCATTTACGCCCGGCCCGACACCGGGCTCATCCGCTGCCTCGATCATGTGCAGGCCGAGTGGACCGACAACACCCGCAGCACCCTGCGCATCACCAACCCCACCCCCTTTCCCGCCCGCGTCCGCGTGATGGTCGAGCCTGGAGCCGCAGCCGCGAAACCGCTGCCGCTGAACTTTGCAGCCACCCTTCCGTTGCTGCACATTCCCCCCGGTGAGAGCAGGATTGCGGAGTGAAAGAGTTCACCAGCCGATGCGACTGAGCAGCGGGACGGCGTCAAAATGTTTGTCATTCGAAAGAACCGGCAGAAAGAAACTCCGGGCCTGAGCCGCGATCCAGATGTCATGCCAGGGGATAGGCGTCCCATTCTTTTTCAATTCTCTGCGGATGTCCGCGTAGTTCCCTGCCACCCGGTCATCCAAAGGTAAAACCTCTATGTCGCTGAGAAGTTCCGCAAGTATTTTTTCATACTGGATACGATGCCTGGAGGCCGCAATGCCGAATCGGTACTCCCCGAGCACGATAGGAGACAGAAACAGCTTTTGAATGCCATCCAGCAACGGTTTCAATCCCGGGTCGCCATCCAACCAGGCTGAGAGGGCGTTGGTATCGAGAATTACTTCCATTCTGAAACATCCACATTTCCAAATTCCGACTCGATCTCTTTGAGAATCAAGTGATTTTCTTCATGGTAATGAGACAAAGCGCCAAAATACTGAAATGCGGTTTGGTTTTTCGGTCTTTCGGGTGCCCGGAGCTTTTCTTCCAGTGCCTCCGTGAAGAACGTTTTCAACGTGATACCCCGTTTGGCCGCCGTAGCTTTGGCGTCCCGAAACAAATTCTCAGGTAATTCGAGTGTGGTTTTCATAGACCCATAAAACCATATTCCGCCGAAAAGTCAAGGAAAGCAGGATTTCGATCTTTCCCCCGTTGAAAGTTCCTCCCGCGCGGACTTGGAAAATAACCGTAAACTCCCACCCGCCTTTTCTTTTCGAAACGTTACCGCTACAGTCAAAAAATGAACACAGATTCCATTCATCCCGCCCTTCGTCAGATGTATCTGCACAGTTTTGAGGTTCTCGCCCAGGGGCTGAACGCCGGCGACCGGTATCCGGAGGTCTGGATCCGCGATCTGGCCACCTTCATCGAAATCCAGGCCCGGGTGGTGGAGCCTTCGGTTCTGCGCGAGGCCCTGCTGCGCTTTTTCGCCTTCCAGCAACCCGACGGATCGATTCTGGACGGCTTCACACCCAAAGGCAGCAGCCGCGACGCCTACAATTTTTACACCTCTGATCTCCTGCCGGACTGGCTCGGACACAAGAATTCGGTCGAGACCGACCAGGAAAGCTCCCTAGTCATCGCATTGAAACACTATGTCCATGCCACGGGCGATGTCGATTTCCTGCACGAAACCGTGGACGGGATGACCGTGATGGACCGGCTGGAACGGGCCTTGAACTGGATGCGCACCCGCCGATGGAGCGAGCCACACGGTCTGGTGTGGAACGCCACCACCATAGACTGGGGAGACGGGCAGGCGATTCGGAACTGGGAGGAGGACGCCCAGGGCCATCCCCTCACCCCGGAGCGGCTGCCGGAACTCACCGAACTCAACGAGCAATCCCACCCCGCCCTATGCATCTACACCAACGCCCTTTTCAGTCTTGCCCTCACCGATTTCGCCTGGCTGTCCGAACAGATCGGCCGCGATCCCACAGCAATCCAACGCGAAAACGACGCGCTCCGCCAGTCCATCCGCGACGTGCTCTGGGATGCGGAACACCTGAAATTCCGTCCGCATGTCTATTTGGAAAAGGGATCACCCTTTCCGGCTGATTTCGACGAGAACGCCATTCACTATCACGGCGGCACCGCCGTGGCCATGCAGGCCGGAATTCTTTCCGTGGAGGAGATGCGTCAGGTTTTCGCCATTCTTCAGGCCAATGTCGCCGCCGCCGGGGCCCGCAGCGTCGGCCTCACCATCTGGCCGCTCTACAACGTGCCCTCCCTCAACAATTCCCTGTTCATCAAACCCTTCAACTATCAGAACGGCGGTGACTGGCCCTGGTGGGGTGCGCGCGTGCCCCAGTCCTTGGCCCAGCACGGGCTGTACGCCGAGGCCGCCGAGGCGCTGCTGCCCATCGCCCGCATGATGGAGGAGGCCGGCGGATTCCACGAATGGTATCTTCCCGACGGCACGCCAAGAGGCGCCGCCGGTTTCCGCGGCGCTGCCGGCGTCTTCGCCAAGGCCGCCGAACTGCTCGGACGGAATGCCTGATAAATTTTTACAAACAATACGGGCAACCTGTGATGGAAATCGGGTGCGATGACGGCCTTCTGTGTTCAGGAAGGGAGAAACAGTTGTTTCAGCAGTATTTTTTCACACCACTGCGGAATTATCTTGATTATTCCGCAGTAATGTGCAGAATTATTTATATGAAATTGCAATCACGATGGTACCACGCCCTGTTGGATGAGGCCTTGACAACGGATCGACAGATGGCCTTTGTGACGGGTCCCCGGCAAGTGGGCAAAACAACCCTCTGCCGGGATCTGTCCGATGTGTATCTGGATTGGGATAACGAGGATCACCGCGAAATCATTCTTGGCGGCCCAGCCGCCGTTGCCGCCCATGCCGGTCTCGACACCCTGCGGAACCGCCCGATCCGTATCGTGTTCGACGAACTGCACAAATACAAACGCTGGAAGCAGTTTCTGAAAGGATTTTTCGACACCTACGAAGCCAAGGTTCGCATCATGGTGACCGGATCTTCTCGCCTCGATGTTTATCGAAAAGGCGGAGACAGCTTGATGGGGCGCTATTTCCTCTATCGAATGCATCCTTTCACGGTTGCGGAGCTGTGTCGCCCCGAAGTTTCCGAGGCCTTGTATCGTGACCCCATGCGGCTTGACGATGCGGGATGGCAGGTGCTGTGGGAGCATGGCGGCCACCCCGAGCCCTTCATCAAACGATCCCCGCGTTTCTCGCTTCGGTGGCGTGAACTGCGCCGACATCAACTGCTCCGCGAGGATATCCGCGATATGACCGGCATTCAAGATCTGGACCAATTTGCGATCATGGCCCGCCTGCTGGCGGAACAAAGCGGCGGGCAGCTTATCTACAGCACGCTGGCAAAACAAATTCGCGTCAGCGAAAATACGGTTCGCAGCTGGGTCGCGACCCTCTGTGCATTTCATTATGGTTTTTTGGTGCGGCCCTGGTTTAAAAATGTGGCCAAAGCTCTCCGCAAAGAACCCAAATGGTTCCTGCGGGATTGGAGCGGGATTGGCGACCCGGGTCAGCGGGCCGAAACCTTCTGTGCCTGTCATTTGCTGAAAGCGGTGGAGGGTTGGACGGATCTTGGCCTTGGCGTCTTTGACCTGCGTTATATTCGGGACACGCAGAAACGCGAAGTCGATTTTGTCGTGATTCGGGACGGAAATCCCTGGTTTCTGGTGGAGGTCAAACACGGTCAATCCGCCCTTTCCCCGCATCTCGCGTATTTTCAAAACGAAACCAACGCTCAACACGCGTTCCAGATTTCCATGCAGGCCGATTATGTCGGTGCGAATTGTTTTGAGCACACCGCCCCGATCGTGGTTCCCGCAAAAACCTTCTTCTCGCAGTTGGTTTGAAGCGTCACAAAACTTTGAGTGCGGGGCGCGGAATCTGTTGTGCTTTCGCGGTTGCGAAAGTACTGGTCCACACCAAAAAAAGAAGTTTCGTCATTTGCTCCGTTATCGGATAAAAGCACTTTAACACCTTATGAAAACCTACTCCTTCCCCTTACACGACGGCATCCTCAAACTCACCTTTTTCGCCGACAACGGCGTGCGGGTCACCCACAGTCCGGACGGACGGGAGCCTCAGACCCTTTCTGTGCCGCAACTCCCGGACCTCTGCGAGTCCGTTCACATGGACGAAAACGAAATCCGGACCCGCCTTGAAGCGCCGGGGATCGCGGTGGAGATCGAGCACGGCACCGGCCGTCTGAGCTTTTACGACGCACAGGGGCGCAGCATCCTGGCCGAAGCCGCCGAAAACGCCCGTCAGTCCTGGCCGGAAACCGTGGCCGGACACGACCTCACCGCCCGTCGGCAGACTTTCCTGTTCAGCGGCGAAACGGACACCCTGCACGGGCTCGGACACCAGTTGGACGCGGGCTGGAACTTCCGGGGCCGCAGTCTCGACCTCCTGCAGGAAAACACCACCATCGTCGTTCCCTTTCTCTACAACAGCACCGGCTACGGGATCCTCTGGGACAACGCCAGCCACTGCGCACTCGGTAATCCCATCCGGCCGATTCCGTCCGAATGCTGGCTCACGCCCGAAGGCGAAACCGGCGGAGTCTGCGGCGAATATTTCCGTGACGCGGAGTTTACCGATTTGAAGGAACGCCGCACCGATGCCACCATCAACCAACTCTGGTGGTCCATTGTCGAAGGCTGGCATGATTTTGCCGACGCCCCCGAAGAACCCTTTTACACCCGCTGGTCCGGCTTCCTGCGGCCGGCGACCACCGGCAGACACCGTCTGTATCTTGATCTGCCCGTGGGCGGAAAACTCTGGTTGAACGACAAATGCATCCTTTCCTACAGCGGTTCCCACAAGCGGCATCAGGTGGACGTGGACCTGAAGGCCGGTGAACAATATCCGTTCCGTCTCGAAGCGGCGCTGGGAACCTCCTGGCTCGGGGCCTACGCGAATCTGCAATGGCAGGAACCGGTGCCGTCCGACCGCTTCAGCTTCTGGTCCCAGCATGCCCCGGCAGCCAATTATTATGTGATGAGCGGCAGCCCCTCCGACATCATTGCCACCTACAACAAACTCACCGGACCCGCCCCGCTGATGCCGCGCTACCTCTTCGGCTACTGGCAGTCCCGCGAACATTACAAAAACAAAGACGAACTGGTCGGCGTGGTCGAGGAGCACCGCAAGCGCGATATCCCCATCGATGTCGTCGTGCAGGACTGGCGCTACTGGGCCCCGCGCACCTGGGGCGAACCCTGGTTTGATCCGGAACGCTTCCCCAATCATCCGGAGATTTTCCGCGACCTGCACGAGCGCCTCCACTGCAACCTGATGCTGTCGAGCTACGCCCAGATCGCCAAAGGCTCTCACCTGTATCCGGAATTCCACGAAAAATCCCTCCTGTTGCCCAACGCGGTGCGGGATGGCGGGTATTGGATCGATCCCTACAATCCCGAGGCCGTGCATACCTACTGGCAGCGCATCAAAGAGGTCTTTTTCGAAGCCGGGGTGGATATTTTCTGGCTCGACACCACCGAGCCCAAGCTCACGCACCCGCTCACCGCCGAGTCGCTCCTGAAGGGGCTCACGCCGAACCATTACGGCAATGCCGCCGAGGTGCTCAACGCCTTCTCGCTGTACCTCTGCAAGGGCTACTACGAGGCCCAGCGCGAGGCGGGCCGCGACCGCCGTGTCTGCCTGCACCCGCGCTCGGGTTTTGCCGGACAGCAGCGCTACTCCGCCGCCGTCTGGACCGGCGACACCGAGGGCAAATGGGACGCGCTGACCGAACAAATCCAAATGGCCCTCAACATGTCCCTCTGCGGCATCCCGTATTGGAACACCGACATCGGCGGCTTTGTCGGCAAAAACCCGCAGGATCCCGACTACCGCGAACTCTTCATCCGCTGGTTTCAGTTCGGGGCCTTCTGTCCCATCATGCGCAACCACGGCACCAACGATCCCAAAGAGATTTGGCGCTTCGACGCCGAAGCCGAGATCATTCTCCGGGACTGGATTACCCTCCACTACCAACTGCTGCCCTACTTCTACAGTCTCGCCTGGGAGAACCACAACACCGGCAAACCCTTCATCCGGCCGCTGCTGCTCGAGTTCCCGGACGACGCCCGGGCCCGCGCCGTGGCGGATCATTTCCTGCTCGGTTCCGGGCTCATGGTCTGTCCGGTAACCCAACCCGGGATCACGCGGCGCAAGGTGTACCTCCCCGCGGGCCAAGCCTGGTATGATTTCTGGACCGGCGAATGCCATGAAGGCGGACAAACCATTGAAGCCGAAGCCCCGATCGAGCGACTCCCCCTCTTCGTGCCCGCGGGCACGATCCTGCCCATCGAGCCCAACCAACTGCAGCATACCAAAGCTTACACCGGCGAGCGCCTGGAACTCCGCGTCTATCCCGGAAAAGATGCGGCCTTCACGCTCTACGAAGACAGCGGCGACGGGTATCACTACGAAGACGGCGAATACCTCGAACTGCCCATCCGCTGGAACCACGCCACCGCCACCCTGCATTTGGACCCCACCCGCGGCACCTTCCCCGGCGCGCCAGAAGAACGGACCTTCCTCGTCAAATTCCCTGACCACACGGAGACCATAATGCTGACGTATCAAGCTGGAAAATCGCTGAATTCCTCCTTTTAACCCCATGCGGAGAATAGGGCCGGAATCCCGCGTTTAAGCGGATAGCCCCTGAGCACCCTTCAGGGTGCGGAACCCCGGTGTTCAGGGCCTTTCTTTGGGTGGGATGGCCTCCTCCACCGCATTCCCGGGCCATAAATGACCCTCTTTGACTATCCGCGTAAAGGGCCTGTCGATTTATTGAAACGAAGAGGTTTTTAACCGCTTAAGGACGCTAAAAGAACGCTAAAATTAACTTAATTAAATTATTTTAAGCGTGCATTAAGCGATTTTTAGCGGTTTCTAAATACCTACAATGAATAAATCGACAGGCCCTAAACGCGGGACTCCGGCCATTCGTTAGCCCCCTCAGGCCCGGGTTAATCGTAAACTCCTATTTCTCTGTCTTCGGTTGTTTTCAGTCACTAAAAGGATTGCCAACTTTTTGCAAACCCACCCGGGGTTTCGAACCCGGAACCGACCGTCCGCAATTTTCTCTAAAGACATCCCATGAAATTCAACAAATGTCCCTGGCTTTTCCATGAAGGTGTGGTTCCGACAACCCCCGCGAGAACCCACGAAATCGAATCGGATGAAGAGGGCGTAACCGTCTTTCTGTCCACTTCGCGGGATGGCGAGCGCGGCTCTATGATCGGCGGCAGCCTGTTCACGGTGCGGTATACGTCCCCGATGCCCGGGATCATCCGCGTCCAGGTGGAACATTTCAAAGGCCGGAAGGCGCGCCAGCCGGAGTTTGAGCTCATCCCTCATCCAAACACCAAGGGGACTGTCGTTCAAAAGGAGGAGTCCGTGAGCTTCACCTCAGGGCCTCTGTCGGTCAGGGCGGGCTCCGCGAAGCCCTGGTTCTGCGACTTCCTCGGCGATGGCAGGGTCCTCACCTCCAGCAAGCCGGCCTCCCTGAGTCTCATGAAAAAACACGATACCGTTTACCTTCGGGAAAAACTTTCGTTGGGTGTCGGTGAGCTGATCTACGGACTGGGCGAGCGATTCGGGCCTCTGGTGAAAAACGGGCAGTCCATCGACATCTGGAACGAGGATGTCGGCACCTCCACCGAACTGGCCTACAAAAGCATCCCCTTTTATCTCAGCAGCAACGGCTACGGAATCCTGGTCAACCATCCCGATCGCGTCTCGTTCGAGGTCGCTTCGCAGGACATCAACAGCGTCCAGTTCAGCGTGGAAGGTCATTCGCTGGACTATTTTGTGATCTATGGCCCCACACCCGGCGAAATCCTGGAGCGCTACACGGCCTTGACCGGGCGCCCGGCGCTGCCGCCGGCGTGGTCCTTCGGTCTCTGGCTGACGACATCTTTCGTTACCGATTACGATGAGAAAACGACCGGCGGGCATATTCAGGGGATGGCCGACAGGAATATCCCTCTCCATGTCTTCCACTTCGACTGTTTCTGGATGCGCGGATACCGGTGGTGCGACTTTGAATGGGATCCGCAGTGCTTTCCGGATCCGGCGGGCATGCTTCGCCGCCTCAAGTCAAAGGGATTGAGGATATGCCTCTGGATCAACCCGTATATCGGGGAGCGGTCCTCCATGTTCGAGGAGGGGATGAGGCAGGGATTCCTCCTCAAGCGGCCCAACGGCGATGTCTACCAGACCGACGCGTGGCAGCCGGGAATGGCCCTGGTCGATTTCACGAATCCCGGCGCGGTCGCCTGGTATGCCGACAAACTCCGCCTGCTGTTGGACGATGGCGTGGATGCTTTCAAAACGGATTTCGGCGAGAATATTCCCCTGGATGTGGCCTATCACGACGGTTCGGACCCGAAACGGATGCACAACTACTACACCTACCTCTACAACAAGACCGTGTATGAGGTTCTGGCGGAACGGTTCGGAAAAAACGCGGCGGTTCTGTATGCCCGCTCGGCAACGGTGGGCGGCCAGAAGTTCCCGGTGCACTGGGGCGGGGACTGCTACGCCACCTTCGAATCCATGGCGGAGACCCTGCGCGGCGGGCTCACGCTGGGCATGTGCGGATTTGGATTCTGGAGCCACGATATGGGAGGATTCGATCAGACCGCGACCCCGGACATCTACAAACGGTGGTGTGCCTTCGGCCTGCTCTCCTCGCACAGCCGCCTGCACGGCAACGCGACCTCCCGGGTTCCCTGGCTCTTCGACGAGGAGTCCGTGGATGTGCTTCGATTCTTCACCAAACAGAAATGCCGCCTCATGCCCTACCTCTATGGCGCGGCGGTCGAGGCGCATGAGAAAGGACAGCCTGTGCTCCGGGCGATGTTCTACCAATATCCGAACGATCCCGCCTGCAAGTACCTCGACCGACAATACATGCTCGGAGCGGGTCTGCTCGTGGCGCCGGTGTTTTCTGAACATGGCGAGGTGGAATACTACCTGCCCGCGGGACGCTGGACACATTTCCTCACGGAGGAGACCACCGACGGCAACACCTGGCGCAGGGAGAAGCTTGGGTACATGGAGATCCCCGTGTGGGTTCCCGAAAACACGGTCATTCCCGTCGGGGCGGATGAGGAGAAACCGGATTACGCGTATGCCAAGGACTTGACCCTCCACATCTTCCCGATGAGCGACGGCGCGGAGATCCGCGTGACCATCCCCGATCTCCAGGGGGCTGTTTCCGCAATCTTCCGCTGCACCCGCACCGGCAATACCCTGCGCGTCGTTCGGGAAAAGGGTTCCGCTCCTTGGAATGTCCTCCTGAGAGGCTTGCCCGGGCAAAACCCGCACCCGGTCGCAAATTCGGAGATCCATCTCGAACTTGGCATATAGATGCATGTCCCTCACGCTCCACGCCGTCGGGAACATTCGCCGCTTGAAAAAAAATATAACGAAAATCCAATGAGCTCCATTCAAAACCCCATCTTGCCCGGGTTTAACCCGGATCCTTCGATTCTTCGCGTGGGGGACGACTACTACATCGCGACCTCGACCTTCGAATGGTTTCCGGGAGTTCAGATTCACCACTCCAAAGACCTGGCGCATTGGCGCTTGCTGACCCGTCCGCTGGACCGCGTCAGCCAGCTGGACATGCGCGGCGTCGCCGCGTCCGACGGCGTCTGGGCGCCCTGCCTGAGTTACAAGGACGGCACCTTTTATCTGGTCTACACCATCGTCCGCGCCATCATCAAGGACCAGCACAACTACGTTGTGACCGCCAAGAACATCGAGGGTCCCTGGAGCGAGCCGGTGTATCTGAACTCGCTTGGGTTTGATCCCTCCCTCTTTCACGATGACGACGGCCGCAGTTATCTGGTGCAAATGGCCCTCGATCCCCATCGTCCCCATCACTTCTTCAAGGGCATCTACCTCACGGAATATGACACCGAAACGCAGGAATTGACCGGGGAAACCAAGCGGATCTTCACCCGGCACATCGGCGCGACCGAAGGTCCGCACCTCTACAAGCGTAACGGGTTCTACTACTTGATGGTTGCGGAGGGCGGCACCGCCTACGATCATGTGATCACGGTGGCGCGTTCGCGCGACCTGTGGGGCGGATACGAGCCGGATCCGGCCTCGCCCATGCTGACCGCCCGGGACACCCCGGACTGGCCGCTGCAGCGGGCCGGGCACGGCTGTCTGGTGGAGACCCCAGCGGGCGAAGCCTATGTGGCCTACCTCTGCAGCCGTCCGGTGCGAGTCGAGGCCGACGGCAGGACCAAGCGCTATTCCATCCTCGGTCGCGAAACCGCCATCATTCCCGTGGAGTGGACCGATGAGGACTGGCTGCGCGTCAAAGGGGGCGGAACGCTGCCCCTGGAGACGGTGCCCGCGCCCGCCTTGCCACCGCATCCGTTTCCGACGGAGGAACCCACGGAGATCTTCGACAAAGCGTCGCTTTCCATCGCCTGGCAAACGCTGCGCCAACCGCACGACCCTTCCTGGCTGACCCTTCGGGAGCGGCCCGGCTGGCTGCGGCTCTACGGGCGGGAATCGCTCATGAGCCGCTTCGATCCCAGCCTGATCGCCCGCCGCATCGAATCCATGGAGACCTATGTGGAAACCCGGATCGATTTCACGCCGGATTCCCCCTGGCAGATGGCCGGGCTAACCGCCTTCTACGGCAGCCGCAATCATTACCTACTGGCCATCTCCAAGGCAGACGATGACACCCGAAGTCTCATCCTGCTCAAGCGGCACAGCGGCGGAGAAGACCAACTTTTGCCCGACGACAGCATCCGACTTCCGGAAAGCGGAGACATCCGACTCGCCTTCCGCCTGCAAGGGGCGAGCCTTCAGTTTCTCTATTCCACCGAACCGGAGGGGCCATTGCTCGCCGCCGGTGACGAACAGGACGCCACCCTCCTTTCCGACGAGCATCTCGGCGCTTTCACCGGTGCCTTTGCCGGACTGGCCGCCGTGGATCTCAGCGGAAAGCGCAAGCCCGCCGACTTCCGCTGTTTCACCTGCCGCTTCGCAAGGTCTCCCCCTCCTGCCATGTGCCGCTGATGACCCAACCCGTCGGGTTCCGCGGAACGCCTTTTTCGTCGTGTAGCATTTTCATGTGGAGGAAATCGACCGCGCGGGCACCGATTTGGTCGAAACCGACGCGAATACCGCTGCAGCGATGGGGTGTGTCATCGATGACGCACAGGGCGACTCCAATCTCTTCGGGCACTCGGAATCCGAGTTGTTCCAGACATGAAAGGATCGGAATCCCATCCGAGATGATGGCGTCCGGCTTGTAGCGCTTGAGCCATGTGGCGAGGGGTGTTTTTTGTTCGGTGTTTTCGAGCAGCGGCGGCAGCGGCAGTCGCCCATGCAGCTCAAACTCCCGCGCCGCGTATCCGGCCATAAACCGATGTTGCACACGCGAATCAATGCCGCCGCAGGCGACGAATCCGATGCGCGCATATCCGCGTTCCCTCAATTCGTCGTGTACCTGCAGGGCGGCGGCGTATTGATTCGCGCTAACGAAATCCAGTTTCGGGGAGGCGAGGGAACGGCCGATCGAGACGGCGGAGAAATGCTCCCAGCCCAGCGCCAGCCGGGTATCGGGACTGGCAGGCGGAGCAACCAGGAGTCCATCGATGCCGCGACTGCGCAAGATTTCGGTTGATCGGGCGCTGCTCAGGGCCGGATCAAGCGGAAACATCTCCAGTGTATAGCCGAGCTGCTGTGCCCGCTTTCGGGCGGCAGCGATCACCAGCCTTCCAAAAGCGGTATGTTGAAGATGCGAAATCGTACTTGGGGTGACCATGCCGAGGGCGCCATGCGAAGCAGGATTCGTCAACTCACTGCGGTAAGCCACCAACGCGGAGAGCATCGGATCTGGACGAAAACCCATGCGTTCGGCCACGGCCTTGACACGTTCGCGGGTGGCCCGGGAGACCTCCGGATGGTCGCGCAGCGCATACGAAACGGTCATGACGCTCACCCCCGCCTCGGCGGCGACCTGTTTCATGGTAATGCGTTTGCGTGAAGGCATAGCGGAACTCCTAGCCCCAAAGGCGTGAAAAGACGAGCAGGAACTTTATAGTTACAGCTTTCTTTTGCTTGTGCCTTCATCATCCACGATGATATCTTTCCACAGCAAGCCTTCAATCCCACAAACCAACACCCGTTCTCTCTCCACAACTCCTCGTTTCATCCAGGTGCATCTATGAAAAAACAGCTTTTTCACTCTGTAACCGTCGCATTTCTCTTAACGGCCATTCTGCCCGTTCACGCCCAGACTTTTGTTGATTATCGCGAGATTTTCCCGCGTCCAACCGGAGCCAGCGGACCGGCCAGCATGGCGGATTATGGTTGGTTTGCGCACCGGGGTCCAGATGCAACCCAGATTACCGCCCACACAACTACCTCAGGAAGTCCTCAATGGGCTGTCAGTGCCGGCACCGGTCGTCCGGACAACCTTGCCGCGGTGAATTCAAATCCTCCGAATGACGGTGAAGCCCTTGGGTTTGCTTTTTTCTACGCTAATGCCACCGAAGGTTCTCCCGTCCTCCTCTGGACCAACGAACATTCAACGGATCTCGTTATGGTCCAGCAATTCGATTGGTGGCAGGGAAATCAGACAGGAACAGACGGGTTCCGTCTGGCAATCCAAGTCGGGACGGATTGGTATGTTTCTGCTCAGAACAACACTCAAAGCGCGGGAGTTTCTACATTCTCCACTCAAGCCGAGCAAATGACTCAGTTGATGGCAGGCTCCAGTTGGAATACGTTGAATTTCACTTCTGGCAGCACATTGTCGATGGGAACCGCCGCTCTTCTTCCTGAAACCGGCACGATCAGCGCCTTCGGTCTCTTTGCTGAAACTCACACCCAAAATACCTCTCTGCGTTTCGACACCTTCACCGTTACCGCAATCCCGGAACCCAGCACGGTGGTGCTTCTCGGCATTGCGTTGATCTCTGCTTTCGCACTGAAGCGTCGGCATTCCGCCTGAAGCGGCTCTCAAGTCGAGATCCTCTACAAGTGGCTACCCTACCCCCATGATGGACAATACCTGCTCGGTGTCCGTATCCAATGCGGGGACATCCACCGTGTGCACCCAAGCGCCCCCTTCGCTCCGCTGTCGGTCCATCGCCCTTCCCGCGTATCGATACGCGGCCGCGGGGGCTCCGTGCAGATATATACGGTAATTGCGGTGGCGGGGCTGTTCGGGCAAAGCATGGTAGCGGGGTGAGATCTTGATCTCCACCGTCGTCTCATCCGCCGTCCACGTAAACGCCGTGGTTGCAAATGCCCCCGCCTCATGCGCGGTGCTAAGACCATCGTCCTCATAAAGCTCGAAAACATCCCCGGCGTTGCTTTGGCCAATCGGAAAAAAACAATGCACCTCCAAGTCGGTCGGCAGTTCGCCCACAGCTTGCTTGGACGGCTGTTTCACAAACACACATCCGGCTTTGAAGAAATGCGGCGGGGCCAGGGTCGGATCCGTCTCGAGCGAAACCTCCGTCGTCCCGTCGCTCTCAATCCGCCGACCGGTCAGTCCGCACACCCAACCGCCCGGCGGCAGGATTGCGCTCGCGCTTTCAGTGTCCTCCAGAATCGGTGCGACATACAGGCGGTCGCCGATGAAGTAACGGTCCCAGATTTCATAGCCCGCCGCCCAGTACGGAGCCTCAAGCGGGTTCGAACGGCAAATCGGCAAGCCTTTCTCGGCCGACTCCCGCGCCAGGGTGTACAGATAAGGCACCAGGCTGGTGCGCAGGGCCAGAGCCGCCCGCGCCCCCGCCTGCACCGCGTCGCTGTATTTCCAGGGCCGCCGCTCGCTCTCGCCCGCGCTGTGCAGGCGGCAAATCGGACTCAGCGCCCCGAACTGCAACCAGCGCAAATACAGCATCCCGGGCAGATTTTTGCCGCTGTAGCCGATGTGACCTCCGATGTCGTGCGTCACATACGATTGCCCCATGTGCCCGGCGCGCAACAGGTATTCGACCGAGGATTTTAACACCGGCCACTGGCAAAAGGTGTCCCCTGTGAAATGAAACGGATACCGGTGGGTCCCGAATCCCGCGCTACGGGCCATCACCATCGGACGCTCCCGCGGATAGGTCCGCTGCGCGTGCCGTTGATACAGGTGGTTGGTCCAGGCCTGTGGGTCCAGGTGCGGGGTTTCACGCAGTTCGACCAGCCCGTCCATCCACCAAAAATCGACCCCCTGCCGCTTCACCGGATCGTGCAACACCTCCATGAACGCCCGCATGTGGCGTTGATTGTCCGAGAAATAGCAGCCCTTGTGAATCGCCTCGCCGCGTTCGCTCTGAACCGGCGCCGACGCCTCCGCGCCGATACCCGCCGCTTCAAGAAATGCCGGGGCCCGCGAATCGCCCGCCGGCAAAGACTCCGGATGCAGATTGAGCGTCGTATGGACGCCGCGCTCGCCGAGGAACCGCAGCAGCCCCTCCGGATCGGGAATGTGAGCGGGATCCCAGTCCCAACCGTTCCATCCGAAGCGATGCCATTCCAGGTCCAGCACGAGCACGGAAAGCGGCAAGCCCTGTTGCGCAAACGCCTCGACCGTCTCGAGCAAGCCCGCTTGGGGAAACGTTGGATAACGCGAGTACCAAAGTCCGAGCGCATAGCGCGGGAGCATCGGCGTCGCGCCACTGAGGGCGCGATAATCCGCCAAGGCCTGCTTGAAATCCTCGCCGTAGGCAAAGAAATACCAGTCGCGCCCTTCCCCGCCGCCCGTCCGTTCGGCCAGCCACGCCGTCGCCGGGTCGATCAGGGGTGAATTCGAATCATCGAGCAAAAAGTACCCGGCCCGGCTGAGCAGGCCCGGCGGGTATTTGCGGCGTTCGTGGATGATCTCGCGCAAAGGCTCGGGCCACTCCGCTTCGTCCGTTTCGGAAATGATCCGGTCCAAGCTCATGTTGGCGTAGCGGTTCTCCGCCAAAATTTCGCCGGCATTTTTTCCCTGACTGCGCCAGGTGTAGTTCCACAGCGACCAATGGCAGCCGTTGTCGTGCAGGGTCGCGGTGGCGGGATGGACGCCCTTTGGAATGAGCTGGTCGTTCACGCAATCCAGCGAGCAATGACACCCGCCCAGGTTGGCATCGTCCACGGCATCGGGCGTCCAAACCCCGCCGGGAAACTCGATCCGAAGGTTTTCGGACGTGGGGGCCGCATTCGCATCCATGCAATGAATCCGCAAAGCCTCTGATTCCAAAACCACCCCTCCTGCGACTTCGCAATGCCCGCGAAACGGTAATGCCGCCGGACGCGTCAGCGCGACAAAACCTGGCCGATCCTCAAACGCGCGGTCCGGAGAATACTCGATGCGCACCAGCCGTTCCGTCAGCAGACTGAAACGATACCAACCGCATTCCATCGAGTGCGTGCATGAACTGTTCAAAATCGGACCGGCAGACTTGGGCATGGGATTCTTCATAGCAAATACGGGATCGAACGGAAGCACGGAATCCGATCGAAAGAATCAAAAAAATTCGCGGTTGCGAAATAAAAAAACAACTTGGGGCGGAAATGATCTTGTTCCAGCTCACGGACGCGGCAAGATCTGCACATGCAACCAAACTCCGGAAAACTCCCATGACGCATCCGTTCCCCGCCTATCCCGATCTCGAACTGCACAACATCGCCGAACTCGACCACGATTCCGGCTATCCCGGCGCACTCGTTCGCCGCATCCCCCGCGCCATTGCCGCCGCCTTGGAGCGGGGCTCCATGGTTTCGCAAGAAGCCCAGCTCTGCGAACTGCGTTTCGTCGTCGAGTCCGGCAAACGCCTCGCCATCCTCCTGACCGCCCCCAATGGCGGCGATCTTTTTGTCTACCGCGGCGAGTTTGTTCACAGCCACATCCGCCTGCCCACGGGCCGACTTTACCGTCACCTCATCGACTACGAAAACGACCCCTTCGCAGTGCTTCGTCCGGAAGCCTTCGCCGGGCAGACCTTTGACCGGCGCGTTTGGCGAGTGATGTTCGACGGCTTGACGATTCTCCACGGGGTCGACCGCATGGACAGCACCATCCGCCCGCTTCGCCCAGGCGAAAAACCCGGCCTGCGCTGGCTCGCGTATGGCTCTTCCATCACACACGGCTTCACCGCCGTCACCCGCCGCCAGTGTTACGCCGCCCAAACCGCGCACCGGCTCGGCGTGGACGTGCTCAATCTCGGACTCTCCGGCTCCTGCGTCATCGAACCCGGCTTCGCCGATTACCTGACCGGACGCGACGACTGGGATTTCATCACCTGCGAACTCGGAGTCAACATGCGCGGTCAGTTCACGCCCGAGGTTTTCGCCGCCCGGGCCCGGTATCTCGTTGAAGCGCTCACCTCCCGCCGTCCTGGCCGACCCGTCGTGCTCATCAGCCCCTTCACCGGCGCGGCCGATTACCGCGCCGAGCCCCGCCCCGCCGCCCAGCACACCGCCGGCAACCGCCTCGTTCTCCGGGATCTCGCCGCCGAATTCGC
>JAFIGC010000040.1 GCA_020831635.1 Verrucomicrobiota bacterium | reverse complement strand
GGCTGCTGCAGGCCCCCGATCCCCGCAGCCATCGCGCCAGCCCCGCGAACTCGCCACCTACAAACGCCCCGGTAATGATTTCATTGCCCAAATCCCCGTGCAACAAGTCGTGGACGCGGTGGTAGACAAGTTGGCCGCGGATCTTTTCGCTCCCCTCAATCCGCATTCGTTTCAAAAACTTCGCTCAGAAAATCCAGAAAGCGGGCCCAGGATCGTTTGTCCGGAATTTCGCGGTATCGGTCGGAATCAAAAACCGTGAACGCGTGCGGGGCGCCGCCGTAAGTGATGAGTTCGTTGGGGACGTCGTGCTCGTCGAGTTCCTTGGCGAGGGTGACGAATTCCTCCATGGGGATGGCGGTATCGGCGGTGCCGTGAAAAATGAGGACCGGGGCTTTGGTTTCGGCATACGACTGACCTTCCGGGGTGGACAACCCACCGTGGAAGCTGACGAAGCCTTTCAGGGGATCGCCCGAACGGGCCCATTCCAAAACCGCAGCTCCACCGAAACAATAGCCCATGGCCACCACCCGTTCCGTATTGGCTCCCTCGGCTTCCGCCGCCGCCAACGCTCCACGCATCAAACGACGCATTTTCTCCCGGTCCGTGTACAGTTCGCCGGTATGTTGACGGCGGTCGACCATTTCCGTGGGACGGATGCCTTTGCCAAAAAGGTCGGCGGCAAACACCGCGTATCCCGCTTCGGCCAGCATCCGGGCGCGTTTCATTTCGTAGTCGGTCAACCCCTCCCAGTCATGGATCAAGACCACCAGAGGCGCATCTTCCGCGGGCGAAACAAAATAGCCCTCGTAGCGCTCGCCATCGACTTCATAGTCCACGCTTCGGCCATCGGAAAAAGCGGTGAGTGCCATACACAGGCAGATCAGGGGGAGAAAAATTTTCATTCGTGGCTCCAAGTTCAAGTGTTCGGTTGAACTTGCCTTGAAATCGAGATTTTGCAAGTCGGAGGGGCTTTTTTTGACAAGGCTCCAGTACGATCCACTGCGGCGATCATATTGTCTTTTCTCTTCAGGTTTTCAGACGCTGGGCAAATTTACCGTTTCTCGTCGAGGACAGGTTCATTTTCGTCAGGCAAAGAAACCTTGGGGATCCCGAGGTCATCGAGGAGATTATCATAGACTTCCGGGAGATGGATTCGGAGAATTCCCAGAAGCTCAATGAGGGCTTCGGGCAGGTCCTCCTCCCCAGGAAAAAAAGGGGGGAAGGTGACGGAGGCGATTTGAAGTTGCATCTCCAAACGCAATGAAATGAAAATGTGCTCAGGATGGTCTTCAAAATCCGGTGCCTGCTCCGGGATGCGAAGTGAACGAAAAGCCGGAAGAATTCTTTCGAAAAGTAGGGCTTGGTCATTTTGAGAAAGCGTGGCCAGTTTTGGAGGAAGTTCACCCGTGAACAGTTCATCAAACCCATGTTCGTTGGGTTTTCGATCCTCACTTAAGTCGGTCCCGGTCAAAACCGGATGCTCAAGTGGACCACTCAGAACTTTGCCTGCATACAGGTAGAGTTCCAAGGATTGGTTCTTCGATTTGTCAGGTTTTTGTTGGGCAATATCTATTTTTTCGGCCAAGTAGACCGTCGAAAAGGAGAACCGCACTGTCAGATGACAAGGTTCACCATGAGAGGGATCGGGGGGTACTTTTGGGTCGCCATAAAGTGGGACTGCCACCCATAACCATATCAGACAAACGATGGGGAAGGAGGATTTAGACCAACAACCGGAAATAGAAAGGGAAAGGATTTTCATGGAAAGTTGTTCCTTTCGTGCCATTTTCTGGCCTCTTTCACACATTCGAGGCAATACAGACTGGGTTCATGCGAGATTCTTGATCGTTCCAACAATGGCGCGGTTGGCCATGGGGAGTTGGGGAAACGCGCGTCCCGGGATTGCCGGTACTCCAAAGGGGTATGCTTTGGGGGGATGGGGAAGTTGCCCACTTTCATCGGTTTGTCGTGAAGTGGGCAGGAAGGGAATTGTCCGGGTATGGGTGCATCGACGGGAGGAAGTTCCGGGATGTTCAGATAATCGAACAATGAATCGTACTCAGAGATCAGGTTTCGTCGCAGGACGGCCAGCAGTTGCCGGATGTCCTCTGGAAGCGCGTCATCCGCTTGCAGGTTTTTGTATTTCACGCTCCATGATGCGCCGTGAAACGAAACCTGCACGGAAAGATGGTAGCCGTCCTGTTCTCTTTTCGCAGGGGCGGGGATGGAAAATGTGGCGGGGAAACGGGCGGCGTGCTTCAGCAAAAGATCAATGTCATTGCGGGGAATTACCCCGATGTTTTGCATGTACTGATGAGAAAGCAACACTGCGGAATTTGTCCCATCGAGCACTTCGTGCCTCCCCGTCCCATAAATGATTTGTTCTTGATTGAGAAAGATTTCGAGCATCGGAACGTTCCCGCGTGGCATGTTTTTGCCAATGTCTTCAAAAAACGCCTCCAAAAACGGTTTTGTAAATTCAATTTCGACCATCAGCCGAAACGAAGGCATGGAAGACTCCGGTATATCCTTGGCTTCCTCAGAGGCAGGCGAATCCGCGAAACAGAGGCGCATCGTCATCCAAATCAACAGGCACGCCCAACCTGCTCGGGAGCAGAAAAGGAGCGTGGACCTTGGAAACCTGTTAGACATGGCGTTTTGATGCGATTCGGAGTACGATTAGGATTAGGATTAGGATTAGGATGAAGACTGGGATTTTGGAGTGGGGGAATTTATTTCAATCCACCTTCAATTTAGGGCCCGCTGGGTGCGGGGCGTGGGGGGATGACGTTCGCGTGGCGGGCGGTGAGGATCCAGGTGTCGTCTTTTCGCATCCAGATGTTGGTGAATCGGCGTTTGAGAAGTTGTCCGGCTCCGGGGGCGCCGTCCGAGGGCAACACGGTTTCTTCTCCCATGACCATGACGATGTTTTCATAGACCCGGATTTCTTCAATGTTTTGCGCAAAGCTTTC
This sequence comes from Verrucomicrobiota bacterium, assembly GCA_020831635.1. GTDB lineage: Bacteria > Verrucomicrobiota > Kiritimatiellia > SS1-B-03-39 > UBA6053 > PXAS01. The sequence continues at coordinate 35,871 of JAFIGC010000040.1, read as the reverse complement.
GTATTGAATGATGCCCGCGTGTACGCGTTCCATGACCTGCGCCCGATTGGAGAGCACGGTGTTGCCGGGATTGTTGACCATGAAGTCCTCGGCCCACAATCGCAGAAGGGTTTCCACATCCGTTTCAACCAACGCCACCGCCATCTCTTTTTCCAGGGCACGGATTTTTGCTTTGACCTCCGCTGGTTCCCGAGGCTCGCCGTAAAGCGGCACGGTCGCGCAGAAGAGGATCAGACAAATGATCGGTTGAAATGAGCGGGACAAACATCTGGAAACGGTAGGTCGGAGAATTTTCATGGAATGTTGTTCAGTTTCTGGCTGGCTTATGAGTTTCCGAGCGTCGGAAGACTTTTTGAAAACGCTTCCGACGTTCGGAAAGGGGAAAATATTGCGGAAGGGAGTTTGCGCGCTTCGTTTTGCGAAACCGTGTTCAGGACTTCAAATCTTGGCCGCCCAGATACACCTGTTGTATGGCGCCTTGGAGGGTTTTGCCGAGCCAGGGGGTGTTGAAGCTGCGGGATTTGAGGGTGTCGCGGGAAATGTGGGTTTTTTCTTCGGGATCGAAGAGCAGGGCTTCGAAGGGGGCGCCGACTTCAAAGGCGTTTCCGGGGAGTCCGAGGAGTTTGCGGGGGGCGAGGGCGAGGCGTTCGATGAGCTGAGACCAGGAGAATTTGCCGGGGACGACGAGGGCGTCGTGGAGGGCGCAGAGGGCGGTTTCGAGGCCGATGATGCCGAAGGGGGCGTGATTGAAGTCGAGGTTTTTGGCAAAATCGGTGTGGGGGGCGTGACCGGTGGCGATCATGTCCAGGGTGCCGTCGCACAAACCTTCGAGCAGGGCTTCCTGATCTTCGCGGGTGCGTAGGGGGGGCATCATTTTGAAGGCGGTGTTGTAGGCGCGCAGGTCTTCGTGGTTGAAGAGCAGGTGGTGGGGGGTGGTTTCGGCGGTGACGTTGACGCCCCGGGCTTTCCAGCGGCGGATGGAGGCGACGCCTTCGGCAGTGGAGACGTTCTGGATGTGCATGCGTCCGTTGACGGCGGCGGCGACGCGGAGTTCGCGTTCGATGCCGATCTCTTCGGCCATGGCGGGGATGCCGGGCAGTCCGAGGCGGAAGGAGGCGGCGCCTTCGTGCATGACTCCGCCGGCGGACAGGGCGGGGGTGTCGGGGTAGACGCCGACGATCATGTCGAAATGTCGGGTGTATTCCAAGGCACGGCGGAGGACGTAGGCATCTTGGAGGGCGTGGTTGCAGTCGGTGACCATGACCGCGCCTTGGTCGGCCATGTCGGCGATTTCGGCGAGTTTGATGCCCTCGCGTCCTTTGGTGAGGCATCCGGCCACGGACACGGGTATGCGGGAGCGGGTTTTGGCCATGCTTTGCACGAAGCCGACCATGCCGCCGGTGTCGATGGGCGGATCGGTGTTGGGCATGGCGAGGATGCGGGTGAATCCACCGGCGATGGCGGCTTCGGTGCCGCTTTCGATGGTTTCGGCGTCCTCTTGTCCGGGTTCGCGCAAATGCACATGGGCATCGCAGAGGGCGGGCATGAGGATGCGGCCCCGGCAGTCGATGACATCCACGCCTTCGGCGGGTTGCAGGTTCGGGGCGATTTCGGCGATGCGTCCGTCGTGGACGCGAAGATCGACGGTTTTCGGTTCTGTCTGGCCGGGCAGAATCACCCGGGCTTGTTGGAAGATGCGGTGGCTCATGCGTGGTCCTCCGTTTCCCCGCTTCGGGTTTTGACTTCGGGGGTCAGGTGATACAGCACGGCCATGCGGGTGGCAATGCCGTTTTCGACTTGGGCGTTAATGAGGGAGCGTTCGTAACTCATGACGTCGTCGACGAGTTCGACCCCGCGGTTGACGGGGCCGGGGTGCATGATGTACATGCCCATTTCGCGAATGCGGCGGAAGCGTTCGGTGGTGACCCCGTACACGCGGTGGTATTCGCGCATGCTGGGGAAAAAATTGGCGGTCTGGCGTTCGAGTTGCAGGCGCAGGAGGTAGAGGACCTGGGGATTGAATTCGAGGACTTCTTCGAAGCGGGTGAAGACTTTGACGTAGTCGGGAATGGTGGGGGGAATGAGGGGGGCGGGTCCGAAGGTGCCGACTTCGACGCCGAGGAGGTGCATGAGGGCGAAGACGGAACGGGCCACGCGGGAGTGGAGGATGTCGCCGGCCACGACGATGCGTTTGCCCTGGAGGTCGGGGTAAATTTCTCGATAGGTGAAGGCGTCCAGCAGGGCCTGGGTGGGATGGGCGTGGTAGCCGTCCCCGGCGTTGATGACGGAGGCTTTGGTGTGTCGGGCGATGTATTCGGGGACGCCGCTGGCACTGTGGCGCACGATCATGTAATCGACCTGCATGGCCTGCAGGGTGTCGATGGTGTCGAGTATGGATTCGCCTTTGACGACGCTGGAGGTGGAGACGGCGAAGTTGGTGACGTCTGCGGAGAGGCGTTTGGCGGCGATTTCGAAGCTGGTGCGGGTGCGGGTGGAGGGCTCGTAAAAGAGGTTGAGGACGGTTTTGCCGCGCAGGGTGGGAACTTTTTTGACGGAGCGGGTGAAGAGGTCTTTGAAGGGTTTGGCGGTGTCGAGGATGGCGAGGGCCTCCTCGCGGCTCATGTCATCGAAGCTGAGCAGGTCCTTGCGTGGGGTCACGGTTTTCATTCGGTCTCCCTTGCCTCTTTGGTGGTATAGTGGGTGATGTCGTCGCGTCCGTCGGTCTCTTTGAAATGAACGCGCAGGTAGTCCTCGCGTCGGGTTTCGACGCGGGCGCCGCACCAAGTGGCGGCGATGGGGAGTTCGCGGTGGCCCCGGTCGGCCAGAACGGCCAGCTCGATGCACTCGGGGCGACCGTAGTCGAGCAACACGTTCATGGCGGCGCGGATGGTGCGTCCGGTGAAGAGGATGTCGTCGCAAAGAATGACGGTGGCGCCTTCGACGTCGAAGGGGATGTCGGAGCCCTCGATGTGGGGGAGGGCGGCGAGATTGTCGAGGTCGTCGCGATAGAGGGAAATATCGAGGGTGCCCTGTTCGATGTGTCCGCGCAGGGGTTTGAGGATGGCCACCAAGCGGTCCGCGAGGATCACGCCGCGGGTGCGGATACCGACAAAGGCGAGGGGTTTGTCGCCGTGGGCGGCGTGGAGGTCCCGGGCCAGCTTTTGGAGGAGGGCCTCGATTTCTTCGCCTTGGGAAAGGATGGTTTCGCGCATGAGCTTATTCGAAATGTAGGGTGCCGATGTCGGTGCGGAATTGGGCGCCGTCGAAGGTGATTTTGGCGAGATCGTCGTAGGCGGCGTCGCGGGCTTCCACGCGGGTGGCGCCGGTTTGGGAGACCGCGAGGACGCGTCCACCATTGGTTTCGAAGCCGCCGTCGGCGGTTTTGCGGGTGCCGGCATGGTAGACGCGTCCGTCGGTGACGTCATCGAGGCCGTGGATGGGGCTGCCGGAGCCGGAGCTGCGAGGGTAGTCGCGGGTGGCGAGCACCAGGGTGATGCACCAACCTTCGTTGAATTGTATGAGGCCGGGATCGAGTTCGCCTTGGGCCGCTTTCAGGAGGAAATGGGCGAAGTCGCCTTCGATGAGCGGCAACACCGCCTGGGCCTCGGGGTCTCCGAAGCGGCAGTTGAATTCGAGGACTTTGGGGCCATCTTGGGTGAGAATGATGCCGAAATAGAGAAAACCGCGGTAGTTCAGGTCGTCTTCCACCAGTCCGCGCAGGGTGGGGTCGATGACTTCCCGCTGAATTTGGTCGATGGTTTCCTTGGGGAGAAGCCGACGGGAGGCGACCGCGCCCATGCCGCCGGTGTTGGGGCCTTCGTCGTTTTCCTTAAGCCGTTTGTAATCCCGGGCCGGGGTAAAATACAGGGCTTTGCCATCGGACACCGCGCAAATGACCGAAACTTCCTTGCCTTCGAGAAATTCCTCGACGAAGACTTGGTCCTCGCCGAATTGTTTGCGGGTAAAAACCATGTCGATGAATTCCTCCGCCATTTCCGGACCGGTGCAGACGGCGACGCCTTTGCCGGCGGCGAGACCGTTGTATTTGAGCACGGCGGGATAGGCGTGAATGGCGGCGCGGCAGGCTTCGGCGGAATCGACCACTTCAAAGCCCCCGGTGGGGACCTGATGGCGGGTCATGAATTCCTTCGCGTGGATTTTGCTGCTCTCCAATTGTGCGCCTTTCATGGGAGGGCCGAAGCAGGGGATGCCGACGGCGATGCAGGCGTCCGCCAGTCCTTGGGCCAGCCAGGCCTCCTCGCCGGCCACGCAAAGATCGATTTCATGATGCCGCATCCAATCGATCAGGGCGGCGATATCGGGAATGCCGGGGACCGGTTGGGCCACTGCAGACATGCCTTCGCTGCCCGGACAGGCATAAATTTCAGGTTGGGAGGGGGAATCTTTCAGGGCACGGGCCAAGGCGTGTTCGCGCCCGCCTTTGCCAACAATCAGGATCTTCATGCGTGGGCTTTCCTCGGGAATCTTGTGAAATGGGGCGTCAGGTAAGATGGTTCTTTCCACTAATCAGGCGAGCGGGAATTGCAATAGGAAAGCGAAAAAACGCGGAGGGTCGTGAAATCGACAAAGTTTGAGACAAATTCTTGCATTGATCGGTCAGATGCGCGTGCTCCGGGTCGGGGTAGGGTAATACCCCATGGTTTCATTTACGTGGCTGTGTTACATTACACACATATTCAAAAAGACATTTATTCCACTTAAAACACGCTCCCACGAAAAGGCACGACCATGAAATTCCCCATATTCAATTCATCATATTCCGGCATTGGTATTTCCCGTTGGATGCATCTCCTGATTCTTGGTTCGGCCCTTTTGGTCCCGTCCGCCAAAGCCGGACACCCCGAAGATCCGATCAACCTGAACTCCGCCGGTGATTTCGTGATTCTGGCCAAGTCCGGGATCACCAATGTGCCGGACTCCGACATCACCGGCGACATGGGGGTGAGTCCCATCGACTCCACCGCCATCACCGGCTTTGCATTGATCATGGACAGCTCGAATGAGTTTTCCACCTCCGCCCAAGTCACTGGGGAAATCTATGCCTCGGACTATTCACCACCCACCCCCACCAAAATGACCACGGCCATCTCGGACATGGAAACGGCTTATACGGTAGCCGCTGGGCGGACGGATCCGGACACCACCAATCTGGGTGGCGGAGAAATCGGCGGACTGACCATCTCCCCCGGTCTTCACAAATGGGGAACGGGCGTAGGGATCAGTAACAATGTAACGCTGGATGCCGGTGGCGTCCCCGATGCGGTCTTTATCTTCCAGATTGAAGGTGATTTGAACGTATCGAGCGGCCAAAGTGTGATTTTGGCCGGGGGTGCACAAGCCAAGAATATTTTCTGGCAGGTCGCGGGTGGCTCCGGAGCCGTGATTGGCACCACCGCGCATTTTGAAGGGGTGCTGTTGACCGCAACGAAGATCGACTTGCTCACCAACGCCACGTTCAACGGGAAGCTCTTGGCGCAGACGGCTGTAAATTTAGACCAAAACATCATTGTGGATTCGGAACAGATCAATCAATACACCTTGATTTATGAAGCAAGTTTGGGGGGCTCCATTCTTGGAGACTCTCCACAGTTTGTGATGGAAGGCGAAGACGGAACCCAAGTCGAGGCCAACGCCGAACCCGGTTTTGTGTTTGTGGAATGGAGTGACGGGTCCATCGACAATCCCCGCACCGACCTCAATGTTCAAGAAGATATCACCGTGGAGGCGCAGTTTGTTACCGAATATACCCTAACCTATACCGCGGGCCTTGGCGGCAATATTTCCGGGGTTTCTCCGCAAACCGTCGCCGAAGGGGATGACGGAACCCAAGTCGAGGCCAACGCCGAACCCGGATTTGTGTTCGTGGAGTGGAGTGACGGGTCCATCGACAATCCCCGCACCGACCTCAATGTTCAGGAAGATATCACCGTTGAGGCGCAGTTTGTTGAAATTTTGCCCAATCAGTTTGTCCTGACGTATACGGCGGGTCCCGGGGGTAGCGTTTCCGGCGTTTCCCCGCAGATCGTCGACCAAGGGGAAGACGGGACGGAAGTCACGGCCGAGGCCGCCCCCGGTTTTGTGTTTGTGGAATGGTTGGGTACCCATCCCTCCAACGACAATCCCCGGACCGACACCGATGTTCAGGAAGACATCACCGTGGAGGCGCAATTTGAAGCCGTGACCTATACGCTAACCTATACCGCGGGCATTGGGGGAAGTATCAATGGCGTCTCCCCGCAGATTGTCAACGAAGGCGACGACGGGACGGAAGTCACGGCCGAGGCCGCCCCCGGTTTTGTGTTTGTGGAATGGTTGGGCACCCACCCCTCCAACGACAATCCCCGCACCGACACCAATGTCCAAGCGGATGTCACCGTGGAGGCGCAATTCGTGGCCGCTCCCCCGTCCTGCGGAATCCCGATTACCTTGGGAACTTTGCTTGAAAATGACTTGTCAGGTAGCTTTACGGGAGAGAATTTGTTCTACACGGCCAGTTCCAGTGATCCCACGATTATGACTGCGGTGATCACTGCGGACAACAAGCTCCGCACGGAGGCCCTCTCCATGGGCCAGGTGGAAATTACGGTGACCGCCTCGGATCTGGAAGTCCCCGACCAAGTGATGGTTCTACTCATTGACGTGGTGGGACATCCCACCACGGTCAGCAGTGACTTCCTTCCTTGGGAGCCTTGGAATCCCCGCTTTACCCAGGAAATCACGGTGCGGAACGACGAGCCCTGCGATGCGATTGGCATTCGGTTGCTGTTCTCAGACATAGAAGACGGTATCGTGGTGGAAAACCAAAACGGAACCGCGCCCGAACCGGACGGAAGAGTCGCCATTTCCATGGCGTTTCCCTTTGAATCCGGCGCCAGCGTCGATTTGTCGGTGGTGTATCTTTCCACCGGGGCTTTCCGTCCCGACCAGCATCCGCCCACGATCGAGATTCAATTCATTATGGCCGACACCCCGCAGCCCGCGGAAGGGGATCTGGCGCCCAACATCACTCGCATTCAAACGATGGACGACGGTCGGGTGTTTATCGAATTCGCGAGTGTGGCCGGAACCCATTATCAAATCGACTACACGGATGACCTCAACGGTGGTACATGGCACACGGTGGCCTTGGACCTGCTTGCGGGGGCGAATTTCACCCAGTGGATTGACCAGGGTCCTCCCGCCACCGCCCCGATGACCAATAGCCGCTTTTATCGTGTTCGCGCCGTCACCCCATGACCCACAAGCCCATCCAACATTTGAAACTGAAAAGGAATCCCATGAAAACTCCAAAGACAAACAAGCGCGCAATATCGGCCAATGGGCTCGCGCTCCTGACAATCCTCCTCGTCTCTTCCGCAGTCCCCGCACAAGCGGATTGGTTTGTGGAAGCGGGCCCTTTCTATCGCGGAGGGGTCAAAATCTCCGTGGATGGCGGGTCCCGTGCCGCCGGCTCCGGAATCAACGTCGCCACGCCCGGTTCGCGGGGCGCTGCCAGCATGGCACCCGGAGCGCTTTTGACGGATGACGGCTCCGCAGCGGTATTTCGCCAGTTCGACGACGGTTATGTGGGTCCTTCCGGTTGGGTTTGGGCCCAAGAGGCCGGAGTGACCCAGTTTTTTGCTTACGAAACCCCGGGACAATACGACGCCGGGGCGAGCACCCTGACTTTCACACGCTCGTTGACCGCGACCAGTGGGTCCTCGACCCGCACCACCACGCAAGTCACAGACAGCGGACCGTCCGGGTGGAATGATTCCACGAAGACCAATGGGTTCGGGGTCATGGCCGCCGTTGGGTATCACCTGCGTCAAAGAACCACCGAAGAAGACCTGGAACGGGGCGAAGAAGAACGCAACCACGAGTTGAGTTTGCTTTTCCGGGTGGGTTGGCTTGAAGGCCTGGGTGCGAACTTCAGAAACCGTTCGGCGTTTGGGCAAAACGTGAGCACCCGCAGCGTGACCTCATCCGTCACCAGTTCGGAAGTGCAACAGTTCACTTACGACACCTTTGGGAATCCCTTTTTCCCAACCGCGCCTTATACCATGAGTGATCCCAGCGGCGTTGGACCCATGATTTCCGACACCCCGGACAGCGTCAACACCCTGTCCAGAACGGATTCTCCCCAAAGCAGCACGCGCACTTCGGGATTTCAGACCCAGAGCTTAGTGGATTTGGAACTGGACGTTGAAGCCTTTACTTTTCAATTCGGCCCCCGTTGGGTCTGGGGCGAAAAAGAAGGGGTTTCGCTTTTCGTCCAACCATTGGCCACGCTGAACTTGATCGATGCCTCCGCGACTCGGAATGAATACTACCGCGATTCCAACGGACGTCAGATCGCCACTTGGCGGGACGATGCGGACGACCAGTCCTGGCGTTGGGGTGCGGGCATTCAAGTGGGTCTCCAAGCCTGCTTGTCTGAAAACTGGTACCTCAACGGTTCCGGCGGCTACGAATGGGTCAAGTCCACCCATCTGAATGTAGGTCCCGACCGCGTTCGGATCGATCTGTCCGGCTACCAATTCGAACTGGCCATTGGGCGAAGATTCTGACGAGTGCGGAGTGATGGCGAGTGATGGCGAGTGTCGAATGATGAGTGACGAATGACGAGTAGATCGGCAGTCCCTTGCCGATAATTTTTAACGGATAACTGACAGCCGCATCGGCAAGGATCTCGGGTTGCGGAAAGCGGCAGCTCGCAAGCTCGCTACACGCACTCCAAAGACGCTTCGCGTCCGGGCCCTTTTCGAAACGGGGCACTTTGTCGAGTTACCGTTTCTTCCGAATCCGCCACTGCCAAGTCATGCCGCCACAACTCTCCATGCCCGGACGCGAAGCGTCTTTGGACTGCGGTAGCGCAGTGAGGGACGAACGGAGGTGTGCCGCTTTCGGGGCCGGGGGGGAGGGAAGTCAACCCGCAACCTTTAACCGGCAACCAACAACCCACAACCAACCTCAAACATCTTCTGGGTTCAGCCATCGGAACTGGGTGACGATAAAACGGCGGCGGGGGGTTGTTGTATCGTAACTGTCGGAGTCTGGAGGTGTCTCGGAGGGATCCCAGCGCGCGGGTTGGTCTTTTTTGCGGGTGCTGTCCACATATTCAGGAACCCGCTGGACGACCATTTCACACCAGGCCCGTGAGCCGGCGTGTTCTCCATAGGCCCGGATGGTGAAGGTGTCGGCGCGCGCGGAGAGTAGGGGGCCGATCAGGGTCAGAATATCCGCCTGATTGAGCCAGCCGGGCGCGTTCATGGCTACGGGTGAACCGGGTTGTACCTGTGGCGCCACATGGGGGGTGATGTTGTTCGCATTGTATCCCCGGCTTTGCAGGGTTACATTGAAGGAATCATTCAGCCCGGCGGCATCAATGGCGGACTGAAGGGGGCCGGAGCGTTGGGAGGCATGCCCGGACGGCGCCAAGCGTCGGTTGATGAAGTCGCCGAGGTTGAGAAAAGGTCCTCGTGTCTGGACCTGAAGTACCAGTTCCCGGGCGAGACGGTCAATCTGCGCGTCTGTGAGGTTGCGGAAGCCGTGCCATTTGTCGTCTTCAAAGTCAAAGGGCAGGGCGGTACGGGTAAAGGCGGTGCCGTCCAATTCCCTGGGCTGGGGCTGATCCTGGAGATTGATAATCAGATTCCGGGTGGAGGACAACAAGGCCCGCCAAGCTTCGACGGAGGTGGAGTTGACGTTGAAGGCGCCTTCCACGAGAAGGTTTTCGCTGACCAGCCGGGGGGCGTCGCCGCGGATCTCGCGGTTGCCCCCACTGTGGAACAACTTGTCCCGCACATCGGCCTCTGTCTCTCCGGGACGTTTCACTGCGCGCAGGGTGGAATTGGGCAGGGGTTGGCCTTCTTGCAGGGCCGCAAAACTGTCATGGGCGGAGGCAAAACCATTGATGGGGCTGATGCTGGAGAGATAATATCCGTCCCAGAGGGTTTCATTGAGCAAATAGGACCAGTCCGGACGGGTCATGGTCCAGGGATTGCGGCTGCGGGGGGAACGGGCCTCGTTCCAGACGCGCAAGTTATTCGGGAAGGTGCTCGCTGAACCCGTCCTGTTATTCAAAGCTTGGCTACTGATTTTTTCCCCGGGGCGTACAAAAATGGGCAAGATGGAATTGCCGATGGCAAAAGACGGTTCGTCCCCCATGAGAAGGACTTGTGCATGTTGCAGAGAGGCCAGTGACAAGGGAGGTAAACGAGGAATTTCAAACAAAGTGACCCTCGGGCTGCCACTGGAACTGGTGGGGCCGCCGCCCCAAAAAGCGCCGCGACTTCCTTCCGTGGAAATATGGGTGGAAAAAAGGCTGTCCCAACCAAACTGAAGGCGAAAGGACCGTCCAAGCCATAGATCATCCTGCCGTGTGGAGGGGAGGTGCTTCATGGATTCCGAATTTGTGAAGAGGCCTTGGTCAAAGGTTGCGGCCCTCACGTTATACTGTGCCAGCATGTTGACCGGAAAATCGGAATTTTCCGATTTTAGCATCGCGTCGTAAAGAAAGAAGGGTCTTTTCTCATCCACAAGCTCGGCGGAGTTCGCGCTCATTGAGGCGGACCAAGCTGTATTCATGTTGGTCCCACCCGCTTCGGCCGAGCTGAAAAACGGGGAAATGCCCGATGGATTTCCGCTTGGCAAATTTCGGCTCACGCCCCCGAATTGAAACTTGTGGATCAAATTGACCGTTTGGCCCGTCATCGGATCCACATTCACATTTGTGGTCTGGAAACGGACGGAGGTTTCCGCTGGAAGCGACAGCTCCCATGGGTCTTCAAAAAGAATTCCGGAATCTTCAGGCAGATACGAAACAATGCCGGGCCGCATGTTCAGATTGACGCCGCTATACACCTGGAAACTGTCCGACCCTGGAATCCGCTCATAGGTGACACTTTGCGCGGTGCCGGTGAAAATCACCACTTCTCCCGGCTCCAACACCAACCCCGAACCTCCGTCGTCCAGGGTCAACATAAAGGCTTCCGAGGAATTTGGATCATAACTGAGATGACTGCCATTGCTGTCCTTGAAAAGGTTGCGCAGGCGCACCTTGTTGCTGGTGCCGTCGGTTTCAAGATCCATGATGAAATCAATGAAACGCACACTGATTTGCAGGGGCTGCCCCTGTTGGGTGCCGGTTCGTACGGGGACGTTGTAGGGGTTCCAGAGCACCACAATCGGGTCGATGTAGACGTCGGGAATATAATGTGTGGCCGTTTCACCTTCTTCATCCGTGACCGTATGCGGACGCATGCGCAGACTGGTCACCACTTGTACGCGCAGGGGGACGGGTGAAATGGCCGGAAAAATGGGGCGGCCGAGTTCGAGGGAACTGGTCAGGTTTGTCCCCAAGGGGCCATAACCTTGTGCATAGGTCCAGACATGCGGATCCTGCGCATATCGTCTGGCAAAGGAAAACCCCACGGGCTCCGGGAAAAATCCACGGCCTTGGTAGACCTGTCGCCCGCCTGAGGTGACAAAGGAGGTCTGGTTCAGACCATAGGCCCCCCGGTCGGGATCGTTTTGTTTGTAAATCCGATAATAATTGCGCAAAAGGTGCCAGGGCGGGCCGCGGAGAACGGGGGCGATGTTTTTCTGAGGATTGGCCCACATCTCATGGGTGCTGTTATACGTTCCCCGGTTGGGACTGTTTTCTGGCTCAAAACCGAAGGGTGTGAAATCGGAAATGCGGAACATCGGGGTGATTTTTTCATTGGCGGGATAGCCGGGGGGACGATGGACCGGATCTTCGGCATAGGGGGAGCCGGCCCCGAATTCAGACTGATTGAATTCCGCCAAGGGCATTTCAAAGGCCAGGCTCAAATCCGTTTTCAGTCCGCCGTTGCGAACATCCGCCAGCACGCCCCGGGAAACCAAGGTCATGTCGTGGAAGCGGTTCCGATAGAGTTGCCGATACGCGCCCGCCGCGGCACTGCCAGCCGGGGGGATCAAGGGCAATTGCTCAATGTTGGCCAGTCGTTCCCGCATTTCCGTGAATCCGTCGTCATCCAGCGGATACAGTCCGCTCGACGAAAGGGGATTCACATTGTCATAGGTAAACAGTTCCGCCGCGTGCCGTTGGGCCGATTTCATGCTGAACTGCCGTTCGGTGAAGTCGGAGGTGCCGCGAAAGGGGTCTTGCAAATTGAATCGGGCTTTGGTGCCCTCGTCACTGACCCAATACGCGTAGGTGCCCACCGCGTTGGTGAGCGGCGTGGGGGCGAGGGTGATGCCGTCCTCGGGCCGTTCCACGGAACCCTCGCCCACCAGGGCCACCAAATTCGTGCCGGTCGGTGCGCTGGAAACCCTGGAGAGGTCCTGTTCAGCCGATTCCGCCGGAGGACCAGACACCAGCCAGCCCAGAAAAGGTTTGTTCGCCGCGGACCGCTCATCAAATCCATCCGCATCCCAGACCCCCACCCAATGCCGTTTGTTGGCATGACGGTTCAAGGAAGGACGGTACAGGTTCCCTTCGCTTCCCCGCAACACATCGGCGGGGGCGCTGACGCGTTGGTCGGGACCCAGCAGATGCTGGATTTGCGCGAGGGCCAACTCCGCCCCCAGCCGCGCATTGCCTTTCGCCTGGAGCATCTCTTGGTGGGAGATGACTTTCCGCAACTCCATCCGCACCACTTGGGTAAACGTCAGGACGGTCACCAACATGAGGCTGATCACCAACAGGGTCACCAACAAGGCGGACCCTTCGCGGGTTTGAGAAATAGGACGTGAAAATCGAGTAAACTTCATATGATTATCATACCCCTTCCGACACGGAATGTTTACGCGCCGCGAAATGTTTTCCAGTTTTACGGTAAACTTAAGTCTTTTTACTCCTGATTTCCAGGGAACCAGCCTATACTTCGGACTTGGATCCGGTCCTCTTCGGGGAGGAGAAAAACAAAGCGCCGCCGTTCGGGGTGATAAAACCAAGTGGTGGTGATCAAGGAACGGTTTTCAGGATCCCGCCGATGTTGCAAAACCACGGGAATTGGTCGGCGCTCCCGATTCTCGGGGCGGATCACCTGCACGCCTCCGGAAGCGAGGGTTGCTGGGGCTCCATCCAAAGACATGACCACATCCTGACCGGAGCGGTTAAACACCATATAGCTGCCTTGGGGGAAATTCTGTGCGCGCAGGGGAATTGCGGTTCCGGCGATCTGTTGTTCACGCTCCTGAAAGAGAATGACCACCTCATCCGTGTTTGCGGGAATCCGCACTTGGGCCACGGGCACGTAGCCAGGCGCTTCCTCTCCGTCCTCAGGGGGACCTTCCCGGTAAAAGGTGATGGGGTTGGGTCCCGTGTAGGATTCAGCGGTGGACAAAAATTCCACGGGCACCTGAACTTGTTCCCATTCCTGGCCTTTCACCCAAAACAGACCCTCGATTTCCAGGTTGCCGGCGGAAAGGGCCTGCACTCGTACCGTGATGTCCTCCTGATTTGCGACTTGTTGCCCGTAAGCGAAAGGAAAAAAAAGAGGGAACCCTAATAAAAGCAATCGCAGTTTTTTCATGAAAATTCTCCAGTGATGAGGGTGCTGAACGACAGGCGGGGCTTCATGGACTTTGTTCGAATGCCGGACAAAAACCGTGATCAAAGTTCACGAAGAATTTTGACACTACCGTATGATGTTCCGTTCAACAAGTCTCGGGGCAGGTTTACAGTCAAATGCGCATCAATCCCTCTGTTTCCGCTTCATCCCCCGACGGCGTTGATGAGCCGGATCCAGTCCTGGTATTCGGCTTGGGACTTGCCGTTTGTGGCGCTTTCCAACATTTCGTCCGGCGCGGTGGCGCGCGCGTCCCCCGGGGCGCACCCAAATTCCTGGCGGAACTGGCGGTTGAAGGAGGCAATGTTGGTAAAGCCGTGTTTGTAGGCGATTTCGGCGATGCGGAGGTGGCGAAACGCGGAATTGTGCAGATCGCGTCGGCAGGCGCGGAGGCGTTGATGTCGGATGAAGGCGGCGACGCCGCCCACGGGTTCCATCACCCGATAGAGTTGGGCTTTGGAGATGCCGAAGTGTTGGGCGATGGCCAAGGGAGAAAGGTCGTTGCGGCCCAGGTTGTCAAGGATGTGGCGGCGGATCCGGGGAATGAGGCAGATACCGGCGGAGACGGAGGTGGGGTCTCCGAGTCCCCGGGAAATTCCCGGGGCCTGGCTGAAAGCGGCGGCGACGAGTGAAAAGGTGGCGTCACTGAGGGGCGCGGCGAGGTTCTCCGGGAGTCCACTGGCGGAGTTGTGTAGGGTGAGGAGATGTTCGCGGAGAATGTTCACGCCGGGAAGGTCCCGGGGCAGGGGGCGACCGTGATAGCGGGCGATGCCCGGCACATGGGCTTCCAGCCGGTCGCGGGGGGCGAGAAGGGACAAATGACGAAAACGCGTGTTGATGTTGTCCAGCGGACGCGCGAAATCGAACACAATGAGATCCCCGGGCTTGCCGCGATTACTTTCTTTACCGGTGCGGAACAGCACCTCGCCCTCTAAAAAAAATTGGATCATGAGAATGTCCATGCCGTCTTGGATAATGCGCTCGCGCGGTCGGATGTAACGGGCGGTTTCCGAATCGAGGCGGGCGACCAGCATTTCGCCGATGCGATGGGTCTGAAGCTCGGCATGGAAGGGGTTCCCGTCCCGGCGAGGCAACTCCTCCACGTCAAAGAGGACCTCGATGGATTCCCGCCAAGCGTCGAAGCGGTCTTTCCGGGGAAGAGAGGCCGTCGAAAACTGTGAAAAAGGAAGGGAACTCATCGTTTGACGGCGTTTTGGCGAAACGCCACTTGGCAGAGGGTGAGCCTGGATGCGAATTTTTGGAGACTAAAGGCAAAACATAGGTACTTGCCTATGGCAGAGCTTTCAATGTATAATCAATACAACGACTTGGGATATGCTGTCAAGATTTCAAATCCTTTCTGAGTTGTTCTGTCCTTTTTGTCCCGTGCATTTTCACCCTCGTTTTGGTCAAGCAATGAAAATCAACTCCATATTGCTCCCCTTTCTTTTTTCCAACGTCCGCCATCCAAAGACATGCGCATGGATGGGCCGCGCGTTGTTCCTTGCCGCACTGACCCTGTTCTCCCCGACCGCATGGGCCTCGGTCTTTCGGGTGAGCATGTCGAACGTGTGCTTCGCCGAGCGGATCGGCGACAACCTGGCACCCGCGTGGAACGCGCCGATTGACGGCGACTACGAGACCTGGGAGCGTCCCGAGGCGGTGCAGCCCGAGTCGGAAGGCCCAATCACGGTTATCGTTTCACCCGAGACCATCGACGCGGACCGCTTTGATTGGGTGGATGTTGAAATTTCCGGGTTGTCGAATGGACAGACGGTGCTGATCGAGCGTTTTCTGGTGGACAACGATGAAGGCATTGTCAACGAAAACGCGGTGCTGGTGGAGAGTCATCTGGTTCAGGAGGGCTACCGCCCGATGTTCGGGGATTTCTTTTTTAACACCAACATGGTTTTGGACTGGGACGGAGAAGTGGACGACACCATCGAAACTCAGCTCGGCATGTTCGGCGGCATGTCCAATATGGCCGGCGAGTATGTGATCCGCGTTTCGAGTCCGAACGATGCCTTTGATCCGGTGGATGGCTATCTCACCATTGATGAAATTTGGACCGATGAGTATTTTTGGGGGTATGTCGTGGATGAGGAAGGGGATGGCATCCCCAATGCCATTGTCGGCCTCCTCCAGCAATTGGGTGCCTACTCGGATATTCTTTTCGCGAAACAGGCGGATGAGGACGGGTACTATTATATTGCGAGCCCCCATTATCCGCTCGAAGTGGATCTCGTGGCCGTGGCGCCCGGATATGTCGGACCCTTTCAAAGAGGCAACAACCGCTTGATCGAATTCGACGACGAACTGGAACACGACATTGTGCTCACGAAGGGTACGGTGGAGATTGCGGGGCGGGCTGAGCGCAACGCCACCGAAGAACCCATCGCGGGACTGCCGGTGACCTTCCTCACCGTGGACGAAAACGGCATCGTCGACGGCCGGCTGATGACCCACACCTGGACGGACGCCAACGGAGATTTTTTCGTGATGGTGACGCCCGACCGTTGGATTGTGTTTGTCAAAAGCTACGAAGCCTCCTCCCGCAACCTCCTTGAGTTGCCGAATGAGCCGGATCTCATCGTCGATACGACCGATGAAGTGAATCAAACGGGTGTTGTCATCTCCTTCATTGAGGCCGATAGTGTGATTGGCGGTTATCTCCGGGATGACGACGGCAACCCCCTGTGGAAAGTTCAAATGTCGGCGATCAACCGCGAGACCGGGCAGACCACCTCCGGATATACCTTGCAAAACGGGGTGTTCACCCTGCCCGTGACCGCCGGGGTCTGGGAAGTGACTCCGTTTTCCTATGATCTGGAACGGGTCGGGCATCCCGGTGCCCTGGAGACCCGCGTCAAGTTGACCGCCCCCAACCAGTCGGTTGAATATGTTCATACCGCGCCGAAATTGTCCGCGATTCTCGAAGGGTCGATTCTCTTCGATAGCGCTGACCTCGATAAGGATGGTGAGCCGGTCGGCGGACTGACGCTTTGGGCGCAAAATATTGTGAACAGCGAACTGACTTCCGTGTTTCAGTCCACCTACAAAACCAACGGCTATTTTAATATCCATCTTTCGGAAGGGCACTGGTTCGTGATTCCCGATCCCCGGGAAGCCGCCCGGCGGCAGTTGCTGCTGAAAAACCTGCCGCTGCTGGACATTGTCCACGATGAGGACGAGACCCAGTCAATTGTGGAAAATATTTTCGCGGTGGATCCGGAGATCTTCATCCATGTCACCATTCTGGATGCGGAGGACAATCCAGTATCCGGTATTCCGATGCATGCGCATCTCATGACTGCCCCTGGCGAAGACACCTATGACGCCTTCGGACTCACCGATGAAAATGGCGTGGCGGTCATACCGGCAAAGAGCGGGCATTGGCACTTTCATATCAGCCACTCGACCTTGCGACGGGCCGGGTTGTCGGAATTTCCAGAGCAGCACCTGATGGTCCCCGCCGGTGGCGGTGATCCGGTTGAACTGCCCTTGGTGGCCACGGCCTTCACCGACGAAGCTCCCGTGCTCACCGCTTCACGCGTGGAGGACGGAAGCACCTTGGTGATCGAGGGTGAGGGGGAACCCGGCAGACTCTATCATGTGGAAGGGACCTACAATTTGCAAGATTGGATCTACGTGGGACGGGTGATTGCCTTGGGGGGCAATTTGAAGATCACCGACCCCAAAACCACCGGGCATCTGGAAGAACTTGAACTCGCCGATGGAACAGACAAACCCATCATCTACCGTTTGGTGATCCCGGATTAAAGCTGACGCGGATTCCATCCTGAATCGCTACCTATTGCCGGCCTTCTTGGCGATTTTGAGCGGTGTGTTTTGCGAAGTCGGTTACTTCCGTTGGTGGCCGGCGATCCTCCTGACCCCGTTGCCCCTTGGTTTTGCCTTCGCCCGATGCCGGAGCCGTTGGGGCTGCGTGTGGCTCGGATTGCTCGGCGGCTTCGTGGCCCTGCGCATTCAGCAGGACAGGCTGACGGTTTACAACCATGTCGCCGCCAATCTGCTGGTCTTCCTGAATGCCTTGACCCTGATTCCCGTGGCCCTGGCCGTGTATGAGGGACGGCGTCGCGGCTGTCGCATGGCCTGGGTGTTGCCCGTCGCTTGGGTGGGCGCGGAAAGTTTGCGCATGGCCGGTCCCTTCGGGTTGCCCTTCGCGGTCCTGGCCTTCGGTTGTCATGAACAGGTCTGGATGATTCAAACGGCCGACCTCGGTGGCCCCATGCTGATTTCCTTCGCCATCGCCGCGGCCAACGGGGCGCTGCTCGACGCCTTGTTGGCCCGTGGCCCCGGAAGAGCGCGCCTACGTCACGCGCTCCTCCCCGGGGGGCTTGCCGTCGCCGCCGCTTGGGGGATGATTTTCGGGTACGGTCAATTTCGAATCCGGCGGATCGACCAGACGCTGCAACCCGGTCCGCGCATCGCCGTGCTGCAGTCCGACGCGCTTCTTTTTCAGGATCCCGCGAAAAACTATGACGGACGGATGCTCATGCAGGACTTGAAACGCATGAGCGAAGAGGCCGCCCGCGCTCCCGAACCGCCGGACCTCATCCTCTGGCCGGAAAAGGCCGCCGACATCCCGCTATTCAATGTGGAGTTCCTGCAAGCCGAATTCCACCCGAACATGGTGCCGGAGGCCGAGCGCGCTAAAGCCGAAAGCGATCCGAAGCCCTTCGAGGCCGAATGGATGCGGTTCCGACAGGTACGGGCGGAGCAACAGGCTTCATTTATACAATGGGTTCACGCTCTTGGATTGCCCGTGCTCGCGGGACTTTCCGATCAACGCCCCGGCGGCGGGACCTTTCCCAACTATTTTGAAGAGCGCAATGCCGCGACCCTTTTTGTGCCCGGCGCGGGGGAGGGGGAGGACAGCCAATTCAAGATGCGGCTCTTTCCCGGCGGAGAGTATATTCCCGGTGGAACCGACGCCTGGCTGCGATGGGCGGGCTGGATACCACCGGTCCGGCGTTGGGTCGAATCCATCGGCAACCTCGTTGCCGGGGAAGAGCGCGTACTCATGCGGATGAACGGCCATCCTTTCGTGGTCGCGATTTGCTCGGAAATTCTGCATTCCGAAAGTGCGGGGGTATTCGCGGAATCCCCCGAAGGCCGCCAGCCCCTCATTCTCACCCTCGCCAACGAGGGGCGTTTTCATCGCAATCATTCGATTCTCGTGAGCAAGATGGCCATGGCCTTCCGGGCCGTGGAAGCCCGCACCACCGTGGCCCGTGCCACCAATGCGGGGGTTTCCGGATTTGTCGATCCCACCGGACGGTATACCGGAATGGTCACCAACGAATCCGGCAACTATTTTCCCCGCGTGGGGGCACCCGATTCCGTCGCCATCGACGCGCTGCTCGCCTTCCGCAACGAACACGGCGTCGAGGCCATCGCCACCGATCCCGCCCTCCTCGCCGAACACCAAAGACGAGTCGCCGAGATCGAGCGCCTGCGCGTCCTGGCCGGAGTCCAGGGATTCTCCATCCGGAACACCTCCACCACCTCCGGCCGCACCCTATACCAACGGGGCGGTCATCATTTTCCCAATGTTATGAGCGTCGTTTTCATCCTCCTCGTCGGATTCTTCCTGCTTGCTCCACACCGAACCCGCCAATCGTCGATGGTTGGGTGTAGATGAACGGCACAACCCCTTAAAGCTATTCAAGCGTACAGAATATTGAAAAAATTTATGGACTTCATTTTTGATCGGTGTTAGGTGGTTTTTATGAAAATTCCACAACCTTTTCAGTATCAGGGCAGCAAGAGAGCCCTTGCAACAACGATACTTCAGTATTTACCCCACCGGGTTCATCGAATTGTCGAGCCTTTTGCAGGGTCGGCCGCGTTTTCACTCGCTTGTGCGGCGAGAGGGAAGGCAAAAGAATACTGGCTGAATGATTTCAACAAGCCTCTTGCCCAATTGATCGGTCTTATTGTTAACCAACCCGAAGAAGTGTCTGAATTTTACAAATCGACATGGAGAAGCGAAGACCAGGAACCTCTGGAACATTATTACCAGGTGAGAGAGGAATTTAACCGTACAAATGATCCAAAGCTCTTGCTTTATTTGTTGGCCAGGTGTGTGAAAGCCTCGGTTCGTTATAATTCAGATGGTTTGTTTAACCAAAGCCCTGACAAAAGAAGACTTGGTACGCATCCGGACCGAATGAAAAATAACATTCTTGGCGTTTCAATGCTGTTGAGAGGAAAGACAATTGTAACTGCTCAGGATTATCGGGATGTACTTGCCAACTGTCGCGACGAGGATGTCGTGTACATGGATCCTCCCTATCAAGGCGTATGTGGGGAACGGGACGCCCGTTATGTCAGCGGGATTTCCTTTGATGATTTCGTGGTTGCCCTTGATCAGCTCAATGCGCGGGGTGTTCGGTACATGATAAGCTATGACGGGCGACTTGGAGAGCAGAGCTATGGCGAACCTTTGCCCGATTACCTTGACCTTACTCTGGTTGAAATCGAGGCAGGTAGATCTTCGCAGGCCACATTATTGGGGCGGAAAGATGTTACATTTGAATCTCTCTATCTTTCCCAGACACTTTCAAATGAGATGAGCGCTTTGCCGTGTACACATTATCGCGCAAACACTTCACAGATGCAACTACTCGAACCCACGTCCCCATATGGCAAAATACCCCAAAGAGTTTCTACAGCTTTGTAAGTCAGTTACCGCCAAACGTCCAAAAACGGTTATTGATCATATTTTAAAACACGGTCACATTACAACCGATGAATTGAAGTCAAAATATGGCTATAATCATCCGCCTCGTGCAGCTCGTGATGTGCGTGAAAATGGAATTCCTTTGGAAACTTTTCGGGTCGAGGGTCCGGATGAACGTAGAATCGCCGCCTACAAATTTGCGGACCCCTCGCAGTTGAAGTTTCGAAGGTTTGATGGGCGAACAGGTTTATCAAAGGAAATCAAAGATCAATTAATCGAACAATATGGGTGCAAATGCTTCATTTATTTGGAAGAAGTTGAGCAAAGGGATTTGCAGATCGACCATCGAGGCCCTTTCGAAGTAGCCGGAGACGCATCCGAGTTGAATCCGAATGACTTCATGTTGCTTTGCGGATCGGCGAACCGGGCGAAATCCTGGTCATGTGAACATTGCTCGAATTGGCAGATTGATAAAAAGAAAGAGGTTTGCCTGTCTTGCTATTGGGCTTACCCTGAAAACTACAACCATGTTGCGATGCGCCAAGTGCGCAGATTGGACCTGATGTGGCAAGGATCTGAGATTGAAAAATACGAAATCTTGAAAGCCGATGCTCGGAATGCCGGTATGTCGCTCCCTGATTTCGTGAAAGACGTTTTGGTGAAAACGCTGGATAAATAATCACACCCACCGAACTCGCGGAAATCGGAGAGGAAAACAAACATGAAACCGAATCCTAGCGAACGCCTGTGGGAACTCTTCCGGGTGATGCTGACCGCCCGCGTCTTGGAGGAACGGGAAATGGAGTTGGTGACGCGCGGGGAGGCGTTTTTCCATGTGTCGGGTGCGGGTCACGAAGCCGGCGCGGCGTTGGCGGGGCATCTGATTGCGTCCGATTATCTGCACTGCCACTATCGCGACAAGGCGCTGATGCTGGCGAGGGGCGTGCCGCCGCGGATGTTTTTGGACAGCGTGCTTTGCCGGGAGTCGAGTCCTTCCGGCGGTCGGCAAATGAGCGCGCATATGAGCGACCGGACTCGTCATATCCTCAGCATTCCCGGACCCGTGGGCAACAACGCCCTGCATGCGGCGGGCGTGGCTTCCGCGATCAGCGATCAGCCCGAGCGTCCGGTTGTTTTGTGTTCGGTGGGCGACGGTACAACCCAACAGGGCGAGTTTCTGGAGGCGGTCGCGGAGGCGGTCCGTTGGCGGCTTCCGGTTCTGTTTCTGGTTCATGACAATCGTTGGTCCATTTCCGTGCCCACCGACGGAAAAACGTTTTTCTCGCGACCCGATGGCGAGGCATCCGAATTTTACGGCATCCCCATTCAGCGAATCAACGGTTGGGATGTGCCCGCCTGTGATCGGATGTTCGCGCAGGTTGTGGGGGAGATTCGGGAAACGCGGAATCCGTCGATTGTGGTGATGCGGACGGAACGCCTTTCCAACCATACCAATGCGGATGATCAACGGGTGTACCGGCGTCAAGCGGAGTTGGCGGAAGCGGAAGCGACCCAGGATCCGCTGGCGAATCTGGCAAACGAACTGATCGCGCGGGGCGTTTCGGAGGAGGATTTGTCCCGGGAGCGGCAAACGGTTCGGGCTTCCATGCGGGTGCTGACGCGGGAGGCTTTGCTCGCGCCCGCGCCTGAACCCTGTTTGGATGCGTCGCGTCCTTTGCCGGAAAGGTTGACGGAGTACCGGGGAGATCCTAAGAAGCCTGAACTGAACATGCGGCGGGCCCTCAATGAAGTGTTGCGGATTCAGCTTGAACAGGATCCGGGGGTGTTTCTGTACGGGCAGGATATCGAGGATCCCAAGGGCGATGTGTTCGGGGTCACCGCTGGCTTGAGCACTCTGCATCCTGCCCGGGTGGTGAACGCGCCACTTTCCGAATCCACCATTGTCGGCACCGCCATCGGGCGGGCGTTGGCGGGGCAAAAACCGGTTGCGTTTCTCCAGTTCGCGGATTTTCTGCCGTTGGCCTTCAACCAGATCGCCTCCGAACTGGGCAGCATGTACTGGCGAACGCGAGGCGAGTGGGCATGTCCGGTCATCCTGATGATCACCTGCGGGGGATATCGACCCGGGCTGGGGCCTTTTCACGCGCAGACCCTCGAGTCCGTGGCCGCGCACACGCCCGGCGTGGATGTGATGATGCCCGGCAATGCGGCGGATGCGGCGGGCATGCTCAACGCCGCGTTTCAATCCGGTCGTCCCACTTTGTTTTTCTACCCCAAAAACGCCCTGAACGACATGGACACGGCAACTTCGAGGGATATCGAAAAGCATTTTGTGCCCATTGGACGTGCGCGGATTTTGCAGGAAGGGCAGGACCTGACTTTGGTGGGCTGGGGGAATACGGTCGCTTTGTCGCAGAAAGCGTCCGAACATTTGGAAAAAGCCGGGGTGTCGTGTGAAATCATCGATCTCCGCCAAATCGCCCCGTGGGACCGGGATTGTGTTTTCCGATCCGTCGGCAAGACGAAACGCCTCTTGGTGGTTCATGAGGACAACATCACCTGCGGCTTCGGGGCGGAGGTGGTGGCTTCGGTGGTGGAGCGTCTTTCTTCACCCATCCAAGCGCGGCGGGTGGCGCGGGCGGACACGTATATCCCCTGCAATTTTTCCAATCAATTGGATCTGTTGCCTTCGGTGAATGACATTCTGGAAGCGGCGGCGGAATTGTGTGACCTGGATCTGAGTTGGTCCATGCCGGAAGCGATGGAAACGGATCGTTGTGAAATCCGCGCGGTGGGTTCCAGTCCGGCGGACAAAACCGTGGAAATCATCACCTGGAACGTGAAGGAAGGGGATGAAGTGCAAACGGGTCAGCTGCTGGCGGAGATGGAAGGGGACAAGGCGGTTCTGGAGCTGACCGCGCCGCTGTCGGGTCGGGTGCTCAGCGTATTGGCGGAGGAAGGGGATCGCATTCCGGTCGGCGCCCCGGTTTTGGAATTGGCCGCAGCCACAACGACTTCGCGGACCGGGCAGGCGGAGCGCCATGCCGCGATTCCGCATTTGCGCCCCCGCGCGACGCGGCGAAAGGAAAGCGGCGCGAATTCCCATCCGCTAATCGTCCATTTGGGCAAACCCTGCGTGGCCAAAGGATCGCGCCGGGTCGGCAACGAAGAGATGGCCCCCGCCTTTGCGGAAAGGACGGCGGAGGATATCCTCACGCGCACCGGAATCGAGGAGCGTCGCCGGGCCGCGGAGGGCGAAGACGCGTTGTCCCTCGCGGAAACGGCGGTTCGCAAGGCCCTCGCACAACATCAACTGACAATCTCGGATGTGGATCTGCTGATCTGCGCCACCGGCACGCCCGTGCGGACGACCCCCTCCATGGCCTGCGAATTGCTTGCACGCCTCTCCGACGATCAGGACGCCCCCGTGCAGGCCTTTGACGTGAATGCGGCCTGCTCCGGGTATCTGTACGCCCTGCAACTTGGGCACGATCACCTCTGCGTCCGAGGCAAGGGCAAGGCCTTGATTGTGACCAGCGAACATTTGTCCCCACTGCTTCGGAACGACGATTTCGACACCGCGATTCTCTTCGGGGACGCCGCCACGGCAACCCTCCTGAGCACGGAGATCCCGCATCCGCCGTCCGCCCGTCTTCGGCGGCCATTCGTTTCCGCCCGCGGAGACCGGGCGTCGGTCATCACCGTCCCCTTGGGGCCCGGAGACGGGGTGATCGAAATGCAAGGGCGGACCGTGTTTGCCAAGGCCGTGCGTCTCATGAGCGAGTCCCTTCTGGAAGCCTGTGCGCAAGTGGATCTAGGCGTGGAGGATTTGGACCTGATTGTGCCCCATCAGGCCAATCAACGGATTCTGGACGCCGTACAAAAACGCCTGCAACTCGCCGATGACCGATGTTTCAGTAACATTCGGTTGAACGGGAACACCTCCTCCTCCAGCATTCCGCTAGCCTTGAACGAACTCTTTGAAAACGGCGCCCGCGCTGAAAAAATCGGCTTATGCGCCTTCGGGGGCGGCTTCACTTTCGGTGCCGCCATTTTGGACGAGGTCCGGGGCATACGCTGAGCGTCGGAGCAATTCGCCGTGAAGGTTGGCGACCAGGGCTTGGGCTTCGAGGGCGAGTTGTTTGCGGGTTTTGGCCTGCACGGTTTGCTCGCTGAAGTGGACGTGGGCGGTGAAACCGGGGGTGGATAGCAGGGTTTTGGCGTGGGTTCCGAAGGCGGTGCCGCCGTCCCATCCGACGAGTTCGGAGGGCGGGGGCGCCCCCGGCGGGGTGGTGTAGACGATGGCGGCGCAGTGTACGGGAATGTCCAATTCGATGGCCGGTTGTAGGAGCGAGGGTTGGAAGGGGCGCACGGAAGTACCGTCGGAGGTGGTGCCTTCGGGGAAGAAAACGACCCCATCCCCTTGGCGGACGCGTTCGGCGATACGCTGGTTCACGCGTTGTACGTCGTGTCGTTTGTTTCGGTCGAGAAAGAGGGTGTGGGTGTTGCGGGTCAATGAACCCAAGACGGGCCAGTTGGCGACTTCCGCTTTGCTGACAAACCATCCGGGACAAAGGGCGCAGAGGAGGGGGATGTCCGTGAAGTTGATGTGGTTGGCCACCAGAAAAAAGGGCGCCTTGGGCGGAGTGCCGTGGAGGCGGAGGGTCATGCCGATGATCCATGCCACCGCGCGGCAGTAGGCGCGCATGCCCTCGCAGATCAGTCGATAACGTTTTTCAGGGTTTTTGCGCGTCATTGCGCGGACAGACTTGGCATGGATCCACAGAATGAGCGACGCGAGCAGGATGGCGGAGAGTCTGAAAAAATAGCGGAGATTCGCGATCATTTGACGTTGGACATGGTTAGGTGGGAGATGATGCGGGATTCTGCTTGGCAGAACCAGGGCAAGGGGGTAGTTTATGCATGCAGAATGGAATCGCAAGCTGAACCTCAACACCATGAACTCCGTGTCTTCGGTTTTTCCGCCGAACGCGGACGCATTGTGTTTTTGCTTTTGGGCGTGTTGGCCATGTTGTGCATGGGCACGGTGTATTCTTGGAGTATTTTCAGGAAACCCTTGCAAGAACTGCATGGCATTCAATCGACCGCGAGCTTGTTGCCGTTCACGGTGATGTTGGTGATGTATGCGGTGTGCATGCCGTTTGCGGGGGCGCACATGAATCGCCTGGGACCGGGACGGATGATGGCTTTGGGGGCGTTGTTGATTGGCACCGGCTACGTTTTGACCGGTTTTGCGACATCCACGCCGACCTTGGTTTTGTGTTATGGCGTTTTGGGCGGCGCCGGGGTGGGGATTGCCTATGGAGCGCCGTTGGCGGTTTCGGCGGCTTGGTTCCCCGACAAAAAGGGGCTGGCCATGGGATTGACCATGGTGGGCTTTGGCCTTTCGCCTTTGGTGACCGCGCCCTTGGCAAAATTTCTCATGGATCAACTGGGCGTGCAACAAACGTTTTGGACCTTGGGAGGGGCGTTTCTTTGTGTGTTGTTGTTGGTATCGTGTTTCATGCGCTATCCCCCTCCGGCCTGGTCGCCCAAAAGCGTTCTTGCCGTGGCCGCCTCGGGCTCGTCACTGGGACGCTATCCGGACAATCTTTTGCGGACGCCGGTTTTTCACATTCTCTGCGCCTGTTACACCATCGGCACGTTCGTGGGGCTTTCGGTGATTGGCATTTCCAGTTCCGTGGCCCAGGAGGTGGTTCGCTTGCCCCCGGAAACCGCCGCGATCCTGGTGTCTCTTTTCGCGGTCTTCAACGGATTGGGCCGGCCTTTGTTCGGTTGGCTGGCGGACCATCGGTCTCCCCGCTTTGCGGCGGTGCTCTCTTTTGTGCTGATTTTGTCAGCGTCTTTGACGATGTTGACGGTGGGAGAGGGGAACGTGATCCGCTACGCCATAAGCTTCTGTGTGTTCTGGATGTGTCTGGGCGGATGGCTGGCCCTGGCCCCCACGGCCACGCTGAAGCTCTTCGATCCCGCCCGCTATGCCGGGAATTATGGTCTGGTTTTCACCGCGTATGGGGTGGGCGCCTTGTCGGGGACCCTGGTCACGGGCGTGATCCGTGATCTCACCGGCTCATATTCCATGATGTTCGTCCCCACGGCCGCGCTCGCGATCGTGGGCATGTTTTTGGCCGCGAGATATTTGAAGCCGGGGGATTTGGATAAGGGATAAGGGGGAGTGACGAATGCGGAGTTCGGAGTTCCTCGTTTACGAGGTTTCAGCGATGGGCCTTCAGGCCCGGAGCAAACTTCCTACCCAGACTTCCCGGATTTCCCCGCAGACGAAAAGAAACACCCAAAGCAATCATCATCCCTTTGTCGGGGCCATTTCTTTGAGCGTGGCTTTGAGGATGCCTGAGGCCCGTTTGAGAATTTTGATTTGATTTTGCTGGCTGTTGCCGGTGTTTTTTTCCAGTTCCGCGTAGGCGTCGATGTATGCATCCAAGGCTTTGGGCAGGCGGTTGAGGTCCGCGGCCATTTGATCCAATTTTTTGGAAAAGGTTTCGGGGTGGAGGCTGACGCGGTTGCCGGTTTGGGCCACGCGCACCGCCAGGCGTTCGTCGGCATGGATGGGGCGACAGGGGGAGACGATGCAGTTCAGGGCCCGCACTTTTTCCAGTCGGGTCATGAGACCTTTGAGGCCGAGGGCTTTTTTCTGTACCTTGCCACCGGCTTCCACAAGGGTGAAGGCATGGGATTTGTTGAGGTCGAGCACTCCCGCATCCAAATGCAGGCTGGCGGTATCGCCGTCATATCGCCAGTCCAGTCCCTCCGCGGATTTGGGCGGGGCCACGCCTTCGAAAATGATTTTCACGGGGCGTTTAGCTTGGAACCCCTTGAATTTGGGCTTTTTTTGTCCTTTGGGTCTGGAAATCCGCAGGGTGCGGACATTTCCTTTTTTCTTGTGCCGGAAGCATATTTCGGCGTGTAGGCCTTTTTGCCAATCGTTGCTGACGCCGTCGTCTTCGTACACGGTGGTTTTGCCGGATTTACCGGGGTAGACCCGGAAGACGATTTCGGGAAAGGAGCCCGGCTCCAAGCGGCGGACAAAGGTTTGCTCGGGAATCACGGTGCCGGGGCGCACAAAGACGGGGGTTTCTTCGAGGGTGTAGCGTATGGTGACCCGTTGGCCGCCCTGCAGGAGGCATCCGCGTTCGATGTCGAACCATTCTCCCTCCGGCAACCAGACGGAGGCGGATGCCATTTCGTCGTCGGGATGGAGAGGTTCCACGACGGGCGCCACGATCATGTCGTCGCCGAACATGTATTGATTCTCACACCGATAGGCCTCGGTCTCTTCGGGGTGCTCGTAATACATGGGCCGGATCATGGAGAGTCCATTGTCGGCGCATTTCCGCATTTCCCGGTACAGGTAAGGCACCAGTTCGTAGCGGCGGCGCAGGACCCGCATCATGACGCTGCGATGGGGGTCTGGAAAATGAAACACCCGGCGCTCGCACTCGATGGCCTTGGAGGTGTGGGTGCGGAGAATGGGGGAGAAAATGCCGAGTTGCAGCCAGCGGGTGTACAATTCGGGGGTGAGTTCGCCGCGCATGTGGCCGCCGATGTCGTGGCTCCAGTAGCCGTAGAGCACGTTTGCGGAGGTGGCGGTGAACTCGGGCTGGTAGGCGAGGGAATCCCAAGTGACGATGGTGTCGCCCGAGAATCCGATGGGCATGCGTCCGGCGCCAATGCCCCCGAAGCGACTGAAGTTGATGGGGCGTTGGTCGGGGCGGTTGTGGACCTGGTCCTGCCAATGCAGTTCGTTGATCCAGGGGAGGGTGTCCAGATTGGGCAAACGGCTGCCGGCCCGGCCTTGCTGCCAATCCATCCACCAAAAATCCACGCCGTCGCGTTCCATGGGATGATGCAGGCAGCGGAAATAGGCGCGCATGTAGTTGGGGTCGTTGATATCCAGGGGAATACGTTTGGCCTTGAGGGGATCGAGGCCGAGCAATTCGTAGAGGCGGTGATAGCGCTCTTCCAAATCGGGGAGGTCGTCGCGCTTGAGTCCCATTTCTTTGAGCATGGCGGGGAAGGCATCTTCGAAATCGAATACGCCGTCGGCGGGATGCAGGTTGAGGGTGATTTTCAGGCCTCGGTCCTTGAGCCATTGCAACAATTCCTTGGGGTCGGGAAAGAAATCGGGGTCCCAGGAATAGCCCGTCCAGCCCAGCTTGTGCCAGTCCATGTCGATGACCAAGACATCCAGGGGCAGGTTCATGGTGTCGAAATCTTCGACCAGTTGCTTGAGTTCCTTGTCGGTATAGGCCCAATAACGGCTGTACCAATATCCCAGGGCGTAGCGCGGGGGAAGGGGCTGGGCGCCGAAAATTTGGGCGGCGTCGCGGACCGCGCCCTTGTAATCGTGTCCGTGGCCCAGAAAATACAGATCCCGCCGTTCGCCCGGGGCGCGTTCGCGAACCCAGGGCTGCCAGTCGCAGAGGGCGGGATCGAGGACGCAGGATGTCGAGTCGTCTACCACGGCCCAGCCGGAGCGGGAAATGAGGCCGTCGCATAACTCGAGTGGGGTTTTGTGCTCGCCCTGATAGATCCATTTTTTATCCGGGCTGTAGCCCACGATCGGCAGGTTTGGATTTTTCTCCTCCACCGGCACCCAGGTTTGCTTTTTGTTTCCGTCAATGCCATCGAGCGTTTTCGCAGTGCCTTTCAGATTTTGACGGTCCTTTTTCCCGGGAAACCATTTGACGGTTTTGCCGTTGAGTTGAAAGCGAATTTCCAAATTGCCCCGGTTGAATGGTTTTCCGTTTTCCATGTAGACCAAGGTCAGCTCGCCGGTCTCGAGGGTCAGGGTTTGGTCCTGCACCTCTTTTTTGAATGGAACCTTCGGGGTGTTCCGATTCGAGACGGTGAGGGTGGGCAGATCCTCGAATACCCGATCTTCGGCCCATTCCATGCGCAAGAGTCGCGGCGTGAGGAGGGTGAAGCGGGCGTTGTGAAAGACGATGACGTTTTTGGACGGGGGCAGGATGGAATGGCTCATGCTGGTCATCTATGACCGAATTTTGACAAGGGGTCAATCGAAACCCTGATTTGAAATGGACTTTCAAGGCTTAGTTTGGGTTTGGTTTTGCGGGGCCGCGGGGACAGGAGCGCCAATCGCCGTATTGGCGACGCGAAGCGTCCTTGGAGTGCGTGTAGCGAGTGCAACGAAGCTACCGCTTTGGGGCGAAGGGGGGAATTCAGAAGGATAGCGAACGTCGAATATCGAACGTCCAACTTCGAACATTGAACGAATACCGACGGGGCGGAGGGGGAAGGGAGCGCCAATCTCCGCATCGGAAGGGCACTCAGCACTCTTCATTGGCTCTCACAGAGGCACAAAGGCACGGAGGGGATGCGAGTCTGCTATGGTATTCTCTTTCCTTCTCTCCTTCTGCCCTCACAAACCGGCAACCAACAACCAGCACCCAACCAATCAACTTCTTCAAGCCGTCAACCATTTCCGAACGGCACTTGCCAAGTCCAACAAAGTGGGCGGACCATCGGGTTTGTCGGGAATCGGGGTGAGGTCGGGGGTGGTGGACGACCAGGCGGTGAAGCTTTCGGGTCCGATGGCGCCGTGACATCCGCCGACTTTGGCGGTGTCCTGGCTGACCTGCCAGGGAAAGCGTCCGAAAAACAACTCGCAGGCGTCAAATCCCGGTTTGTTGTGGATGTCCACGTGGGTGGCGAAATCGGGCGCTTCCTTGGGATCGGTCCACCAGGGATAGGCGAACCATCGTCCCGGGGCGGCGAAGGCGATGAGTTCGCCGCTGTTGGGGTGGTTGAGTTCGGGGACGTTTTCGCGTTTTTCCACCTTGTCCACGCCGTCCATGGCCGCGATTTGATCCCGAACGGGTTCCAGATCCACGGGGTTGCGGATATAGAGGTGGGCGATTTCGTGGTCCACCATGGCGAAGGCGCGGGCCGCGAATAAATCGGGGTAGGCCATGCCCTTGAGGCTGCGGGTGCCCAAATAGCCGGCATCGCGCAGTACCCGGTTGGGGAAAATGGCAGGGCCGGTGACCTTGTGCATGGCGTAGTCCCCCCAGATGAGCACTTCATACCCTTGTTTTGCGGCGGCGGCGCACAGGCGTTTCAAGCAGAGGGACAAAAATTCGCGGGCGGTCCGGGCCTTGTCGTGATCGGGACCGTGGCGTTGAAGGTCGTAGTCCAAATGCGGCAAATAGGTGAGCAACAGATCGGGACGCGCCTCCGGCATCGCGAGCAGTTCGCAAATGGCGTCGGTGATCCATGCGCTGGATTTTTGGGAGGCCAGAGGCCCCCAGTAATGCATGAGGTTGAAATTCCCTTTGATGCGGGATTCGAGTTGATCGTAGAGGGCGTCGGGTTTGGAATAGCAATCCTGAATCATGCCCCCGGAATGTTTGTGGATGGGGCGGGGGGAGAGAACCAGATCCACTTCTTCGCCCAGACTTTGCTGCCAAAAGGTCATGCCCACGGTACCGCCCCCGGCGCGGAAATCGTCCCAAATGCGCGGACCCTCCACTTGATGGGCGGCTTGTTCCCAAAACATGGAACGACGCAGATTGCGATGAAACAAGCCGTTGGCGATCATGCCGTGTTTGGCGGCCGGGGCGGCGGTGCGGAAGCTTGCTTGTGCGGTGCAAGTGAGGGCGGGATTCACGGTTTGCAAGGGGGCGAATTTCATGCCCGCCATTTTCGGATGATCGATATCAAACTGATTCCACCCCAAAGCCGCACATTGAATGACAAGAAGTTTTTTGTGTTCTGACATGGGGGCATTCTACGGATGATCGGGGGAATCTCAATGATGAAAACGGAAAGAAGGAGAAGAGGTAAAGAAGTAGAGAAGGAAGAATGATCAGTCGACAGACTGATCACGGAAATGACGAATGATTCTTCCTCAGATCAACCTTGTTGCATGATTTCGTTATAGAGCAACGCCATGCAGGCCAGCATGTGCATGGAATCCCGCGAGGGCATGATTTCAATCGCCCATCGCCATTTTTTCAATTCCGGGTGAATGACCGCCACAACGCCATCCTTGTCGGAGATTGTCCATTCCTTTTTCCGCAATCCGGTCATGTGAAATTCCATGCGCGGCATGTTGTTGAGGTCCACATAATACTTGGAGGGTTCAAAAGTCCCGACCTTGGCCACCACGTCATCACCTTCATACAGGTTGTATTGCGGCAAGAAGAGGGTGGTGCGTTGACGCGAGGTGAGCTTGACCTGATCCTCGGCATCCCGAAAGACAAATGAGTTTCGAAGGGTAATCAAACGTTTGGATTTCAAGGAGTAAAGCAGCTTGTCCTCCTCGTCCGAAATTCGGATTTCCGGAGCAACTCCCCCCCATTTTGATTTTACAAAATATTTCATGGTTCACTCTTACTTCTTTTTTGCGTCCAGGGTCAAGCTTCACTTTTACGCGGGAGACGGCGGAGATCCCCCTCATGAATGTGCCTGGCGTAACTGGGGTAATGATCGAGAGATTCGCTTTTCTGAACCAATCGCCACCGTCGGTACATCCAGCACCAGTATTCGGGGGTGTCGCGAATCACTTTTTCCATGCTCCGGGTCATGCGACCGGTCAGTTCCTCCACCGGATTTTCCGCCTGCGGATCCGTGCGCAAGGTGCCGTGCACGGTTACCGTGTACACGCCCTGATCATTGGGCACGCAGAGTACGGTGATGACCGGGGCGTTGGTTTTAACGGCCAAGGCCGCGGGGGCGGAACTCACGGGCACTTTCCGGTCAAAAAAATCAACGAAGACGCCGCCATCCCGGGGGCGGGTGTTTTGATCCAGCAGGACCGCGAGCTTTTTGCCGTTGCGCAATCCCTGCATCAATTTGCGGGCCGCCCCCTGTTGGCGAATGATGGTTTGACCGGTTTTTTGGCGCATGCGGATGAAGACTTCGTCCACTTTGGGGTTTTTCAGCGGCGCGGCCACGCTCATGAGGGGCTGCCCCAAGGCGGCGTAGGCCTGGCCGACGGTTTCCCAGTTTCCGTAGTGGGCGGTCAGGAGGATTTGCGCTTCTTCGCGGAAGAGGATGTCGGTGGATGGCTCATCCCACTGGACCCATTTCTTCATGCGTGCGTGCGGATGTCGGGTAAACCAAATGATATCGAGCACCAGAAGGGCGAAATGTTGGTAACAGCGGCGGAGGAGCGTTTCTTTTTGCTCGAGACTCAATTCATCGCCAAAGACGAGATCCAAATTTTCCATGGCATCTTGGCGGAGGCGTTTGGAAAAGCGGAAGCCCATGCGTCCCATGAAACGGGAAAGGCGCAAAATCGCGCCGCGGGGAAGAAAGGGAACCCAGCCGATCCCGAAAACCAGGGCCGCGTATTCGGGCCAGACTCTATACCATGGGCGGGGTTTCATTTGAAAAACAAGGTGGTGAGCCGGGTGGGACTCGAACCCACGACAAAAGGCTTAAAAGGCCTCTGCTCTACCAACTGAGCTACCGGCCCACCTTGGTGTTGAATGCGGGGGGATATACAGACGATTTTTGCGAATGTCAAAGGGCAAACTCCGAAAAAATCACGGCTTTTTGAGAGAGGGCCATAGCACGAGGCTGGTCAGCCCCGCAATCAGGGGCAAAAAGTTGGGTAGACCCAGGCTTTTCACATGGATGCCAAAGGCGATCAAGGGAATGCTCATAAGCAAAAGCAGCACCAAACCCCAGCGCCGCAGGTTCCAAAGGCCGATGTAGCCCACGAAGCAGATGCTCAGCAAAATCAGCATGTCCCGAATATACGTGGGCGAAATCGTATCGAAGTCCGTTACAACGTCAGTGCGCCCGAGGCTGTTGAGAAACACCACGTACACGAGAAAAAAGACCCCGCAGTGCATGACCACCATCATCGGGCGGTGGGTGATTTCTTTCCCCGTGCGCGTTTGGACCTTCATTGGGGCGTTCAATTGAGGGAGGCGAGGGCGGCTTCACGAATGCGGGCGGCCATTTCGGACGTGCCCACCTTCGTGGTTTTGCCTTCGCGATGGAGGTCGGCGGTGCGCAGACCCTCGTTGAGGGCGGTTTCGACGCCGGAGCGGATGGCGGTGGCAATGATCGGCTTGTCCAACTCGTCCATCATCATCGCGGCGCTGAGGAGCATGGCCACGGGGTTGGCAATGCCCTGACCGGCGATATCGGGGGCACTGCCGTGCACGGGTTCGAAAAGTCCCACATTGCCGCCCACGCTCGCGGAGGGTAGCAGACCCAGCGAACCGCCCAAGGTGGCGGCGGCGTCGGACAGAATGTCGCCGAACAGATTTCCGGTGAGGATCACGTCGAACTGCGACGGGCGCACCACCAATTGCATGGCCGCGTTGTCCACGTACATGTGGGACAGTTCCACGTCGGGAAACTCCCGCGCGTGCAGTTGGGTGACCACGTCGCGCCAGAGTTGGGACACCACCAGCACGTTCGCCTTGTCCACCGAGCAGACGCGTCCGCCGCGCCGTTGGGCCCAAGTGAAGGCCACGCGGGCCACCCGTTCGATTTCCGGGGTGGTGTAGCGCATGGTGTTGAAGGCGTCTTCATGGCCCGGTTCGCCGGAGCGACCGCGCGGTTCGCCAAAATAGATGCCGCCGGTCAATTCCCGCACCACCAGCATGTCGGTGCCCGCGATGGCTTCGGGACGAAGTGGGGAGGCGTCGGCCAGGGCGGCGGAAACGGCCACGGGCCGCAAATTCGCGAAGACGCCCAGTTCCTTGCGGATTTTCAGGAGACCGGATTCCGGGCGCATGGCCCCGGTGTGGTGGTCCCATTTGGGGCCGCCCACGGCGCCAAGCAGGACGCCGTCGGAGGCTTTGGCCTTCGCAATCACCGCGTCGGGCATGGGGTCGTTGTAGGCGTCGATGGCCGAGCCCCCCGCGTGATCTTCGTGGAATTCGATGCTCAAACCGCGGGCTTGGGCCAGCGCTTTGAGGGTGTGAACCGCTTCGTGACAAACTTCGGGACCAATGCCGTCCCCGGGCAGTACAAGTATTTTCATATCGTTTGACCTGAATTTTGGAGTTGAAAGCGGCTCTCTAACCATTTAGCAGAGCGATGCAAAGCGGAAACCGCATCGTTTTTGTTCTCCCGGGCTTGCGAAACGTCCGGGAATACCTTAAATGATTTCAATCTCTTTCACGATCAGACACGAGGAACTATGAATTTGGAAACCCAAAAAGACGCCGCAACCGTTCAATTTCAAGGCAAAACATACACCACGGATGTCCTCATCGGCTCCGAAGGCGAAGTGGGCTTGGACATGCGGGATTTTCGCAACAAAACCGGAGCCATTTGCCTGGACCCCGGATTTGGCAACTCAGGCAGTTGCTCCAGTGCCATCACCTTTCTCGACGGGGAAAAGGGGCTGATTCGACATCGGGGATACAAGCTTCAGGACTTGGCCGACAACTGCAACTACCTGGAAGTGGCCTATTTGCTGATGCTTGGCGAACTCCCCACGCCTTACCAATACCGACAGTTTCAGGATAAAATCCACGAAAACAACTTCCTCGGCCCCAGCCTGCAGGAATTACTCAACCACTATCCCACCCAATCCCATCCCATGGCCGTGCTCGCCAGCGTGGTCCTGTCCCTCACCGGGTTTTATTCCGATCTGGGCGTCGATAAATATTACGAGCTGGACATGGACGTGGTTCGGCTCTTGACGAAAACCCCGCTGATCGCGGCCCACAACTACCGCCGCAAACGGGGCATGAAGTACATTGCACCCGACAACAACCTCGGCTATGCCGAAAATTTCCTCTACTCCATGTTTGGTCGCAGTGTCAGCCCCGAAAAGCGCAAGATCATGGCCAAGGCCTTGGAAAAACTGCTCATCATCCATGCCGACCACGAGCAAAACTGCTCCACCTCCACCGTCCGCGTCATCAGCAGCTCCAACGCCAACGTCTACGCGGCCGTGGGCGGCGGCATCGGCGCCCTCTGGGGGCCGCTGCACGGCGGCGCCAACGAAGCGGTGATCAACATGCTCGAATATATCAACATGCAGGGCGGGGATTTGGACGCGGTCATCAAACGGGCCAAAGACAAAAACGATGAATTCCGGCTCATGGGCTTTGGCCACCGGGTGTACAAAACCTACGATCCCCGCGCCCAAATCGCCAAACAGGTGGTGGACGAACTTCTGGAAGACCTCGGCGTCGAGGAACCTTTGGTGGACATCGCCATGAAGCTCGAAAAAATCGCCATCGAAGACGACTATTTCGTGTCCCGCAACCTGTATCCCAACGTCGATTTCTATACCGGCACCGCCTACAAAGCCATGGGCATCCCGAAGGAAATGTTCACGGTGTTGTTTGCCATGGGGCGCATGGCGGGCTGGTTGGCCCACTTGCTCGAATTCCGGGCCGACGAAAATCGGCGCATCAGCCGCCCCCGTCAGATTTACACGGGCGTGAACGCGCGGGATTACGTCCCCATGTCGGACCGATAAGGAGCTGATCGGCAGGCGCGATCACGAGTCCGATGAACCCCAAACCATTTTCCGAGCGTCGGGAGCGGGTTTTTTTTCGCGTGCGGCGCGGGGGCCGTTTTTTGGGGCGGGTTTTTTTGGGCCGGATCCCCGCCCCCAAGGACGCCCCCCCACACGACGCCCCCCCCCAGGGGAGGGGGGGG
>JAFIGC010000253.1 GCA_020831635.1 Verrucomicrobiota bacterium | reverse complement strand
CGGGCCTTGTCGGAATTGGTGGAAACGCAACCGGATTTGGAAAAGGCTTTGGAATTTGAAAAAAACGCCCTGACCCACGGCACGCGTTGGTTTCGCAGGGAGAGGCGCGATGAAACCGATGCCACGGGATGGAAACCGCGCAAAGCGGGGTATGAGACCTGGGAGATTTGGAAACCGGAGATCGAGGCGCGGATTGCCGATCTGGAACGTCGCATCCGCATTGACCGCTATGGGCTTGATTTTGTGCTCTATGAGGAGGCCCAGGCGATGCGAAAGGCGGATCATCCCAACGCCTTGGATTTCATCGATGTGGCCGCCGCGTTCCGGCTGCGGGACGGCGAGGGGCGTGCCCGGGTTCCGGGGGCGGACTTCGAGGGTGCGCGGGAGCAATACCTGGAAATCGTCACCCTGTTTCCCGAAGGCGTGTACACCGAAGCCTCCCGCCTGTACGCGGCCGTGTGTATCGCCCATTTGGGCGACACCCGCCGGGCCTTGCGGGAACTGATGGCCTTTTATCGCGACGATCCTTCCGGACTCTACCGGGGTGAAGCCCTGAAACTCATGGGGGATCTCTACCTCTTTGCCAATTGGGACCGGCGCAACGCCCTGGAGGCTTACGAACGGGCCGCCCGCTGGTGCGAAACCGTCCGCAATCAGACCCGGGTGATGGAAACCTATCTGGCGCCGGAAGCGTCGCGGGACATCACCGAACCGCCCCGAACCGTTCGCAGTCTGGACCGATACGGGATCCTGCAAATTCAAACCCCGTCCACCCACACCCTGGTCAACCGCCTGACCGCGCCGTGGTATCTGGAGCGATTGCGCTCGGAGGTGGAATGGAATCTGGCCTTTCTGGCGATGGTCGCGGAAGACAAGGCCAAAACCAAGGAGCACATGGATCTGGCCCTGGCCCATGATCCCGTTTTGCGCCGTCAGGTGGACGGCGATTATTTCAACGCCTATTCTCGTGTGCTCGACCGTCTGGAGAAGGGCCGTCCCCTGGTGGGCGAAGCCGAGGAAATGCGGGGACTGCGGGAGCGCGAAAAGCTGTTGATGCAATGGGCGGACATGCAGTTCATGCTGGAAAATTTCGAGGTCGCCAAGGATTTGTACGAGCGCATTCAGCGGGTCGCGTCCCGTGCGGACAATGGCAATGCCGTGACCCGCGCGGCCGCGGGGGAGAGTCTGTTGTTGCGGGCCATGGACGATCCCCAGCGACGGGAGACCATTCCCGCCCTGATCGACCTCGCGGTGAGATACCCCCGCGCCCACTCTTCGCCACATTTGCTGTACCGCGCCGCCCTGCTTTCGCACGGAGATCCGCTGCCGTCCTCCGAGATTTTCCCCATGGTCTACGGTCAATATCCCAACAGCCCCTACGCGATCCGGGCCCGATACGACGAAATTCTCCGCACCATTCCCTGGAGTCACGAGGCGCACAGGCGGGAAAGCATTGACCGTTTCATCCGCGATTATCCCAACCGCAACGACTACCATGAGATACTCGAGCGGCATCACCGACGGCTCATCGAAATCGTCAGCCGTCAGGAGGAGACACGGATGTAGGGCCTGTTGATGTATTCCGGCATGAATAAGAATCAACCAATGAATAACACTGATAAACACTGATTTTGGGTTGTGGCTTGGGTTTTGGGGGTTGGGAACCACGGATGGCACGGATTCACACGTATAATTTTGGGGGCTAGCACTCCGCACTCTGCACTCCGCACTCCGCATTCGTCACTCGTCACTCCGCATTCGTCACTCCCTCTCTCCTTCTCTCCTTCATTTTTGTAAGATCCGGCTCCTTGACAAATTCTTTACAATTTCCATCTTGCATGTTGCCGTGGAGAAAATAAACAGGATGAATGTATAAACAATGCATGATGCGTTGTGGGGAATCAAATTTTGAACGTATAGGGAATGATGATGAATAAAAATCTGATCAGACAGTTTTGCGCATGCGCCTCATTTTTTTGCGGCACATCCGCGTTTTCGGTGGAGCCTGACTCCGGGTTAAGTTTGCTTGACTTGGGGGTTTCGGTCTTTGATGAACAAGACAACCTCGTGGAGGGTGCGGAGGTCACAATCAATTTTTTGACAATGAACACCGCCACGGAGGTGTTGGGTTTCGAGCAGTCCGCCCAGAGTCTTGGGGATGGACCGGTCAGGTTCAATGGACATGCCCTGTATACGGAAACCGTGGTTGAAAAAGAGGGGTATTGGCGCACACAGTATCTCGACAGATGGACTGAATCCGTCGATGGTGACGCGATCTGGTATTTTCCGAAAACGCGGAAAGACATTTCGATTGTGCTCAACCAAATGCGCAACCCCAGGCCGTTGTATGCGCATCGGGTCAATGGGGTGCGGTTGCCTGAAATGGAGGAGGAATACGGGTTTGATTTGGAAGTCGGGGATTTGGTCGCTCCACACGGTGGCGGGGAACAGGCCGATTTGATATTCAAGGTGACCGGAGAGCTGAACGATGAAACGAACGAATACGATGTGGTCATGACGATTTCCTTCCCGAACGAAGGGGACGGGATTCTTCCTGTCAGTCCCACCCTGTTGGGCGAAAGTCAGCTCCTTTTGGGGCAAGAAGCTCCTGAAGAAGGGTATCAGCCCACATTTGAATTGCATCAAAGCGTGAAAAGCGGGGTCTGGTTTCTCAACCGGAAGACCTCTCCGACGGATGATGAGGGGAAAAGACTGGAGGGGTTTTGGTTTCGGACGCATACCGAGCTGGATCCCGAAACCGGAGAAGTCATCCGCGCCCGACATGGCAAAATTTACGCGAACCGGAATCGGGTGATTCCCACCGGATTCAGTCTGGACGCCCCGCGACCCAAAATGGGATGGGAAACAGAATTTACTTATTTCTACGCGCCCGACCACACAAGATCCTTGGAATCCAATGGGGAAACGCTGGTGCCGTATGGAAACCTGGGTGGCGTGGACAAGCGGTGAAGCCTGCCACCCACGCCGGAGACCGACCTGTCATTCCGCACTCAAAAGGCCAAAGAAACCGCTTATCTTCGCTTATCATACGCTAATAAAATACATATTTGGTATATTTTAGTGAAGATTCGCGTCAATTAGCGGTTAAATCAGTCTTTATCCTGAATCCGTGAGATATTTGCAAAGAAGGCGTGCAAGATCATGGAGCGAAAGGGATTGTCGGGAACCGAGGCATACCCATGCGGTCTGTCGAGCGTTCCAGACAATTCCTTGCAGCCCATGAGATCGTGCGGATTCAAAGCAAAGATCTCACGGTTTCAGGTTTATTCCCAATCAAACGACTTGCCCGTCAGCGGAGATTATTTTCGGCGGCGGAACTTCCACAAGATCCCGAGCGCGGCCCCCAAGAGGACCAAGGTGCCGGGTTCGGGGATGGCCACGGATTCAAATGTGGTTCCAACGCGGTAGTCTCCAAAGGAGGCGTAGGTCAGATTCTCCGTATCGGTTGTGGTGGTAATGGAATACAGATCGATACCGTTCAGGTGTGTGGACTCGGCGAAGGACGTCATGGTGGATGAGCCCGACCAAGTGGCGAGTGCATTCCCGTTTCCACTCAGGTCCGGATTGAGCCAAGCCTCCACATTGCGGGTGTCGGAATCGTAGTGGAGAACCAGAAAATAGGTCTCACCGGCCGAATAGGTGATAGGGTCGTCATTCGCATCCAGCAGGTTTTGGAAGACCCGATCACCTCCTCCAACGCCGAATCCGCGGCCATGCAAAACGACTTGGTCACCGCGGAAGCCCAGGGAAAACCCCACGGCACTTTGTACAGTAGTCCCTGCCCTGGTAAAGCCGGCGCCAATGTATTCGTCGGCCCCAAGAGAACCGATGGTGGGCGCTTGGGCGGTCAGACTGAAATAATATTCTCCGGTTCCCTGGGCGGCGGATGGAAAACCAACCGCGTTACGTGCCACATTTTGTGTGGATGCTGCATTTCCATTTGAAAGAAAAAATGTGCCGCCCGCCAATCGCGCTCCGCCCGTCGCCAGCCCGGGATAGGAATGGCCGCCGGATTGGATGCCGAAATTCCCGGGATCTTCACCTGGAAAAAATCCGTGGTTTCCTGTACCGCCGGGCACTTGAATCCCGCCTCCGCCCAATCGTGCCGAGCCACTCCAATCCCCGCCTGAACCGGGTTGTCCGATCACATTGCCGGTTTCATACTGTCCCGGACCACTTCCCATGGGAAACGTCTCCTCAAAAAGCAAGGAAGCGGACGCCGAACTTGCCGCAACAAGCGCGGCCGAGAAAAGTGTGGACAAAAAATAAAGTTTGGTTTTCATGGGGACTCCTGTGAATATATCAATCGATTTACCCAACAGGGTACACCCTATTCGCTTGCCGAACCATAAAATACATCCCATATAAATGAGCATATTCCACATGTTATTGCGCAGGTCTTTTCCGGGCGTTCCAGTCCGGCGAATTTTTTGAACAGGAGGACGCAGAGAGAGCAGAGGGGAATGTTGGAGGCGTTGACTTTGTTGCCTTTGCTTGTTTCTGTTCAATGCTGTGTGGTTTTTGAACAGAAAGTCGCGAAGAAAGCGAAGAATTGCAGCGGCTTTGCTCTGTTGTCTCCTGTTTCCAATCCCTTTTCGGGCGGTTTTTTCCAGACGCCAGACCCACGGCTGAATTTTTGAAGGTTGGATGCTGCTGGGTTGCTGATGTCCCGCCGCCCCTCCGCTTGTCGGAGGGGAGCGACGACTTTGTGCACGAAGTTCTCCCTCCGCGCCCCGAAGCCGCCCCCGTGCTTGTCGCGGGGGTGTCGCTACGACTGCGCGTGCAATTTTTGGCCAACCCGTCGTCAGTCGTTGCGACACCCCCGCGACAAGCACGG
>JAFIGC010000252.1 GCA_020831635.1 Verrucomicrobiota bacterium | reverse complement strand
GGAAAGCCGTCTGGTGGACCAGGGCCAGCAGGACAAACTCAACCTCCTGCAATACCGAAATCCCCCCATGATCACCCTTTTCGAGTGCGAGGGTTTCGCGGAAGCGTCCCTGGGGGTTCTCGCCCCCTCCACGGGCACGGTCCCCGTTTACAAGCTGATCCCCTACGAACCGGGTTTTGTCATCCAATTTCCCCATTGGAAGGAAGATCGCCGGGCATTGGTCATGGAACCCTTCGAACGCCTGCCCCATCTCTTCGAGATCTTTCGGGAACACAAAAAATGGGGGCGTATCATCGGGGTGAATACCGTGGGCGACCTCAATACCATCACCGCCTCCCGCAAAGAAAAGGACCTGATCCGCATTTCCGAAACCCTCCAGGAAAAAAAATTGGGGCATATTGCCGATGAAATCGCCGAACACCGCGAACGCCTGAAATGGATTTTGCTGGCGGGTCCCAGTTCGGCGGGCAAAACCACCACCTCCAAACGGCTCATGGTGCATTTGCGGGTCAACGGCCTGCGTCCGGTTCGCTTGGAATTGGACAATTATTTTTGTGGACGCGAAAGAACGCCCCGGCATCCGGACGGCAGTTACGATTTCGAGCATTTGGAGGCCATCGATTTGGCCCTGCTCAACGATCATCTGCTTCGACTCGACCGCGGAGAGACCATTGAATTGCCCACCTTCAACTTTCGCGAGGGACTTCCCGAATTTTTGGGCAACACCCTGCAACTGGCCGAGGACCAGGTGGTGGTGATCGAAGGCATCCACGCCCTCAACCCGCGCCTGACCGACCATCTGCCCGCCGCCCACAAATTCAGGATTTTTGTCAGCGCCCTCACCCAACTGAAGCTCGACAACAACAACCGCCTCTCCACCACCGACTTGCGCCTCATCCGCCGCATCGTCCGCGACGCCACAGCCCGCGGACACGATGCCCTCGGTACCCTGCGCATGTGGCCGAGCGTGCGCCAGGGGGAGAAACGCTGGATTTTCCCGTTTCAACAGGAAGCCGACGTCACCTTCAACAGCAGTCTCGACTACGAACTGGCCGTGCTCAAGCCCTTTGTCGAGCCCCTCCTTCACGCCGTGAAGCCCACCGAACCCGTCTACGGGGAGGCGCGCAGGTTGCAGGATTTCCTCGCCCTCGTGGTGGGCGCTCCCGCCGAACACGTGCCCCCGCAATCCCTGCTCCGGGAATTCATCGGAGGCAGCATCTACGAAGGAGACGCATGAGCACGCGACTGGACAAATGGCTGTGGGCGGCACGCTTTTTCAAAACCCGTTCCATGGCCCAAAAAGCCATCGAAGGAGGGAAAGTCCACCTCAACGGCAGCCGAACCAAGCCCGGACACAGTATTCAAGAAGGCGCGATGCTGGAAATCCGCACCGGGCTTGACACCCACGAGGTCGAAGTCCTCGCCCTCGCCGACAAACGCGGGCCCGCTTCCGTGGCCCGCACTTTGTATCGTGAAACCGAGGAAAGCAAGACCCGCCGGGAAAAAGAAGCCCTGGAACGCAAGGCCGCCGCCCTCACCGAACCGCAGCGCGAAGGCAAACCGGATCGCTACCAACGCCGGCGCATCGATCAACTCATGCGCACAAAATGGAGGTGAACTGCCTTTCGTGGTTCTATTTTCAACCACGAAATACACGAAATTTCACGAAATGAAACAAACACCCCTCCCCTTGCAGAACCCTTTTCGTGCCCTTTCGTGCCTTTCGTGGTTCCTCCTCCCCCTTACCCTTTTCGTATACGTGCTTCGCGACTACAGTGTCGCTCCCGTTTTTATAGATCCTGCAAAAATGGGGAATGTCCTGAAACTGCATTCGCTTGACCTCGCTCGGAATTTGCCTTATATAATGATCCTATATTACTCAACTCGACAACCATTTATGAAAGGTCCCGGATTATGTTTTCATTTCGATCAGCCCCCCTGCGGCGTACCCTCGCGTTTGCCGCCGTCCTTTGCCTTGCCAGCTCAAGTTTCGGAGCCGAGCCGCCCGTGAACCTGCAAAGCGAAGATTCTCCGTCCGTTGCCCGCATGGAAGCCCTCATCCAGCCCGCCGAAACCACCTTTACAGGCGCCGAAGCCACCGAGGACGGTGTGAAATTCAATTTGGACCTCGGCGAACGCCGCCAAAACTGGACCCATGCCCGCTGGTCGGTGCATGAACTAGAATCCCCCATGGATTTGTCCGAATTCCAAGCGGTTTTTCTGGAAGTGCAAACCGAAAATCCCCGCCGCGACGCGGGCGTATACTTGGCGCTGCGAGAAAAGGACGGCGCCTGGTACAGCCATCCTTGGGCGGTGCACCTTTCCGCCGAAAACGGTGTCAACCAAGGCATTGCCCGCTTCAAAAATTTTAGTTTGCCCCATTACCACAATCCGCCCAACGGACGGTTCACGGACGCCAACGACCGCTTTGACACCGACGCCATCACCGCCATCGCCATCGGCGTGGTCAACCCCCTCGGCATCGGCGAAGTCAGTTTCACCCTCCGTCGCATCGCCGGAGTCGAGTTGACGGAAACGCCCGCCGAACCCATCACCGTCACCAGCAGCGGACGTTTGTTGGACATCAACAACACCACCACCGTGCCCTCCGGCCTCTTCGGCGGTTTCCATTTGGGCAGCGGACGCCACGAAAAATACCGTTTGGCCGCCAGCCGCAGCATTCACCACGACGGCGTGGGCGGCAATGCCAATTTGGGCACCCCACATACGCCCATCCACATCAACACCGCCGGCGACCGCGTCCGCCCCTCCCCCCGCTTGACCCTGAGCGACTGGGAAGAACGCTCCGAAGCCTTTGGTCGCCGCATGGGGGAACGCGCCGCCGAAGCCGGCGAAACCCTCTACGTGGAATACTGGAACGAACCCTATCTCAACTGGGCCAATTTCAACCGCGCCAACTTCATTCCCCGGTACTACGATCAAAGCCGTGCCGAAGAAGGCGGCCCCGTGCACATTCGCCACGATGGCGCCGAAGCCCCCCATTTGATCTGGACGCAAGATCGCGACCACTTCCAGGGCTTTATGATTGGCGGTTCCGCCCGCCGCTTTGGCAATTTGGACCACTGGCGGCGCGGACGCCGGGAAGACGGACGGGCCCTCTCCTCCAGCGCCGAACCCTATCGCAGTATGGAAAACCACTATGACGGACGCTGGGAACCCGCCAGCCACCCGCCCTTGGACGTTCCCGACGGTGAAACCTACGAATACAACGGCCAAACCCTCACCGCCTTCACCCCCTGGCATATCGTGGACACCACCCAATTCACCTATTGGGCCGGCAAAGGCATGTTGAAGATGTATATCGATCCCATGCTGGCCCTCGGACGCGGCCTCAAGGAAGCCAACCCCGACGCCACCTACATCGTCGGCTGGGGCAACCGCCCCAGCGAAGACCATTGGGCCGGGTTCCATCAACTCTACAAACCTACCATCGACGCCGGCATCGACGTCATCGACGCCTACAACGACCATGATTACGGTGGCGATCCGCGCAACCTGAGCGCCAATTACGAAGTCGTCACCGCCTACGGTGTCCTCGAACACGACAAATGGCTCTACGCCTACAACACCGAGACCGGCAACAACACCGACCCGCAAGTCTATCGCGACCAGGCCACCACCTCAGCCAACGTCGGCAAATTCGAATGGGTAAGCACCAAAATGATGCACGCCCTCTCCCAAGTGCCCGACAAAGCCAAGGTCTTCCTGCATTTCGGGGACGGCCAGAACACCGGGGGCGGCGGAGGCGGATGGTGGTCCGACAACGGCGAAGGCGTCTGCATGGAAATGCTCATCAACCTCCGTGGCCGCCTCCTGCAGGCCCACAGTTCCGCCGAAGACGTTTACGTGGTGGCCTCCATCGACGGCACCGATCCTTACGCCCCCCGCCCGGATTTCCTGCCCCAACGCAAGGAATGGGTGGTGGCCGTCTTCAATGACCGTACGGAAAGCCGCGACCTCACACTGGACCTGCAAGCCCCCGCCGGCGCCCAAGTCGGCGAAGGCACCGTCAAATGGTCCCGCATCGAAGATGCCGCCGTGGTGGTCGAAGAAGAATCCGTGGCTACGGAAAACAACCG
This sequence comes from Verrucomicrobiota bacterium, assembly GCA_020831635.1. GTDB lineage: Bacteria > Verrucomicrobiota > Kiritimatiellia > SS1-B-03-39 > UBA6053 > PXAS01. Next base: position 797 of record JAFIGC010000252.1, on the reverse strand, counting down.
CTTCACCGGAAACATCACCCTCGGTCCCCGCGAATTGCGGATTTACACCTTTCCGATTGAAAACAGCGACGACCTCGACGAAAATCCGGAGACCTGGGCCGGTGCCCAAGCCCCCGTCCTGCGCCGCCAGTTCTTTGGCCCCACCCTGCTGACCGAGGTGCAACCTGGAAAACCGCTCGAGGAAACCCTGTCCGTTGACCCCGACCTCCTCGCGCGCGCCCAGCGCGCCGAGTTTGGATTCGTGGCCCAACGCCTCGGACACGGCGACGCCCGCCTGACCCTCAACGAAGAGGCCACGCACATCCTGCCCGGCGTCATTCCCCCCGAAAACAACGCCCATGTGACCCGCATCTCGCTGGATCCGGCCCACTTGCGCGCTGAAAACGAAATCCGCATCGACATCCCCAACGCGGACCGGGCCGGATTCTTCCTCGGCATGTACAGCCTGTGGATCGAGACGGACTAGCACTCAGTCACCTTGAATCTGTCGGGTTAGGATCATCAAAAGATTAAGATGACGAAAAAGATGGAGATTACGAGTTTTGGCATATCCCTTCTCTCGAAATCCCAAGGATGTTTTAAAGACCCCCGTGCCCTTGTGGCACGGGTGAACGGGACCTATGGCTAGATCCACGGAGCCGAAGCATAGAGTCCCGCGAGCTTGCCCCGCCCTTTGGACACATCCCCGTCTGGACACGAGTTGAACATCGTTCCGTTTGAGCCGAGGATCGGATCGATCGCGCTTCCCGTCCTCCCTTCCAGTCCGCCGAATTTTTTGAACAGGAGGACGCAGAGGG
>JAFIGC010000251.1 GCA_020831635.1 Verrucomicrobiota bacterium | reverse complement strand
CACCCCCGCCTGACGGGCGGCCAGCAGGATCACGCCGCGGGCGTGGGGCCGCGTGATGGGCGGGTGGGGGGGGGCGGTGGGGGCAAAAAGACCCGCAATGGCCCCGGCCGGGGGGGTGGTGCCGTCGACGCCCCCCTCCCCGGCTTTGGGGCCTACCAAACCCACGACCCCGAAACCGCCATGGGCGATGCCGGAGAATCTTTGCTTTCCCTCACCCCGTTGGTGGTGGACGACATGTTTGCCCGCATTTTCGACACCCCCTCCCCCCGTCTTGTCGTAAGCGATCCCGAACACAGTTGGACCCGCGAGCTTTCCGCCCCCGGCACGGGCATGGTCGTTCACGGGGACACCATCGCGGTCACCATCGGACCCGATCCCGCGAAATTGTTGCTGCTCCACCTACACGACGGCACCCTCATCCACGAGAGGGAACTCCCCGGAGATGTGGCGCCATTGTTGCACGCCGACATTCACGGCATTTGGGTGCAAACAAACGCCGGGGAACTGACCTGCCTCAGCGCCGAGGGCGAGCATCGACATCACGTTTCCGCCGAAAACCTTTCCCATCCCCCCGTCATCACCGCCAATCTGGTGGTCGCGGTCCGGGATGACGGCAATCAAATCGCGGCGCTGGATCGGCCCACGGGCAAAACCCTGTGGTCCGTCAACCTCTCCGCGCCCGCCACCGCCGGCCCCGTATTGGACGGACGGCGTATCCTCGTGCCCACGGGCAACGGACTCCAGGCCTTCGGTCTCGACAGCGGCACGCGTCCCGCCAATTGGAATGCGCCCCCCGAAGCCATTGGCAACACCCTGGCCATGGACCGCAGCCTCTTTGCGGTCGTGACCGATGCCGGCGACCTCTTGCTGCTCGACCGCGACACCGGCTCGGAACGCGCCCGCCATTCCGGCGCACTCCCCGGACGCCGTCCCCTGCTCGAACGCGGTCGGATCTTCTGGGCCACGGAAACGACCATCCAATCCTTGTCCCGCGATCAACTGACCGGCACCCCGACGGAATGGACCGACTTTTCTTGGATCGGCACCCCCACCACCGGTTTGCTGTCGCACCGGTCGAAACTTTATCTGGGCCTCACCGATTGGGGTCTGACACAATTTGGCGAGGAACAATAATCATGAGCACTTGGATATACCCTTTTCACACCCCGCCATCCGGCGAAACCGCCGCCCGCAAAAAACTGCTCGGGGGCAAAGGCGCCGGACTCAGCAACATGAGCGCCGCCGGGTTCACCGTCCCCCCCGGCTTCACCCTCACCACCGAATGCTGCGCCCACTGGTACGAAAACAACGGCCAATGGCCCGTGGGACTCGAAAACCAACTGCAAGAAGCCCTCAAAGACCTGGAAAAGCAAACCGGACGCAAATACGGCGCCGGCGCCAAGCCCCTCCTCGTCTCCGTCCGCAGTGGCGCCGCCGTGTCCATGCCCGGCATGATGGACACCCTGCTGAACTGCGGACTCCATCCCGGTTTGGCCGATGAACTGGCCGACCCCGAGGATTTCTGGAAACGCTACACCGAATTCATTCTTGCCTTTGCCGACACCGTCCACGGACTCGACGAAAACAAATGGCCCGGCGCCACCGGCTCCCCCCGCGAAATTGCCGAAACCCGAATCGCACAATTCAAGGAACTCACCGACACCTCCTTTCCCACCGATCCCATGGATGCGCTGCGGGCCTGCATCAACGCCGTCTTCGCCAGTTGGAACAGCGAACGCGCCCAAGCCTACCGTACCCACCATGGACTCACCACCCTGGTGGGCACCGCCGTGAACGTGCAAACCATGTGGCCCTCCCAGGTCTCCGGCATTGCCTTCACTCAGGACCCCAACGACGTGGAGGCCGAACGCCTGGTCATTGAATCCGCTTTTGGCCTCGGAGAAGCCGTGGTGTCCGGGGAAGTCACCCCCGACCTCTTCCACGTCAACCGCGACGACCGCGAAATCACCCGCAGCGACATCGGCTTCAAGCGTGACGTCTGCCCCGCGCTCGGCAACCCGCCCGTCGAAGATCCCGAAGCCCCCAGCCTCACCGAAGCACAACTTCAGGAATTGGTCTCCATCAGCCTCAAACTCGAGGAATGGACCGGACATCCCCTCGACATTGAATGGGGCTTGGTGGACGGACAATTCGCACTCCTTCAATCCCGTCCCATCCAAGGTCTGGAAGCCGCCAAAGCCGTGGAACCCCTGCGACAGGCCGAGATCGACCGCCTCCGCAAACGCGCGGGGAAAGAACGCAAGCTCTGGGTCACCCACAACCTCGACGAAACCCTCCGCTTCCCCACCCCCATGACTTGGGACGTGGTTTCGCATTTCATGTCCGGCGCCGGCGGCTTCGGCCTCCTCTATCAAAACCTCGGCTACCGTCCCTCCGCGGAAGTCTGCACCGAAGGGTTTCTCGATTTGATCGGCGGACGCATTTATGCCGACCCCGAACGCCTCTCCGGCCTGTTTTTCGACGGACTGCCCATGCGCTATAACCTTGACGAAATCATGCGCGACCGCACCGTCATGGACAGCGCCCCCACCCAGTTCGATCCCAGTTCCTCGGACGAACGTTTTCTCGCCAACCTGCCCCGGAACCTGGCCGCCATGCGCCGCACCGCCAAAGCCATGAAACTCGGCCGCGACAACGCCGCCAATGTGTATCAATGCAAGGTGTTGCCGGAATTCATGAGTTTCGTGGCCGCCGCCCGGGCCATGGATCTGCGAAGCATGGACGAGAGCGGATTGTTCGAGGAATTGGAACGCCGCCGCATCCGCGTGCTCAACGAATTCGCCCCCGAATCCCTCACCCCCGGCTTTTTCGGCGGTGTCGCCTACGGCGCCCTCTACGCCCGCCTGGCCACCCTCATGGGTGAAGAAGAAGGTGGAAACCTCACCCGCATCCTCACCAGCGGACTCGACAACGACACCACCATCGAGCAGGATCAAATGCTCCATGATGTGGCCGAAGGCAAAGTGTCGCGGACGGAATTCCTCGAAACCTACGGACACCGCTGCGTGGGCGAAATGGAACTCGCCAAACCCCGCTGGCGCGAAAACCCCACCTATATCGACCAAAGCATCGCCCGGCTCAAAGGCTCCCATGGCGAACGGCCCATGGATATTCATGACCGCCAACGGGCCCTGCGCGAAGACACCGAACGCCAATTGCCCGAACTCCTCAAAAAATGGGGCGGGCTCACGTTCCTGCCGCAAATTCAAAAGGATCTCAAGGACGCGCAGACCCTTCTCCCCTACCGGGAAAGTGGAAAACACGCCCTCATGATGGGCTACGAACTCATTCGGGATGCCCTGGAAGCCTTTGCCCACCGTTGGGATCTCGGAGGCGACCTCTATTATCTTACCCTCCCCGAAATGCCGCGCTTCTCCAAGGAAAAGGAACGCATGCTTCACCGGATCCAAGAACGAAAAGTCCAACTTCAAGCCTGCAAACGGCTGGACATGCCCGAAATCATTGACTCCAAGGATTTGGACAAGCTCGGACTCGAAACCGAATACAGTGGTGACGAGGACATCCTGCCCGCCACCGCCGTGGCCCCCGGCATCGGCATCGGCACCGTGCATATCGTTTTCGACCCCGCCGAAGCGGGCGACATGCCCGACGAAGCCGTACTCGTCTGTCCGTCCACCGACCCCGCCTGGACCCCTCTGTTCATGCGGGCCAAAGCCCTGGTCGTCGAACGCGGCGGGGTCCTCTCCCACGGCGCCATCGTCGCCCGCAACCTCGGCATTCCCGCCGTCGTTTGTCCGGGCGCCACCAAACGGCTTGAGCACGGCGAACGCATTCGCGTCGACGGACAAAAGGGAACCATTCGCAAACTCAAAACGGAAGCCACCGCGGAGGTGTCGGCATGATTGATCTCTGGAACAACATAAGTCTTACCGTGGTCGACTTCTTACTCGGCTGGTTGCTCCGTTTCCCCACCAGCGTGGCCATCCTCGTGGTCTCCGTGGGCTCCGGTGCCATCCTCACCTTGGCCCGGACCTTCACCACCGACCAGGAAAAGCTCGCCATTGCCGCGGACGACCGCAAACGCCAGAAGGAATTGGCCAAAGAAGCCAAGGCCCGCAAGGACAAGGAAGCCGCCAAACGCCACTCCGCCGTGCGCACCCAAATCAGCGTCACCACCCTCAACCAAGAGTGGAAACCCCTGCTGGTATCCCTGATCCCCATCGCCATGCTCGCAACTTGGGCCGTAGAGCGCCTCGAATTCCATCCGCCCGCCGTGGACGAACCCGTGGAAATCGTCAGCTACGTCCCCAGACGTTTGGTCGGCCAAACCATGCACATCGTGCCCGTGGACGGATTGGAGCCCGGTTCCACCTGGATCGCCATCATCGAACCCGGTGAAATCATGGGCATTCCCTGCGGCGAAGCCCGTTGGGAACTCCGGGCCACGCAAACGGAAACCGCCCCGCAAAAATTCGATCTGCAATTCAGGCTCGAAGACAACACCCTCGACAGCAGCCTCCTTTTGGGTGACCGCAAATACGCCACCCCGCGCCGATGGTTCCCCGAGCACGAAATCCGCATCGACACCGAACTCGTGGAAGTCCGACCCTTCGGATTCGTCCCCGGCATCCCCGCCATCATGTTTCCCCCCTGGCTCATCGCCTACATCCTCCTCGTCGTCCCCTCCGTCTTCCTGACCAAAAAGCTTTTCGGAATCAACTGAAGCGTCAACACGGAAAGAGAGAGTTTCCGACGTTCGGAAGGCCCTGAAAAAACCCTACGTGGGTGGCTATTCTTGCACCTCCGGGAATCTCCGTAGGAGGGGGCAGCCCTGAAGGCACTATCTTAAGGGTCGATTGAACGGACTGGCTCGGTCAAAACACTGAAACCACAGACCCCTGCGGGCTTGCCCCGCATGGTGAATCA
>JAFIGC010000250.1 GCA_020831635.1 Verrucomicrobiota bacterium | reverse complement strand
GCGTTGGTGCGGTTTACGCGGGGTCATCAGCCGCGTGGGGCGGACAATGTGCGGATCAGTCAATTGAATCGCGAGATGCATTGGACGGGAATTGGGGAGGCGATGGAGCAGGAACGGAAGCAACGCGCGGCCCCGAAAAACTGGAAGGAAGTTCAGGCAGCCTATCGTTTGTGGGTGGTGGCCAAGGGGATGACGCGCAAGAATGATCAACGGACGACGGAAAAGATTCGAAACCGCAAAGGTTTCGATCCGGTGGAGGTGATTGCGGAGTATGAACGTCGTGGGGAGGTGCCGATGGCGAGGATGCTACAGCAACGTGTGCGGTATTTTACGCGCGGAGTGGCGATTGGGAGTTCGGCTTGGCTGGAAGAGGTGATGTCGGAGTATCGGTCCTGTTTTGGTGGAAAACGGAAGAAGGCGGGGAAACGGATGCAGGGCGGCTGTTGGGCGGGATTGGAGGTCTTGCGTCAGTCAGGGCAGAATGATGCGGTGGGGAAGGGACATAATGATGAGATGACAGAATAATCTTGGGTTGTGGGTTGGACAGAATGATGGGATGACAGAATGATCCAGGGAATGACTTCCGTGTTGGATTCAGATTGGATGATGAGCCATATTTGTGCTGAAGATTCCGGCGCAAGATATGCCGTCCCCACGGTTTTTGTTCGAAAGCCTTGACCAAGACGGCGTGCAGGGTGTATTTTGGCTCATGGCATTCTGCATCGTCTGACTCAACTGGCATCCACCGTCGAAGATGCAGTTTATACGCGTCTTACGGTCTGTTGGCCGTTCTCGGCAATCCATTGCAAACCATGTGATTGTGCGGGTTCATCGCAATGATCTCACGGATTCAAGTCTAAGTCTAAATGCTTCACAAACACAGGAAAATCCTAATGAAAAACTTGATTGTCGGCATATTTATTGGTGCTTTGATTTCCAGTATGTTTTTCACTTTTCAGTTGTATTTATCTGTTGGTGTAAAATACCTCGAAGAAATGTCCGAAACTATGGAAAGACATAATCAATCAAAGGTTGTTGAATATAAAAAATTCCATTCATTATTAAATTCCGGTGAACTTGAAGAGTTGGAGTCGCTCTTGACTTTTATGATTAGTATATATGATACACATGACGAGGGTGCGGGTCGGTCCAACGGGACGGTTGAAGTTTCTCAATAGAATAGGTTTCGGGGCCAATCGAGAGGCTGGAGGGTGTGTCCCAGAGAGGCGAGCAGGGGGCGACTTATGGGGGCGGCGCATCTTGCGCCGGGTGCTCTTCAACCTGATCTTTCTCACCATTTTCCCAAGGCTCAAATGCGAGAATTTTAGGTCGTCTTCCGTGTTGGACTCAGATTGGGTGGATGAGCTTTCTTTGTGCTGAAGGTTCCGGCGCAAGATGCGCCGCCCCCATAGCTGTTGCCGTCGCCACTCTACCGTACGCGACACCCAATTTGACGTTTTCGAAAAATCAGGTTCCTTCCCGGAAGCCCTGCGTCCCCTGCGGGAGTGGGTCCCGCCGGAAGAAGCGGACCGCGTGAGTTTGTTTGGCGAATACCTTCCTGAGGGGCTGACACTTGGCTCCGGTTAATGTCCGTTTGTATGGTCCCCGGAGTAATAAGCGCGGCGGCGCCGCTTTGGAGTGCGCGTAGCGAGTGCAGCGAAGCTACCGCTTTGCAGAGCCTTGAAAAAGGGGGTATAAAAGGAGGGTGCTTATTTTGTAGCGTTTTGGTCTTATATATGCTACAAAATACTGACTGACCCTGCTTTCGTAATAATTATCAAGGATCTAACCAAGAAACCCCTACATGCTTATGAACTCATTTAGATTAATATCTCCAATTTTTTTATTTGTCATTGTCGGGTGCACAACTATTAATTCTAATAGTTACATGAGTAGACCGGATGTTGATGAGTTTATTCATTTATCTATCAGGCAGGTTGTCTTTGAAGGAGGAGGGGTTTTTGTGTCTCCAAGTTTAAAATCTCAGGAGCTATCTCTTGAAATAAGAAATTTTGATGCAATAAACGAACGTAATCTATGGCATCGTCCTCTATTCGCAGTTTATGATAAAGACGAAAAACGTATGGCGAGATATAAAGGTACGGGTCTATCCTTTAGCCAATCCATTGAGAAATCACTTTCTAAGTTGACCTATGGGAATTTCGATGAGATTTTTGATGAAGTGGATTTAACAAAATTTTACGTTCTTGAGCCTGGGAAAACTTACTTGATTTGGTACACAATTTGTTGTGGAGGCGCACCAAGTTCAAATATTGTTGAATTCATTTATTCACTACCGCTAATAGAGCTATCTGAGTCCAATTGGTTTGATTCAAGTGTAGTGGAGGGTGTAGTTAAGGGTTGGTCAAAGAGCAAGGAGAATTGAGTCCAGAATGGCGCTTGTTTATGGGGGTTTTGGAGGGGACAATGGACAGCCCCTATGCGGAACTGCGAGTCAAGCATGAAGCGAACCTCTGGTAGGTTCACAGAGGGGCGAGGGAACCTCGACTCCCAAAGCCCGAATATCTCTCCGTATACTCTGTGGATGGTGGGGTCGTGCTTTGTAGCATTTTGAGGCCCTTGAATATCATTGAATCCCCCCTCTAAACCCCGACCCGCCCGCAAGGCTCGCCTCCTGAAGCCCACGAGCTTGCCCGGGCGGTCTCCGCCTGCGCGCTTCGCGTGCTTCGGCGGACAAGCCATGGTCCCCGCTGATATGGGGCGGCGCATCTTGCGCCGGGTTCTCTTCAGCCTGATCTTTCTTACCATTTCCCAAGGCTCAAAATTCAATAATCAAAATGGGGTTGAAACAGGAGTAAGCAAAGGAAGCGAAGGCAATTCCACCGCCATTCCCCTCTGCTGCCTCTTCGACCAACCGCCGAGCCTCAAATGATGGAAGAACCACGAAAGGCACGAAAGGGCACGAAAAAGGTTCTCAAGATGAGGGAGATTTATTTCTTTCGTGAAATTTCGTGCTTTTCGTGGTTGAAAAATGAACCACGAAAGGTTACACAAGAGCAGTCCTCAAATGAAATATCTTGCCGTTGGGAATGATTCGGGCGCAGAGTCGTCGCCCCACCGTGACAAGCACGGTGGCGGCGAAATCTCAAAAAATCAGCAGTCGCTCCTTCCCTCAATCGGATGAACTTTATGGCGCGGGGTTCCGGGAGAGGAGCAGGAAGGAGTTCGGCTGGGGGAATTCGCCGGGGCCGGGATCGGGTATGTCCCGAAAGAGATAATAGCGAAAAAGTCTCCGGCGCGCCTCCGGTTCTTGAAGGAGGTTCTTGAAGTTTTCCTCGGTGAAGGCGTGCCAGTCCTGGCGGGGCCAGTGGATCATCACGAAGGTGCCGCGCGGGGTCCATTCGGTGCCGACGTAGGCTTTGCGCATGTGCAGGGGGACCAATGCGACTACGGCGTAGTCGGGGAGGGGGTCGATGGTGTCCGCATAACTGGCGTTTTTTTCGCGGAAATACCAAGCCAGGGGCCAGGAGAAATCCGGGTGGATCAGCACGTGTTTGTCTGGGTGCTTTTGCAATTGACGTTCGACAATGCCGATGGCGGTTTTGAGGTGTTCGCCGCCGTGGGCAAAATAGAGGGGTTCCGCTTGGGAGGCGGCGTTGGGTCCGTTGGCGCGAATACTGTTGACGGTGTAGTGCAGGCAAAGCAGGGCGAGCAAGGCGGTCACGGCTTGTTGTCGTGCGCGCCGTAGGTGTTGGACGTAGTCCGCCAGGGTCGGCCCCGCCAGCAGGCAGAGTGGGAGGCTGATATGGATCATGAGCCAAGGCATGCGCTCGCCCGCCCAGGAATAGATGGCGAAATTACCCAAAAGCCAAAAGCCGAACACGGCGCGGGCGGGGTTTGGGATTCGTTTCAGGCCCATGCAGGCGGCCACGATCAACAGCGGTTCGTAAATCAGGTGCAGACTCAAATAGAACAAGGGGTCGTCACTGCCGCGTTGCACCTCGTGTTGGGCCAGCCAGTACCCCAGACTGCCGGCGACGCTACTGGACATGCCCTGTCCCCAATTGGAAAACAAGGTGCTGTAGAGGAGGGCCTGCAGGCTCCAGAATGCGGCGAAACAGATGATCCAAGTCCGCAATCGGGTGGTGAATCCGAACCAGACCAAGGCGATGAGGGTGGAGAGTGCGCCCAGGGAAAGGGCGATGCGGGCGGTGCGGGCCTGTCCCAATGCGCTGCGGGTATCGAGCGGATCCCAGCCAAACAGTTGGTGAACGAGGCCGGCGGCAAAGGGGAGGGCCAGGGTCAGCAACACCACGGCACAGTCGCCCCAGGGAATGGCGGTCAATGACGGATAGGTGATTTTCCATCGGTTTTGGTGGCAGGCGACTGCGGTAAATCCCACGCAGATGACGCCGAGGACGGTGCCGTGAATGAAGCTGACCTCCTTGCATGCAAAGCAAAGAGCCAGACCCACGGACAGCCAAAAAAGGTACGCGGGATTTCGTTCGGTCACATAGCGCAAGATCGCCCAAACCATGATCAAGGTGAAGAGGCAGATGTAGATGTCGTTGCGCAGGTAGCGGCTGTAGGCCAGAAGTCCGGGGTTGAGGGACACGAGGACGGCGGCGGCGAATGCGCCCCGCCTGCCCAGCCAGCGTCGGTACAGCCAGAGCATGGCCACGCAGCCGGTGCCCGCAAAGGCGGGCAAGAGGCGGGCTGTAAAATCCGAAATGCCCAAAACACGATAAATCCCCGCATTCAGGTGAAAAAGGAGGGGACCATGCATCATCGGATCGTGTTCGTAGGAGAAAAACTCGGACAGATACCAGGAATACAAGGCGTGCAGGCTTTCGTCGTGGCTCAGGGCCCGGGTGCCCAATCCGGCCAGACGCATTACCAGCGAGACTGCGATCAGCAGTCCCCAAGCGAGCTTTTCGGTTGAAAAACGATTGGAGAGCCCGTCGCGCGGGGAGGAGACAACTTCAAATTCCATGGATTTCCCTTACACAATGGCGCCGCTTTTGTCGAAGCAGAATGATGGGGGGGGAGAAGGGGAG
>JAFIGC010000249.1 GCA_020831635.1 Verrucomicrobiota bacterium | reverse complement strand
CGCCGCGGCCCGCAAGGCGGGCGCCTTACCGCGCACGTGCCGCTCCACGGCATAGGGAGGTGGGGTCAGGCCGTACTTTGTAGCGTTTTGTAGCGTTTTGAGGCGATTGAATCCCATTGAACCCTCCCCAAGAACCCCGGCCCGCCCGCAAGACTCGCCCCCTGAACCCCCGAGCCTTCCCGGCGGTCCCAACCCCTGGCGGTGTTCTCCCGCTTCGCGGGATCACTCCCATTCCGGCCCCGAGCGCCGAGCAGGTGTCGCGCCAGCCCCGCGAACTCGCTCCCTACGCCCCCCTGTAGGAGCCCCGCAAAAGGTGCGAAGGGCTGGAGGGTGTGGTCCATGGCACTTGAGGGGGTGAGATCGCGTTGGTTTATGGGGACGGCGCATCTTGCGCCGGGCGCTCTTCAATCTGATCTGTCTCACCAATTTCCCAAGGCTCCAATGCGATTCCAGCATGAAACAACATGATTTACCACGGTGAAAAGAAATGGGCAAGGCAGACGGCTGAGGCTTTGCAAAGCGGTAGCTTCGTTGCACTCGCTACCGCACTCCAAAGACGCTTCGCGTCGCATATCCACCGCACGCGATAGTCCGTATGTTGCCCCAAACATACGGATCATCGAAAATACAAATCGCGGGACGGAAAAAAGACTTGATTGACCTGGAATATCTTACAAACTATGGACGTGATTCCTAAACCAACATCTGAAAATACGGACGCACCGGAAACCCGTTGGACCTGGGAAGGCAACGAACGGGAGCAGTTCCGGGCTTTCAGGTCACTTCCGATTTTGGAAAAACTCAAAGCGGGCGAAGAAATGTGCGATGTCGTGGAGCAGCTCTCCAAACCTTCTGCTGACGGAAATTCATACCCCGGAAAATACGGCGGCGTTATTGGTCTGCGGGCTTGACCCTGCGGCTGGGTTTGCGAATGAGGGGTATGTTTCATTTTCAAACAGCCATCATTTTCAGCAGGAAGACCTCATGCCCCGGGTTTTGATGACGGTTGCCTATGACGGTACGGCGTTCCAGGGCTGGCAAATCCAGGCCAATGCCCGAACCGTACAGTCGGAGATCGAGTCGGCGCTGTCGAAAATCTGCGGGGGCGAGTTGGTGCGCATCCATGGCAGCGGTCGGACGGATTCCGGGGTGCATGCGCGGGGTCAGTGTTTTCATTTTGATGCGCCCCGTCCCGATTTCACCCCCGAAACCTGGATGCGGGCCTTGAATGGCAATTTGCCGTTCGACGTGCGGATTTTGGACGCGCGCGGGGTGGCCGACGACTTTCACGCCCGCTTTGACGTGTGCGCCAAGGAGTACCGCTATTTTCTGCGCACCCATCGCATCATGCTGCCCGAATTGCGTCACGTGCGGGTGCTGGAATCGCGTCCGCTCGACTTGGCACGGATGCGGGAGGCCTGTGATCTGTTGGTTGGCACCCATGATTTCACTGCGTTTTCCGCCGAGCGCGGGGACGGGAGTTCCACGGATCCGGTTCGTACCTTGACGACTTTGGAACTGGAAACCCTCCCGGAGGATACGCTGATGATCCGGGCGGTGGCTCCGGGGTTCCTTTACAAAATGGTTCGGCAAATCACGGGCGCCTTGCTTCGGGTGGGTCGGGGCGAATTGTCCTTGTCCCGCATCGAGGATCTGTTATCGCATCCGATACGCACGGGCGACACGCCCACGGCGCCCGCCCACGGATTGTTTTTGTGGCGGGTGCGTTATCCGAAAGACATCACATGAACCCTTTGCCCCATCCTTTGCCAGTCGTTTATCTGGGCACCGCCGAAATTGCGGTGCCCGCCATGGAAGCCATTGCCGGGCACCCCGATTTTGATTTGAAAGGGGTGTTTTCACAGCCGGACCGTCCCAGCGGTCGCCATCGGCGGCTCACGGCCTCGCCGGCGAAATCCCGGGCCCGGGAGTTGTCGGTTCCCGTGGCCACGCCCGAAAAAATCGGGGAGGCGCAGGACCAATTGGAGGCGTGGAACCCGTCCATCATGGTGGTGTTTGCCTATGGACAATATATTCCCCGGCGGGTGTTTGCGTTTCCGCCGCTGGGAACCATCAATCTGCATCCCTCGTTGTTGCCCAAATACCGGGGGGCGAGTCCCATCCAAAGCGCCATTGCCGCAGGGGAGTCCGAGAGCGGGCTTTCGGTGATTCGGGTGACTGAGCGAATGGATGCGGGGGACATTCTCTTGCAGCGGCGGGTGGAGATCGGTCCGATGGACACGGCCCAAAGCATGAGCGAGCGATTTGCGGCGATGTCGGCGGAGCTGATTGTCGAGGCTCTGCTTGCGATTCGAGATGGAAACGCGGTGTGGGTGCCCCAAGACGAAGACCGGGTGGTTGAATGTGGCAAGCTGAGCAAGGAGGACGGGTGGATGGACTGGACGCTTCCGGCCCAAACTTGGGGAAACCGGATTCGAGCCTATCAGCCCTGGCCGGGGGTGTCGTTTCCCTTGCCGGATGGCAGTCGGGTGAAGATTCATGCCGCCCGGCTGGAAGAGGGCGGGGGCGCGCCCGGGGAGGTGCTCGACGTCGGCACCGACGGTCCCCTGATTGCCTGTGGCGATGGGGCACTGCGGCTGACGCAGGTGCAGCCGCCGGGCAAATCCGTGATGTCCGGACGGGATTTTCTCAACGGACATCCCCTGCAATGCGGTGAAAAGCTCCCCAACGACTAACATGCACGATTTACCGGAAGAATTGCTCGAACGAGTGCGCAAACATTCCCACTATCGGGAAGTGGACTATGATCAGCTCGCCCAACGTTTTGGGTTCGCGCTGGTGGCCGAACGCCTGGCGTTGCAGATGGATGTGTATGACAAGGTGGCCGCCCGGTCCCGGCACGGGGTCAAACGCTGGGTGCGCCCCGTGTTCCGCAAGGGGATTCTCACCTCCTTGTATTGCAGCGGTCAGCTTGGACGCGCCCGGCGGATGGCCCGGGATCCGCTGGTCGTGCAAAGGGAGGTGTATTTTGAACGCCTGCCGGAGGCCTTCGATGGCTATCGAATTTTGCATCTGTCCGATTTTCATTTTGATTACACCGAAGAATTGCCGGAGATCGTGGCCGAGGCCATCCGGCATTTGGATTTTGACGTTTGTGTGCTTACCGGAGATTTTCGCGGGGAAACTTATGGTCCTTACGAGGAGTCCCTGCGTTCCCTGGAGCGAACCCGGGAAGCGCTGGGTCCGGAGGTGTATGCGGTACTGGGCAATCACGACAACCTCGAAATCATGCTGCGGTTTCCGGACATGGGGATTCACGGACTGCTCAACGAGTCCGTTTGGCTGGAAAAGGACGGGGCCCGCATTCTTTTGGCGGGGGTGGACGATCCCCATTATTACAAAACCCATGATTTTTCGTCCATGCGGGCGGATGTAAACGCGGCGGATGTGGCCATTTTGTTGGCCCACAGTCCCGAGGTTTATCGTCAGGCCGCCGGGGAGGGATTTGATTTCATGCTGTCAGGTCATACCCATGGCGGGCAAATCTGCCTGCCCGGGGGACGGCCCGTGATTGCGCATGTGAAAGACACGCCAAGGGAAATGGTCAAGGGGCCATGGAGTTACCAACGGATGCAAGGGTACACCTCCACCGGCGTGGGGACCTCCACGCTGGATTGTCGCCTCAATTGCCGCTCCGAGATCACGTTGCATATTTTGCGGAAACAAACATGATAATGGAGCAGAATGATGCGGGGAGCGGGGAGCGGGGAGCAGGGGGCAGGGAGAAGGACAGAATGATGAGATGACAGGATGATGGGGGGAGCAGGGGTCAGGGAGAAGGAGAGAAGTAGAGAGGGAGAGAAGGCAGAATGATGGGGCGATGGGACAGAATGATCAAGGGAATGACGAGTGATGAATGATGATGGTTTGGGATGATGGGAGGCACAAAAGATGGTGGATAGGGAGCAAGGACAGAATTATGAGAGGAGGAGATACGTTCTCACAGGAGGCATATGGGGGCGGCGCATCTTGCGCCGGGTGCTCTCCAAGGTGATCTTTCTCACCATTTTCCCAAGGCTCGACAAGGCTCAAATTCGATAAAAGCGTGCGCGTCTTCCGTGTTGGAGCCAGATTGGATGGTTAAGCTTTATTTGTTCTGAAGACTCCGGCGCAAGATGCGCCGCCCCCATGGCTTTTTGGCTCCGCATTGGTCACCTGACACTCTGCACTCCACACTCCGCATTCGTCACTCGTCACTCCTCATTCACTCCCCATTCGTCACTCGTCACTCGAAATTCGTCACTCCTCATTCACTCCTCATTCACTCCACATCGCTCAATCAGAGAGCTTGTTGCCATCGAAAACCCGTTCGCCGCTGCCTGCCTGCTCCATGGCCTGGCCTTGGGCCATGCCTTTGATGCCGATCAGGAGGTATGCGTCGCGGTACCTCAAGCGGCGAAGGTCGTTGCCCGCGCCCAGGTGGTATAGCGCGGCCCGGGCTTCTTGGGTCAGACTTCGGCTGGCGTCGTCGTGGGCCGCGACCACGACCAGGCTTCCGAGGGGCAAGGCTGCGATCTCGTTTGAAAATCGTTCGCTTTCGTCTTCGGAACGATAGGTGTCGAAATTTTCGCGCAAAAGCAGCTCCGATCCATAAACGGCCATGACGTTCAGGCCCCGTCGTCCGGTGAGGTCCGGGTGACCCCGCACGCGGATCCCCGTGGCTTTGACACCGAGATGTCCCGAGGACACGGCGGTGACCCGTTTGAGGAAAATTTGGAAGGTGGGGTGATCGGCATTGAAATATACGCGCGCGTCCGGCGGCAGGTCGCGGACGGATTCGGGACGGTTTGGCATTCTGGCCACCGGGCGGGTGCTTTCCTGAATCCGATCCAAGGCCCGTTGAAGGTCTTTGAACGCTTTGTGCCTTTCGTGGTTTTGAAACAGGTCTCGGGCCCGCACCGCCTCGTCAATCTCCCCTCCGCGAGTGAGGGTGCGGACATGGGCATCCAAATTTTCCCGGGCCGACTTCAGTCGCCGCTCCTCCGCCAAAAGTCCGTTTTCCACCAAACCTTGGCTTTGCGCCCTCCATTGGTCCCGCATGCGTTCCAGTTTTGGGGGGAATTCGACGGGTTCCTGCAGCCAGTGCA
>JAFIGC010000248.1 GCA_020831635.1 Verrucomicrobiota bacterium | reverse complement strand
GGCTGCGGTCGTTCCTCCCTGACCCCGGGCTAACCGCTTTCGCCCCTCCGGGGCATTTCGTGTCAAGAATTCGACAGGTCCTTCACGCGATCCCGCAAAGGCAACAGGCTCATCCAACAAGCCAACAGCACCCCTCCCCCCAACACCAGGCGCTGTAGGAAGATCCATCCCCCGAAAAAATGCAAACCCGAAAAGGCCAGCAAATTCAAAACCAACCCCAGTGCGATTCCCAGACACAGCATCCCGCCGATCGCACCGCAATACATGGGAATCCGATCCGTTTTCTCCGCTTGAATCTCGATCAGTACCCGCCAGATGCCCGCCCACCAGACCGCCGTCAACAAGCAATGCGCGAACATGGCCGACAGCACCGGCATGTGGGGGAGATGCAGCGGGACCACCCGAAGTTCCGGAGCGAGCAACCCCAAAACCGGAATCGCCCCCAGCAAAATTTTTGTGGCCGTCCCGGGTCGATACGTCGGCGCCGCTTGATGTACGAGCATCCCGAAAAGGGTCAAAAGCGCGGCAACATGAAACATCCCCAAAGCGGCGGCATATGGAATGCCGCCCATCCACAAGGTGATGCCTGCCTCGACATCCACCACCGCAAAATCCAGCAGATGAAACATCAACGCATAAAAGGCGACCGATGCCACCAACGGCATCCCGATCGCGACCAATACGGCCGCGGACCCAAACAAAAAATCCACCAGAAATCCATTCGCCCGCCACAGGGTCCAAGACACTTGGATTTGCCGCAACATCATGCACATCACCCCCAAGCCCGCCAACAGGATGCCCGTCAATTGCCACGGTGAAATCCGTCCCGCCTCACCCGGATACGCCATGGCGAACATCCAGCCGTGTTCCATTCGACCGAATAAAACCGCGGGCACCAGAAAAACGCCCCCCAGCCCCAGAAAAATCCACCCCGCATTCGCCGGGATCCAGCCGGGGGTGGAGGCGCGGAGACTCCCGCCCGCCACCGCGATCAGGGGCAGCAGCACGAAATACAAGCTCAGCGTCTCCCCCACACCCCACAACTGATTTCGGACCAAATTGTGTCCGGACGTTTCCTGAAAAAACAGCAACGTTCCCAAAGCATGCAGCGCAAAGGCGCCGCCACCCAACAACGCGAAAAGGCCAATGACCTTCAGCGTAAAGGCTTCAGCAGATGAATTCGATTTCATTATATAGATCATACCCAAATCCAATACAACAAAACGCCCCGCCATTGCAAGCAAGACTTTCAATGAGTACACAGAGAGGAGACGTGGAGACGGTGAATTCCTGAATCATAGTGTGTTCCCCACGGATCTCCATCCGTACTCTGTCCGTCAAGCTCGCTGTCAGAATCCAAGGTCCCTTCCTTTGTGTCCCGGATCATTATGGCTGTTCCGTCCCACAGGCCGCCCCGAAGGGGCGAAAGCGGTTAGCCCGGGGTCAGGAGCGCGCACGCGCTCCGCAGCCCCGGGTCCCGTGCGTAAATTTTGGGGCGCCCCGAAGGGGTGCAAGCGATACGGAGCTTTGGCCCGCGCTTTCGCCCCTCCGGCGCGTCCCCATGTTCATCTTATTGTTTCTTTTTCCGAAAGAAAATCAACATGGCCGCCGCACAAAGGATGAGAAGCGTGGACGTCGCCAGTTCGGGAATCGCAACCGGAGAAAACGACGTTAAACTCATTGCCTCTGAAGATTCCGCTGTCGAAAGTTGGAAGTATGAAGTGCCTGACGGGGCTGAGGGGCTTTCGGCTGCCGCAAACAGATTGAAGTCGCCGGCTTCAAACGATTCGATTGTTCCCCACGGATCGCCGTTTGTGCTCTGCCCGACGAGTTCACTGCCAAAATCCAAGGTCCCTCCATTCGTACCCCAGGCCACGCCACCAAAGTCGCTGATCGTGAAGGTGCCATTGCCTGATGTGGCGCCGGATACCGTCAAGGTAATGCTGTCAAACCAGGCAGGCAGCGCAGAGAACTCAAAATAATCGTCGGGATTCGGAATGAGGGCGGTGTCAATGCCCACCAGCGCGATTGCCGTTGCGGAATTGCCATGCGGCACTCCCGACCAAATGGCTTCAAAATATTGAATGTCGGCATTCGCGCTCGGGACAAGCGACGTGAAGAGCATAACGGCAAAGGCAAGTGTTTTTGTTTTTGATTTCATAATGTGTTTTCGAGTTTGCACGATCTGGCACTCAAAATCACCGGTTGTGATGCGGGAATGTGAGGAGATATCAGGTTTTGGGTCTACTGTATTCGGTTGTGGGTGAATTTCCGAACCCTACGATTCGGTCTGCATTCTGTATCGTAGGGACAGAGTGGCGTGGAATACGGGCAAGATGTAATATTACCAATATACGCACTATGTATTAAATGTTAATCTTTATTCCCGAGAAGTCAATCTGAATCGGAAGGGATTGACATAAATAAATGCCATTGTTGCCAGTTGCGGGTTGATGGTTGCCATGAAGGGTCTTTTGGACAAAGTTTCAGACAAAGCTTGGGACAAAGGTTAAGACATGGAAGGTGTCAGGGCGGATTTGCAGCCGCAGTTCCCAAGGTCCGACGGCCCCCCATGGACATACATATTGACATTCACCCTCCCATGATTACTAAAATCATCATCCACCGGCCTGAATCCAATCGCCCGATCCGAATCCCCATGACCTTCCTTCCTCTCCTTGACGACGCTTTCCTCGCTTCCCACTGGCATGCGGAATACGAGGCCTTCACCGCCTCCACGGAAGCGAAAGCCCTGCATGAGCACCTGAAATCCTGGGCCGCCCGCGAAGTCCTCAAGGAAACCGCCTCCGAAACCGCTTTCATTCAGCGCTTTTTTGTCGAAACCTGGGGCTACAGCCTGCAAGGCAAGGATGCCGGCGGACAATACACCTGCCGCCCGCAGTTCGAGGTCGAACGCGCCGGACAAAGCGGAGGACAGGGCCGCGCCGACCTTGCCCTGGGGCATTTCGGCACCGAAGCCGACGGCGTGCCGCAGGTGCTCTGCGAATTCAAGGACATCCGCTCTGGACTCGAAGCCCGACAAAACCGCAAGGGCAATGCCCGCTCTCCCGTGGACCAGGCCTTCGATTACCTCCAGGAAGCCCACGCCTCCCGCGACCGCGACGCCCTCGTCACCCCCTCTTGGGCGCTGGTGACCGACATGCGCGAATTCCGCCTCTATTCCCGCCTCCAGGGCAAAGCCCGAAACCGGCCGCAAACTGGATCTGGGCCCAGGTCGGCACCAAAACCATCTTCCTCGATCATCCTGAACTCCCCAAGGGACTCAACAAAACCCAAATCAAAGCCTGGTCCAAGGCCCGCCACGAAGACGTCCTCGCCGAACAACTCGACACCCTCGACGTGCTCCTGCAACCAGGCGCCACCCTCCGCGTAGAAAACACCGGAGACCAAATCACCCTCCACATCAACGACCGCCCCGCCCTCACCCTCTTCGACAAACCCGACACCCCCTTCCTCGCCGCCCAATGGCGCCACACTCTCCGCAACCGCAACGTCACCCAAGCCTACAACGGCAAAAAACTCCTCAACGATTTGTTAAACCTTAAACAAACCCAAGACCCCGGCCTAAAATCCAAAATCCTCCACCTCGACCAGCAAATCACCGAACTGGATCAGGTGATTGAAGCGAAAGAGCGGGAGATGAATGAGATCGTGGCGGGATTGTATGGGGTGGATGCTTGCTCCCTTTGACCCGGTGATTTGCGCGGACCTTCAGCCCGCGTCTGGTTTTGATTCGAATATCCCAGCCCGCCAACGGGCCTTCAGCCCGATGGCGGACTGGGCTGGTATCGGCGCGGGCCTTCAGCCCGCACGCACCGCGACTCAACCAGCACGGTCACACGGGTCCCGCAGTCGCGGGTTCCGTGCAAATCACCCGCACGCCATGCGGGCTGAAGGCCCGGACAAATACCAGCCCAGTCCGGGTGCGGGCCAACGGTCCGCATCCGGGCTGGGTCAACATGCCCCCCAACCAACGCGGGCCAACGGTCCGCGCAAATCACCCCAGCGCATTGAATTGATCCTTGGCATTGTCACAAAAAATGCCACGGTGAATCGAGACAAATTGATTTGTCTCAAACCCATAAAGCATAAAACCAAAGGAAATCCATGAGAACCCTGAAAGTGCAAGGCAAGGGCCGTGTTACGGCTGAACCTGAAATCGTGATCTTGAAATTCGATCTTGCGGCGAAATCCAATCGCTATGAAGAAGCGCTCAGATCTCTTTCAGCGAAAACAGACGGACTCTTGTTGGGTCTGAAAAGCGCGGGTTTGCAAAGAGAACAGTTGAAAACGTCGGATTTTGTCGTGCGAACCACATCAAAATACCACGATGGGAAAAGTCATTTTACCGGCTTCAAGGCTGAGCACGAGTTCATCATCGAGCTTCCCTTTTCAAAACAAAAACTCCAAGAGGTGCTGCGCCACTTGGCGGTTGAAAAGATCGGAGCGGAAATTGGAATGAGCTTCACCGTCCGCGACAAGGAGGCGTTGCGGAAAAAAGCCATGGCGCGCGCGGTGGAACTGGCCAGGGAAAATGCGGAGGTTCTGGCTTCCGCCGCGAACGTCAAACTCGGCTCGCTGGTTCAAATGGAGTACGGTTGGTCCGAAATTCATGTGTATGACAGAAACGCGACCATGCTTTGCGAGGCACAGTTTCCAGCCGATTACGACCCGGACATCGAACCCAGGGATGTGAGCGCGGAAGACAATGTCACCCTGGTGTTTGAAATTCTGGATTGAATTGTTCCGGTGCGGAACGCCGCCCGTTCAAAGACTCAATCCCCTCCTGATATCCCTCATGCCAAAGAATGGACAGATTCATAATGCGATCAGGCGTCGAGTCCGCCGGGGTGCCCTGAATATAAGGATCAGCGGACCGAGATTTCCCGTCTAGGGCCGCGTTCCGGCCCGCCTTTTTCATGGATTTTGATTGGAAGGATGCCGCATCAATCCCGGTGATCAATCGGTATCGATTGCAACTTCTGATTTAGTTTCACGGAATCACATCCCACTTTAATGTCAACCGGAATTTCGGGGATTGGAAAAATATCTACGGCTGATTTTTTCAAAGACAAAAGCAGCTTGGGGGTAATTTCGTATGCAAA
>JAFIGC010000247.1 GCA_020831635.1 Verrucomicrobiota bacterium | reverse complement strand
CTGTAACTGCCGCAGTTCCTCCCCGGCGGTGTCGGGCGCGGCGGCGATGCGGTGGGCGGTGAGGGCGAGGCGTCCTGCGGGGCGAAGCAAATCGTGGCAACAGGCGCGCAAGCCATCGAAAGCGAGATTGCAGCGTCGCAGGGTGCCGGTGAGTCCGGCGGCGACTTCGGGGGCGTGTTGTGGTTCCCAGCGGATGTGCAGGGACAGGGGCTGATCGTGATCGACCTCGGCAAGCTCAATCACCGTGGCCAGACTTTCGCCGCACCAGCGCCACTGGTCCCGGGGTAGGGGATGCCCGTCCCGGGTGACCTCGGCGGGCGGCAGGGTGTGGGGAAAACGCAGGGAGACCGGACGACGCTTCCGAATGCCCTCGAAATCTCCGGTCATGGGGTCGAGGGTCACGGAAAGCGTGGTCGGGGTGGCGTGGCTGTGCAGGGTCAATTCCGAGAAGGCGGCTTTTACGTAGGCGGTGCTGACCCCGTCGTCCTCATAGATGCGATAGGTGTCGTCCCCGCCGGGGTACACGGTGATGTCCAGTTCGGGATATCCGCCGGCAGCGAGGCGTTTTACCGGGCTCTGTCCGGGGACGATGCAGCCGGGTCGCACGAAGACAGGGGTTTCCTCCAAGGTGTATCGGCGTTTGTGGCATCCGCCGCACAACCGTTCCCCGGTTTCGGCGTCGATCCATGTTCCTTCCGGCAACCAGAAAGAAACCGGGGCCAGCCCGTCTTTGCCCGTCGGGCAGGTGATCGGTGCCACCAGCATGCGGGAGCCGAAGCCGTATTGCTGCGGGAATTTGTAGGCGTCCGGCTCGGAGGGTTCGCGGTGGTAGAGGGGATGACAAAGGGACTCCGGTTCGTCGGCCATGCGGCGGCATTCGGTGTAGAGGTAGGGGATGAGGCGATAGCGTTTTCGCAGGGCCTCGGACATGAGGGAGCCGTAGGGTTCGCCCCAGAGTCGAAAGCGGCGGTCTCCCTTGGGATCGCGGGCGCAATGGGTCCGGAAGATGGGTTGAAAAACGGTGGCCTGCACCCAGCGCAGATAGAGTTCGCCACTGGTTTGTCCCTCCCAGGGACTGCAGAAAAAGCCGCCGGTGTCGTGACTCCAGTAGCCGAAAAGGCTGTTGGCGCTTTCGGCGGTGAGGCGGAGCAGATATTGCAGGCTGCGCCAGGAGCTTTCGATGTCGCCGGAGAACCCGATGGGGGTGCGCCCCGCGCCGGGTCCGCCATAGCGGGAGAAATTCAGGGGACGCATTTCGGGGTTGCTCTGTTGTTGATCCCGCCAATGCAGGTGATTGAGCCAAGGGAGCGGATCGAGTCCGGCAATGGCGCTTTCCTTGCCCTGTTGCCAGTCCAGCCACCACACATCCACGCCGATGTCCTCATGGGGATGCAGGCATTCGCGGAACAGGGAACTCATATACTCGGGATTGGTGCAGTCGAAGGGAACCTTCTCCGCGTCTGCGGGCAGTTTCAGTGCCTTGGCCATGGGGGGGAACTGGGACTGTCCCTTGGCCACGCCCTCGTGGGGATGCAGGTTGCAGGCGATTTTCAAGCCCTTGGCGCGAATGCCGCGCAGGAAGTCGGCGGGATCCGGAAACAGATCCCGTTCCCAGTCGTAGCCTCCCCAGCCTTGGGTGTGCCATTCCATGTCCAGCACCAGCACATCGATGGGCAGGTCCTGATGTTCGAATTCCGCCACCAGCTCCTCCAATTCCGGGGCGGTGTAGGCCCACCAGCGGCTCCACCAGTAGCCCAGTGCCCAGCGGGGCACCAAAGGCTGGGAACCGAAGAGACGGGCGGCGTCGCGCAGGGCGTCCAGGTAGTCGGTGCCATGGCAAAAAAGATAGACGTCGTAATTCTCCGGGCGACGGGCCTCCGGCCAGCGTCCCCCGGGCGCGTCGGGACGGGCGGCGAGCACCGGGGTGTTGGAATCGTCCACCACGACCCACCCGTCGCGCGAGCAGAAGCCTGGTTCATTGCCGGCGGAGACCATGCGTTTGCTGTTCCAGAGCATGTTGCCGTGATGGGAATCCACGGTGCGTTTGGCCCCGTGCAGGTTGCCGGTGTCCTTCATGCCCGGATGCCAGTGGGCGGGCTGACCGTTGAGATCGAAATGAACGGAAAGGTTGCCCGCGTGGGGCGCGAGACCGTCCTCCACGAGGCGCAGTAGCACCTCCCCGGTGTCCAGCACCACGGTTCCGCCGTCGCGGGTGACCTGGAAATCGCCTTGTGGATTCGGGCGGTTCAGCACCGTGAGGGTGGGACGATCCTCGAACTGTCCGTCCGCAGCGAATTCGATGCGGATCAGGCGGGAAGAGATCGCCGTGAAGCGGACGGTGGAGAAGGGGATGGATGCGGGCATGGGTTAGAGAAAATGAAGGGGTCTATGTCGTTCGTATTGAGGGAACACAAGTGAAAAGGGTGTAGGCCCTGTGGATTTGCGACGCGAAGCGTCTTTGGAGTGCGGTAGCGAGTGCAACGAAGCTACCGCTTTCGAATGCGGAGTGAAGAGTGCGGAATGCGGAGTAAAGCGGTAGCTTCGCGGTGCTCGCTACACGCACTCCAAAGCGGCTTCGCCGTGCTAAACCTCCGCACTTCGCACTTAAAATACCTGTTGCTATATTGCGTTTGCTATATTGCGTTTTGCTATATTGCGTTGAAAAGCGGGCGGTGGCTTTAGCCGCTTCCCGCAATATTCTTATTATGGATCTTGACCGCCCCGTCGCCACAGCGAGCGGTGGCTTTAGCCGCTGCTCGCAAGCGTCCTTTCTGAGGCAGGAAGGTTTCGAACAGGGGCTGAAGCCCCCGTTCGGGTCCATTCTTGCCTCGCAGTTCCGTTTTCAAGATGATTTCGACCAGCGGCTAAAGCCGCCGCTCGCGAAAGTGACTAATGATATTCCGGTTTCACCATAAAAAAAATCTGTCTGGGCCAGGAGGTCTGAAGTGAAAAGTGGCCATGGATAAGATGTCATGGGACGTCTTTACTCCGCATTCCTCACTCGCCACTCCGCACTCGAAAGCGGTAGCTTCGCAGAGCTCGCTACACGCACTCCAAAGCGGCTCCGCCGCGCTTAACCTCCGCAAGCG
The DNA here is from genome assembly GCA_020831635.1 of Verrucomicrobiota bacterium. Lineage (GTDB taxonomy): Bacteria > Verrucomicrobiota > Kiritimatiellia > SS1-B-03-39 > UBA6053 > PXAS01. The sequence continues at coordinate 2,166 of JAFIGC010000247.1, read as the reverse complement.
ACACCCGAAGCTCGGAAACGAAAACACCCGCGTTTCCGATTCGGAAACACGGGATGGAGGGGTGAATCCCGCAGAGCGTGATTTACCGACGACGGTGGAAGACCATCAAAGTGCCGAACGCGATTCCCAACAGCACCAGGGTGCCGGGTTCTGGGATCACCGTGGTCTCCATGACCAATCCATTCAGGTAGCGAGCATTGGAGCCGCCCAATGAACCATCTTTTGCGACTTGGAAGGTGAGTTCGTACTCCGTCCCATTCCAAGCAGCCAAAAATCCTGACGGACCGTCCGTCAATCGACCCACGGCATAATCGAGGTCCGTGCCTTGGGTGGTGGAGGGATTCAGTGTCAGTGTCGTCCCTCCAACAAATGTGTTTGTGTTCGAATCGTACACGCCCCCGACATTGTAGAGGGTGTCTGTAATCCCGGAAGTGTCCTCTCGAGAAGCGGCTACATGGAAATCAAAGAAAAACTGGGTCGAAGATTTAAACGAGAAAGCGTTCACCGCGGGTCCGCTGTTGCTGGCATTATAGGAACCCATTACGGCCCAAGGGATGAATTTCCCCCCGTCAACTAATGTCACACCATCAGCATCATACGTTGATAATCCGTCATTGCTTGTGCCACTGGCACCTGTGCCTCCTTCTCCTCTGGAGTTGTTTGCAAAACCAAACCCATCGATCCAAGTCATGGAAATTCCGGAATTTTGTCCCGTGCTAGTTTGCAAATCGGCAACATCAGGATTTGTTGTGCTTTTGCTGACGACTGTGTTCCATGTACTCCCATTGATAGACGTGGTGCCAACGCTGCCACCCGTACCATCGACAAAATTAATTTGTATCAGCGTGGCATGGCTCATGGGAAGGATGGCAACGAATAATAATCCTATATATTTTTTCATGTTTGTTCCTCGGTTGGGTGGCATGGTGGCCGTTATATGGGGGATTTGTGTCTTTGCGGACTTATGGTCAGGACTTATGATAGGATATTACCACGCGGAGGATAAAAAATGTATGTACAATCCCGCAGAAAAACCGTAAATTCGCGACATGCGGAAAAATACCCGATCCACACAGGTTTTTGTCCACGCCAACATGACCTCCCTGCACGAACGGCGGTTTTTGCGGGGGGTGTTCGCGTATGCCAAGGAACAGACCCCGGTGTGGTCCGTGCGTTGGGGCAGCGGCATGGGGGAGAGCCTTCTCAAGGACATGCAAACAAAAGACGGTATCTTCAGCTTTGGGCTTCAAGAGGCAGGCAAGCGAAAGCTTGAGGTGTTGGGTCCGCCCATCGTGAATTTCAGTTCCATCAATCTTCCCTGGCCTGGGGTGGCCTCGGTCGCGCCCGACAACGAAGCGATCGGCCGCATGGCGGCGGAATATTTCTTAGACCGTTTGCACCGCAACTTTCTTTTCGTGGGGGTCCATACGCATTCCTACAGCCGGGAACGGCTGGCGGGCTTTCGCAAACGTTTGGCGGGGTTGGACGTGTGCGTGGTGGACGAATACAAGGATGGCAGGGATGCCGACGCATGGATCGGTTCGAAACTACGCAAACTGCCGCGTCCCCTGGCGGTATTCGCGGCCAACGACCTGTTTGCGCGGCGGGTGTGCAGGATTGCCGTGGCCGAAGGGTTTTCCGTGCCCGAAGATATTGCGGTTCTGGGGGTGGACCGCGAGGAGCTGGTTTCGATGTCCAGTCCGGTGCCGCTTTCCAGCGTGGATGTGGACTCGGAAAACATGGGCCGCCGGGCGGCGGAGGTCTTGCACGGCATTTTCGAGGGGATAATTGCCCCCGACCACAAGGAGCTGTTTCCGCCTTGCGGGGTGGTGACCGATCTCTCGACGGATTCCCTGGCCACCGAAGACGAGGGTCTGGCCAAGGCGCTGCGCTTTATTCGGGATCATGCCTTTGAGAAGATTCTGGTGGAGGACGTGGCCCGCCACGCCGGGGTGGGACGCAGGTCCCTGGAGCGCAAGTTCTCGGACCTCGTCGGCAAAAGCATCGACCAGTCCATCCGCCAAACCCGATTGGAGCGGGCCCGCACCCTGCTTCGCGACAGCAAACTGACACTGGATGACATCGCGGAGCGCTGCGGGTTCAGCAGCACCGATTATTTTTCAAAGGTGTTCAAGGCCCACACCGGCCAGACACCGTCGGTTTTTC
>JAFIGC010000039.1 GCA_020831635.1 Verrucomicrobiota bacterium | reverse complement strand
CTCGCAAGTTCTTTATTTGCAGCAACTGCCTAGCTTAAAAAAAACCAAACTCCAGTGCATCCTGAAAGGATGCCTCACCCTTCCCCGTGAAAACGAAAAAAGGAGGGGCTCCGGTGTGAATCACCTTTTCAGGGTGACCGGAATTTGAACGAAATTTCCGTGCGGCAATCCAGCGATCTGTTCGCAGTGGACGATCCCGCCGTAGTCTCCCTGCTGCGCCGTATCCGTGCTTCCGCATGCGAAGGGGTGCGGGTCGCGGAACTGCTCCGGCCCCAGGACGGTTCGCGGCGAAGCATGGAAATGAAATTTCGCCGTTACCTCAATCGCAGCATCGAAGACGAGATCCGCCGCTGTCGGCTACAACACGCCCGTGAATTGCTGGTGGGCACCTCTCTAAGCATCGAAGCGGTCGCCGAGAAATGCGGCTTCGCCAACACCCCGCACTTTTCCCGTCTCTTCAAAGCCAGCCAAGGCCTCTCACAGATGCGCTACCGTGCGCGGTTTAAACAGCCCTAAAACGCCAAATCATCCCGCATGGTTCCGTCAGGTCCATACACGACGGGAGCGAGATAACAGTCGCGGATGCGGTCGACCTCGCGGTTTCGGTATTTGCACCAGACGTGAACCCACTGGTTTTTCCACTGGAAAAAATCGCCGTGAGCATAGGGCGTGTCCAGTCCCCACCCCTCCCCCACCAGGCCCCGATAGACATATGGACCGTAGAGTTGATCCGAGGTGGCATAGTATCCAGAACAACTCAAATAATAGGTGCCATTGTGTTTGTGCAGAGAATTTTTGTCCATCACGGGGAAGATGCCTTTGCGGTCCAGCGGCAGATCGCGGGGCGTTTCGTCCAGTTCCACCATGGAGTCTTTCAGCCGGGCGATCTTGTAGTCCCCGTGTCCGTAAATCAGATAAGGCGTGCCATCGTCCTCGACAAAAATCGTGGGATCGAAGGATTCCACCAATGCATGGCCAAGGGCATCGACATAGGGACCTTCGGGACGGGAGGCGCGCATGACCCCGGTTCCCAGTTTGGGATGGGAAAAATACCAGAAATATTCCCCGTTCCGTGCCACGATGTCGCCCGCCCAGCAGGAGGTGTTCCCGGCGCCAAGAAAGCAGTCCTCCGGGCGGATCGTGCCCACATGACGCCAGTTCCGCAAATCCTCGGAACGGTAAATGCGCCAGTCCGGCATCACCCAGTCGGGGACCCCAAATCCGACGTCATGTCCGGTAAAAAGATAACAGACATCTCCCACCACCAGCGCGTGGGGGTCGGACATGCCCGGTTCGTTGATGAGCGGAGAAGGTTTCATGGAAGCACAATACACTTCCGAAGCTCGGAAGGAAATTCAAAACGGCTTCCGAACGACGGAATTGAGTTTGAACAGAGGCAAAAGAAGGGAAAGGAAATGTAACCACTGATCACACTGATGCGCACTGATCTTGGCTCTTTGCTTGGGAATGGGGATTGGGTGATGAGAAGCCTCTTCGCTTCCTTTGCTTGCTTTTGTTCCGATCCACCGGGTTTTGAACAGAAGGGCGCGAAGGGAGCGAAGGGATTATGGGATTTTTCTTTGCTTCCTTTGCTTGCTTCTGTTCCAATCCTCCGGGTTTAGAACAGAAGGGCGCGGTTTGTAGCAAACCGAAGATCAAGTCGCCAGCGTGAAATGGCGGGAGCGTTGCCGTTGTGCGTCCAATTCGAACAGGGTCCGGATGCAGGAGGTGAATTCGCGGGCGGTTTTCCCGGGATCGCGCCGGTTTTGCCGGGCAACCGTTTCCACCCAGTCCGCGGGGATGCACTGGAGACCGCCAAGGGCGCCGGCGAGGGTGCCCGCCATGCCGGCAATGGAGTCGGCGTCCTCACCATATTCGGCGGACGCGCAAACGGTTTCCCGGAAATCTCCCTCCGCGCGCAGGAGCATGGCCAGGGCCACCGGCAGTTCCTCGCTGGTGTGCAGGCGGCTTTCCATTCCGATGTTGGAGAAGCGCAAGGGCTCGCTCGCGTGCTCCCCCGCGTGCTCTTGGTCATCGGCCACATGATGACCCTTGTGATGCCAGGGCTGAACGGCGCGGTGCACGGCGGTCAGATCGGCGTTCCGGTCCTCCCCCGGGGTCAGCGCCCCAACCGCGGCCCGAATCATGCCGAGGGTGCCGTCTTTGGCGAGAGCGAGGGCGGCGTCGACCACCGAACGGGGGGTGGCCCCGGGACGCAGGGCCTCGGCGGTTGCCGCCGCCATGACCGCCGCCTGTTCCACCCCATAGCTGTGGGTTTGGGCCGCGAAGAAAGCCACCGCCTCATCATAGGCCCCGCGAGGATCCCCGGCGTTCACCGCCCCGATCGGCCAGGCGAACATCGCCGCGCCGCAACTGATCTGATGCAGGGTGGCCCCGAAAAAGCGGGGGTCGCGCCCGGTGCGCAGGAGGCCTTGGATGTGCAAACGCTCTGAATTCGCCAGACGCGGCAACAAGGGCGTTTCTTTCCGCCACTCTGGAATCCAAAGGGGGCGGGTGGCGAGTTGGGGGGCGAAAATCTCCTGATAGGCGCGCGCGTCCAGATGATCCCGTTGCGTCAGATAGCAGTCGATCAGCGCCTCTACCATCAGGGTGTCATCGGTGATGCGTCCGTCGCCCTTGCCATCGGAACGCTCCACAATCCTGGGAAGTCCGTCGATGATCTCCGTGGGCGGGGGAAAATCCTCCACGGGGCCGATGAGTCCAAGAATCGCTTCCCGTTTCAGTCCTTCAATGGGCGCGCCGATGCCGTCGCCAATGGCGCCCCCCACATACGCGGCGAAAATTTTGTCTTCGAATCCGGAATCAGAAGTTTTCATGGCAACGCATTACCCTTCCGACGCTCGGAAAGAAATCCAAAACGTCTTCCGACAGTCGGAAAAGACTTTGGACAGAAGCAAACGAAGGAGGGAATGTAACCACTGATCGCACTGATGCGCACTGATCTTGGCTCTTGGCTTGGGATCAGGCTTGGGTGATGAGATGCCTCTTTGCTTCCTTTGCTTGCTTCTGTTCCCATCCACCGGATTTTGAACAGAAGGGCGCGAAGGGAGCGAAGGTTTGGAACTTGATTCGAGTCCCAAGGCAGATTTCATCCGAAACGGAAGAGAAAGAGTCGTGTGAAGCCCCGTGCCTTTGTGCCTCCGTGAGAATCTATTTCAAAGGACCTGCGGATGCCGGGACACGGCCTGCGGATCTTCCGGCATGGCATGTAATATTTTCCTGATCCGTTGTCCGGCGGAGCCATCCGTTGGTTTCTACTCCATGCGGCTGCGGAAGGCATCCGCGGAAAGGCCTCAGCCCCGTTTCCGGCGAACGTGGAGCAGACCTGCGATTCCAAACAGCCCCACCAGCATCAAGGTGGACGGCTCGGGAATCAGGACCATGCCGTTGACCATGGTCCATCCCGATTGCTGATCCAAGGTGACGACCACATCGTTGGTCCCGTCCGCCAGAAAGGAAAAGGTGGCGGAACTGATGGGGTCCCCGGATGCAAGGATGCCTGTGCTGATCGACACCCCGGACTCCTTTAGGACTCCGTCCACCAGTATGTCGAAGGTTCCGGAAATAAAGCCGGCGGAGTCGCGGTGCTCATGGTGAAAGGTGGTCATTTGATAGCTTCCCGCATTCAGCCCCGACAAGGTGAGTGTTGTGTTCTCTCCGTCTGTGCCGACCCAGCTGTCCACAAGATCGCCAAGCACATGGTCAGTGGAATTTCCACGGTTGATGGCTCGGTTTGCGCCACCAATGGTCACTTGAACCGCGTCATTGTTCGCCCCGAAGGCGGCGAGGTAGTTTTGAGTACGCCCAATGGAAGAAGCGTTGTTGTCCAAAGCGTCAAAGGCGAAATAATCCTGCTGGCGCCGTTGAGCCGCCGCGCCGAAATCCACCCGGAGTTCATTGGGCGTCACGGCGAGGAGATCAAATCCGCTAAGGGCCCGGTTTCCCGAAGTTTCCTGCATGTTCACCAACACGGGGTTGATCCCGTCTGACTGAATCTGCACAACTTGGGTCATCGGAGTGCCCGTGGAAGTATTGAAGGTGGAGGAACTCCGGGGCATTGCCCGCAAGTCCTCCGTGGCCACCGCGTCACTGACCCTGTAGGAACCACTACTGACCGGTGTGCCTGCAGTGTCATGGTGATAGCCCCGCAGAATGTAGTTTCCCGCCGGGAGAGGGTTGGACGCGGTCCCCAACTGAAAATTGAATCCTCCGTTGCGGAAAACAAAATCCCGGAGCAGGTCACTCTGGGGGTGTCCCGCGAAATTTCCGGGTGTTCCCCGGTCGCGGGTGTCGAAATTCCCCGGCGCATACAGGCGCACGCCCACGCCATTGACGATTTGCGTGGTGTCGGCCTGATTTCCAGCGAAATAATTGAAATACCCGCTTTGAGTCAGATTGTTGCTGTGGTCAAAATCCACGTTCATAAAGTCTTGGGCCGAGCTGATCTGCGGCAAGAGAAACAGACAGGCGGCCAAGGCGACTCGGACAAGGGTTTGGTTTTTCATCGGTTTGTTCATCATCGTCTCCTATGAAGGTTGGGGGCAAGACAGGTTTTTTCAAAAGCACGATGATAACATTACAAGAAAGCTCACACGAGTTCTATACGTTATTGCGAATAGTATTGAAAGTATTGCGAACAAAAGCTATCAGGGGGAAATGAAAAAGAATAAACAGTTGGCGCTGGCACTCAGTCTCTCCGGTCACCACTTTCGTCGCATCATTGAGGGTCTGGGGGAAGTCCTGCAATACCACCCGGAATGGGAGTTGCTGTGGGACGTGGGAAACCTGTCCTGGGCCACACCAAAAGTTTGGACCAGCGAGGCGGATGCGGTGATTACCCACGCGATTTATCCCTGCGATCAACCCGCCGCCCTTGCCTTCCCGGGTCATGTGATTTGCGTGAGCAACAAACGGGAGGAAACGCTTTTTGACGCCGTGGTGTCCGATGATGTGGAAGTGGGACGCGCCGCCGCGCGTCATATGCTGGGGTTGGGACTCAAGCAACATGTTTTTCTCGGTACACACCAAGATCATTTTTACAGTAGGGAACGGGGCCGGGGATTTCAGGAGGAAGTGACCCGCCACGCCAACCAAGATGTCCTCGACCTCACCTGGGACTGGTATCCCGGCAAACACAATCTGGAGGCCATCGAAGGGGTGGTGCAAACCATTCGCACTCGCTTTCGCCCTCCTTTCTCCATCTATTGTGATTCGGACACCATGGCCTTTGATCTTCTGGGGGTTGCGACCCGTCTCGGACTGCGCGCCCCCGAGGATTTCGTCCTGATGGGCAATGACAATATCCACGTGATTTGTTCGCTTTCCCGACCGCGTCTGAGCAGCGTGGAACTCAACAGTCCTGAAATCGGTCGTCGGGTCGGAGAATTGCTTTTGGAAGGTCGTTCGCAAAGTCCCCGTCGGATCAAAATCCCGCCTTTGGGGGTTGTGGCAAGGCATTCCACGGAAATTTCCGCCGTGGAGGACAGGGTCCTCTCAAAGATGCTTGCCCATATCCATGAGAACAAGGGATTGGTGGGAAACATCGAAGATCTGGCAAAGCAAGCCGGCATCTCCAGGCGTCTATTGGAAAAACGCTTTCAAAAGGAAATCGGACGCTCCCCGTACCAGGAGATTCTGCGCTGTCGCCTGGAATACGCCCGGGAGATGCTCATGTCCACCGACTGGCCTGTCAGCCGGGTTGCGGAAACCTGCGGCTTCGCGGAGATCCATTCCTTCAACTTGGCCTTCAAAAAGGAAACAGGAACCTCGCCAAGAAAATACAGGCAGGGGGGACAGGTGGCGGAATAAAGAAGACCCCCGTGCCCTTGCGGCACGGGTGAACGGGACCTAAGGCTAAACCTGCGGAGCATAAACAAAGAGCCCCGCGAGCTTGCCTCGCGGGTGAACGGCACTCGTAGCTTCTTCCCCACAACCCAAGGAAGCCGCGAGTGCCGTTCACCCGCGCCGCAAGGGCGCGGGGCTCTTGCTACCCAAGGCGATTCCATTCTAGCCTCAGGTGCCTTTCACCCGCGAGACAAGCTCGCGGGGCTCCCGATACATGCAACTCCTTATCGAAATCGCCGCATGGGTTTCGGAAACAACCGACTGTTTCACAACCATGTTCACTGGGTACGCTTCTCATTCAATCTCCATCCGGTCCTTGCACCCACTCCAGCACCAACTCGCCGAAGAGGGTGTTGACCCAGGCGAACCAGGGGCGGGTGAAGCGGGTGGGGTCGTCTTTCCAAAAACTTTCGTGCATGAAGCCGGTTCCCGCGTGGGTTCGTTTCAGGGTCTGGAGAATCTCGTCGATTTCCCGGAGATCCCGTGAGGTCAGCCCTTGCAGGATCAGGGACATGGGCCAGATCCATCCGGGACCGACGTGGGGTCCGCCGATTCCACGGGCGGCGGTTCCCCGGGCAAAGAATGGATTCCCCTCCCCCAGCACCAACCGGCGGGTGTTTTGGTACACCGGGTCCCCGGCGTCCACATATCCCAAATAGGGAAGACTCAGCAGGCTGGGCACATTGGCGTCGTCCATGAAGAGCACGGATCCCCGCCCGTCCACCTCATACGCGAAAACGCGTCCATATTCCGGATGCGCCACGATGCCGTGGGCGTGGATGGCGCGATCGATCTCGTCGGCCAAGGCATTCATGTCCCCGGCAAGGAAGGCGGCGGCGGGAATATCGGCCACGGCACGGAGGGTGACCACGGCCATGGCGTTGGCGGGAACCAAATACCCGAAGATGGTGGCGTCGTCGGAGGGACGAAAGGGACTGCGGCTCATGCCACAGCGGCGCAGGGGAAACCCCACGCCATCCTGAAGCGTTTCCGTTGGATTTTTGTCGCGGCGTTGAAAGGTGTAAGCCGGTGGCCCCTCGACGTGGCCCGCCTGCTCGTGTCGGATCGTGTCGACCACGAGTTGGAGCGCCTCGCGCCATTTGTCGTCAAACACCCCGGTATCGGGACAATGCCGATACAGTCCGGCGGACAGGCGGAGAAAGGCGCAAAGGCTGTCGAGTTCGTATTTGCGCTCGTGCACCCCGGGGCGCATTTCGGTGATGTCCGATTCCCATTTGCTGACCCGGGTGCCGTCTTTGTAAAAGGCGTTGGCGTAGGGATCGAGCAGAATGCAGGCGGCCTGCCGCCGTACCAGTCCCTCGACCATGTCACACAGGGCCGGGTCCCGCTCCATCAGCGGCAAGTAGGGCCACACCTGGTTGGTGGAGTCCCGCAGCCACATCGCGTCGATGTCGCCAGTGATGATAAAGGTGTCCGGGCGCCCCTCCCTGTCCCTGCCGAAGTCCACGGTGGTGTCCAGGGTGTTGGGGAAACAATTCGAGAACAGCCACGCCAGTTCGGGATCGTCAATTCGGGCCACGGTTTCGTCAATCAAGGCGTCAACGACAGCACTGCGGAAACAGCGCCGCTCCGGCGGGGGGCGGAGGCAGGGGAAAGGAACCGTCATGGGATGGCTTACTCCGCAGGGTGCACGAGGATGGGATGGGGACGACTGATTTCGGTGCCCTCGCCGGTTTCCGTGATCGCATGGAGCACATGCAGCCCGGCGGGAAGTCCGCCGATTTCCACGAGATAAGGATTGTCGCGGAAAACGCGTTGCACTTCGAGGGGTTCCAAGCCCGCGTACCAGGTGACCTTCAGGTCTTCGCCCAAGGGACCCGAGGCGAGAATGCGGAAGGGTTCGCCTGCCCGCAACTGGTGGTGGATGTGGCCACCACCGGGACGCCCGCTCCAACCGTCGTTGGGGTCAAACCTTGGAAAATGAATGACGGTGTTGGGCCAGTTGCTGACCGTGGCGCTCCAGACCCGGGCGGTGAATTCGTCGGGGAACCATCCGGACTGTCCCCGGCGTTCCTCTCGGGTGGCCTCGTCCCAGGCGACCACGCGGGGGTGGTTGCTTTCCCAAGTCGGGAGAACCGCCAGCCATCCGTCCTCCTCATTTAATTCCCGCAGGGGCACCGGACCCACGACGGGATCGGCGTCCTCCGGCAAGCGCAAGTCGATGATTCGGTAAAAATAGGGCAGCACCATCGATTGGGTGTGGCCCATGATGTGGTAATACCACCAGAGGGTGGCGAATCCCCAGAGATGACCCTGTTCCCGCACCGGCTGGCTGACCCGCAGGAAATCCGTCCGGTGGGTCGTGTCGTGGGAACCGGAGATGTAGAGGTGCGGGATCTTGTGCACCCTTGGATCGTCGGTTTCCCAGCCGGCGGGCCCGATATGGGTGACCCCTGCGGCAATGGTTTGTTCCGGGTAGAGGCGCGCGGTGGTGGCGGTGTATCCTCCGGCAAAGGACATGCCGCTCACGGCAAAGGGAATGCGGGAAAGTCCCTCGTGCCCCGTCATCTCCTCCAAAGCCTTGAGGGCGTTGCCGAGGGCGCGGGGATGTCCGGCCCCGCCCACGCGCGCAAGACCGTGCTGGGCATACTGGTGATAGATGGGATCCATGGGGGGCAGTACCCAGTGTCCGTCCCATTCCGGCATGTCCACGGGTTTGCGGAGATTGCCGGGACCATTTTCAAAGCGCAGGTTTTCCAGAACCCCTTCTTCATTTTGGATCACCACCTCCTTGGACCCGGCGGAATAGAGAAACGCGCGGATGTCCTTCCATTCCACATCCACGGGCTTCATGATAAAAAAATTCTGGGGGTCCCCTTCCGCTTCAATCGGGGTGTGGGCCACCCACCATTCCCAGCGGGGGGCGGGAGGTTCATACGGGGCGTACATCTCCTCGGTGAAGCCGTCCTCCACCTGGATTTCCTCAAAGCGCACCTGGTCAAACGAGACGGAGACCTCGCGCCGCCCGTCGCCACCGGCGGTGAGAATCAACCCCACATGCAGGGATTGGGGCAGCAGGCTGAAGGAACGCTCGGTGCCCACGGGAATCCAAGTCTCCCCATCGGAACTGCGGCACATGAAAAACTCGGGATAGCGACGTTCGATGCGCAGCCAGAAGCCCTCGGTTTGCTTCATCTCCCGGTCCAGCCCGGAAAAGTACACCCGCCGGGTGCCGTGATGGGTGCCGTGACCCACCTGATAGCGGTAGAACCATTGCAGGCAGCGGTTGTTTTCATAACCGTCATACCGCATGTGCAATCCACGGCTCCAATTTTGCAGCCCCTCGCGCACTGCGATGCCGTATTTCGGGTTGGGGCTACCTTCCGGAGCGGAGGCCACCCGCGCGGTGAACCGCCAGTTGGGCGCGTCGGTGCGCAGCGAGGCGAACACCCCGTCATCCTCCCCCATAAACGACTCCCGACCATCGGCGGTCAAGGTGAAGGTTCCCTCCGAAACCCGGAGAATCTCCCCGGGGTCATCGGGTTGGGCGCGGTGCAGGCGATGGGCGGACAATTCGGGCGGTTCCCCACCCCACACCGCGGATAACCCCGCAAACAGGTGAAGAACGGTGATCGTGCAGACAAGAGATTTGTAATTTTTCATTTTCGATTCCTGGGGGGTATTTGTTAGAAAAGGGATTCACGTTCCCCGCTCCAGTCGCAGGAGCGCCAAGGGGCCCTGAAAGTGACAGGCGGTCCAGGGTCCGTGCGATTCGAGACGCAGGTCCCCGTCCGGCAGGGGGTGAAAGGCGGTGCCGGGAACAAGCCCCTTGATCCAAAGCGGCTCGGAGGCCTCTGCGGGCAAATCGCGTCGCAAGATCAGCAGTTCTTGGTCCGGATTGAGATTGCTGCGGTGGCGGGCGACCCAGCCGCCTACAACCTTGAGTCCTTCGTCGGCATGAAAGTTGCCCCGCATCAGGTATTCGCCCAGATTCTGGCGGACTTCGATGAGCCGCTTTACCCAGTCCGAAAGAACGGGATCGGCGAGGGTGGCGGGAAACACATCAAAGGCCTTGCCCTGCGCGAAGGTATGCAGGAGGCGGTGCAGGGTGTCGGTTTCGCCCACGACGATGCGGTCGGGAAAGGTGGCCCGCATCAACTCGGGAAAGGGCCGACCCACATGCGTGCTCCATCCCCCCGGTCCGGTGCCGCCGGCCTGGCCCACATCGTAAAATCCGCCCAGACGGTCGTGCTGTCCCTCGCACCAAATGAAAAAATCAGGATCGACGGCCTTGGCCCTTTTTTGGGCTTCCTTCAGCATGGCTTCGAGACCGTTCAGGAAATTTTCCGCCGGTGCATGGCCGTGGGCGGGGTTGTGACAGTTCACCGCCGGCATGGAGGCGCACTGGTCGATCTGCACCGCGTGACAGCCGTAGTCGCGGACCATGCGCTCAATGGATCCGGCCATTTGTTCCCGCCAGGATTCGCTGGAGGGACAGGCGGCGAAAAAATCGACGGAGGTGTTCCAATTTTCGCAATACGGCTGGCCCTCCGGATCGAGACAGATCCAGTCACGCCCGCCGTTTTTGTACCACTCGGAGTCCGGATCCACCAGACGGCCATTGGTGTAGAGAACGGCGTGTCCGCCCATGACGCGGATGGCGTCCATGGCCTCCCTCAGTTCCTCGACCGTCCCGAGGGCGGGATTGGGATGGTAATCGGGATAGAGGGTATCGAAGCCTTTTCCGCTCCAACCCGCGATATGCAGGACGTTGAGCCCGTGGTCCAGGGCCTGCCGCATCAGCGCGGGCAAATCGCTGAACCGATGCCGGGGGGCCTCCCCTTCCCGGCAAAGCATCACCTGCAACCAGCCATGAAACGATTCCCGCATCCATTCGGGGGCGGGCGAGGCGCGAACGACCCCGTTCATTTCCTTGCGGTAGCGCCGCGCGGCCGCGTGCCAAGCGACGGTGTCGTGGGAAACCGCGACTTCCGGGGAAGACCACTGCCGTCCATGCGGCCAGTGGCGCACGCCAAGTCGCAGGGAATCGGCTTCCCGGGCCGCGCAAAAATCGCGGCTGGCCCCGTCCTTGCCAAAACAGAAGACTGCCAGGCTGGCGGCTTCGTTGTGCAGGAGCATGAGTTGCTGCGACATGAAGGCAGGATAACGGTACGCCACCTCCATCCGTTCGGGATCGGAGGCCACAAAGGTCAGCCCTTTCGGCGGGGGACGCCGTTGCAAGCGGCAAAACCGCTCGATGGCCATGCAGGGATTGGCCAGATCGTCCCCGCAGTTGTGTCCCACCAACAGATGGTCGTGGCGTTCGATTTCGGCAACCCGCAGTTCCGGGAAGCGGAGTTCGGCGATTCTGTCGAGATCCCCGGAAAGCTGTAGATGCCCCCGCCAGCCCGCCTCCTCCCGAATCAGCCGGGTCTCGACACGCACCTGTTGCGTTCCCGCTTGAAAGGTGTGCACCCAGCGTCCGCCACCAAGGTCGGATACGCTTTCCGCCTCAAGCGGACAGCACCACGCCCCCCCCAGCTTGAATCGCCAGGGGGGTGTGTCGGGCCAAGTGACACCGGGGGGGACTCGCATTGGGAAAGATCAGGGTTTTTCGCCAAGCACCAGGTTTTCCCCGTCAAAGGAAATGACCCGGCGACCCACGGTGAACACTGCGTCCAAGCCTTGACCGCTGACGGTGATCTCGGGGTATTCGCCCTCCGTGATTGTGGCAATGAAGACAAAGTGGTCCGTCCCCGGCACGTGCACGGCGTTCACTTGAATCTCATGTCTTCCCCGGTTGTTGCCCCAGTTTTTCTCATAGATGTAGGACAGCGGATTGGTGTTCACTTTCGGGGAGGCGGGATGGGCGAAGCGCCCGTGCAGGGAAGGTCCGTTTTCGCGGGACCGAGCCACAAACCCGGAATCGACGGGCTTCACCACTTGGGCCACGCTTTGGCCACGTTCCAGCGGAGGCTGGTAAAGCCAAAGGCGGGGTTCGTCCTCGCCGCCTTCGATGCGGTCCACCACCGCGTACAGGGCGGGCGCCCCGGACAGTCCACTGAAATCAAAGGCAATGGAACGCGAACCGGTGATGCCCGAGGGTTCGGACCGGGTTTCGGGATTTCGGTTCAAATACCGTATTTGGCCGTAGCGGGTGATGTGGTAGCGTCCCTGACGCTCGTAAGTCTCGTTGAGATCCACTGACAGGACCATGGTTTTGTCGCCCTGTTCCAGATGGGTGAGATGACCCCGTGCGCCGGCGGCGAGGTCGGATTCGGGCATGAACACCACGTTCTCCTGTTCGCGACGACGAACGCGGTCGGTGGGCCCCACGGCCCAATCCTGACCCAATCCGCGTAGACGGTAGGTCCCGGCATTGGGACCGTTCCAACCCTGAATGGACTGGCTCTTGAGGAAGACCTGGGCAATGAAGTCCTTCTCGCCCCACCCGGTGCGCAGGGCGTAGTACCCAAAGTCCGGGGCCTCCCAGAACAAGGGGAGGTTCGTCCCCAATGGCGCGGGGTCCATCTCCGCGGGATAGTTCACAAAGGTACGGGCCAGATCCCCCCCAAACAACTCGCCAAAACCGGTGTCCGTCACCTTCGCGTCCCGGTTCCAAGCGGTAAGCACCTCCGGCTGCCATTCGGGGCGGATGGCGGAAAACAAAGCCGCAAAATAGGGCAAACCGATGCGGGTGGTGCCATTGATGTCCTGGGGCCCCCCGACCAATTTGCGGGGAATCACGTCGGCGTATTCATTGCCGGGCGTGATGTCATAGCCCATGACCTTCCGCCAGGCGGTCCACAACCGGGCGTGCCCCAGCATGGCCTCGAGGGAATACGTGCCCACCTCCCCCTGGAAGCCGCCTCGTCCCACCGCCGCCTGATTGTGCAGGGCGCTGGTGAAGCGGGCCAGCCGCAACATGCGGGCGTACGTGGGGTCCGCCCCGCCGCTGCGTTCCCAGGCGTCGCGCACGGTCTGATATCCGCTCATGCGCGTCTGGTAATCGGAGCGCAGGTTCTCCGCCTGCTGCTGCCATTTGGCGATATGCCCGTCATTGGCCTTCGAAATCGTGGGGGCGATATGTCCCCATTTCATGCGCCACTGTACCATGACCGTCAGGGGATAGAGGCCCTCCTCAAGGCGGACGACCTGTTCATTGTCGATCAGTTGGCCGGCGAGGGACAACTGCGCGAGGTTGGCGCGGGAGGAGGGGTTGATGATCACGTAGGTTCCCGGCTCGGTCACCCGAACCACGGTGTGCAACACCATGGTGAGCGGCTCGGCCAGACGGGCCGCGGCATCGGCCTTCAGCAAGGGTCCCACATGGAAGCCGCCAATGGTGTCGTCATCGGCAACCACGGTCTCGGAAATTTGTTCTTGAAAGGTCATCTCAAAATCGCCCACCTTGACTTGGGTGCCGGGTTGGGGGTTCACTTTCTCCAATCCGTAAAACACCTGACGGGGATCGTCCGGGGTGTTGCGCCGCATCAGTTCCGTGTGGATCCATTTCGCCGGAGAACGACCGGGGGTCAGGTCCACCACCGGAACACCATCTGCGGGGGTGAAGTTTTCGGCGGGCGGCAACACCTCCTCCAGAAAAGGTTCGAAGGGGGGTGCCGGTTCTTCGGAAGGCACGTCATGCAACACCAGCCCGGTTTTGGTCATGGCCGCGTACAAGTCGGCGACATGGTTGCTGACCACATGCCAATTGGTGCGGCCCAACGAAACGGGGGCAAAATACATTTGGAAATTCAGGTCCGCGGCCCAGGCGCGATAGCGGGCCTTGTAGTCGTCGCTCATCACGTCCTGACAAAGGTCGTACACCTGCGCCAGCACTTCCATGCGCTCGCCCAGGGGAGCCAAATGACGAAACGCGCCGCTCTCGCGGGATTTCCCGGCCAGGTAAAGCTCCGCCTCGGCAATGGCCTTTTCCGCGTATTCCACCTCGCCCGTCAGTTGATACATCACCCCCTGGGTCACGGGATGGTCGGAACGTTTCATTCGCTCCAGTGCGGCTTGTCCAAAGGGCGTTTGGAGTTTTTCGCGCAGGGCGGGCAAATCGCTTTTTCGGAACAACAGCCGGGGAAACTCGCCAATCTCCAGAGGCACATGATCCTCCGCCACCTTGGGCGCGTATAGCTGTGCATTCACCTTGCCCGAGCGCGGGCGGGTATTGAATTCCCCTTCAAATTCGCCCTCATAATCCCCTTGCTCGTTGCGAGTGAGACGAATGCGGTACTCCCCCTGCCCTCCGGGCTTCCAAGGGTCGCTGCCGAAGCGCATGCCCACGTGAATGTTGATTTCGTCGCCGCTTTGGGTGGCGGAGATCACGGACCCCCGGTGAAAGGACATGTTGTAGTCCCGTGCGACCCCATACACCTCCCCCCAAACGCCATGCCGCCATTCCAAATCCAAAATCAAGGTCTTGTGATCCTCCTCATCCCCATCAAACAAGGCGTTGTCCAAAGTGAGAAGCACATGCACGGGGGTGGCGCTGGTGCGGTTCAGATCGGCGTGAGCGGACAGTGTCGCCACACCCATCAGGGTGAGAAGCAGGTTTCGTATGTGTTGGATCATGATATTCATAAGAATTCAGGGTTCAGGGGTTGGGGGAATCTTCCTTTGGAAGATGATAGAAAAAAGCGTTTCTCTTCATCGTAATCCTAATCGTTATCGTAATCGTAATCGAACCCCAAAATCGATCTTCAGTCGATTAGGATTACGAGTACGATTACGAGTACGAGGAAAGATAAATGTGGTTGCGGATGAAATCTGCATGAGGATGAAATTGAAAGAAAGTGATTCCGGGGAGACGCGTTGGATGCGAAATGCGTTTGTCTCAAGGCCTTGCATAGATCAAAAATCCATTGTCATGGGTGGTGGGCACAACCTCGCCATTTACGGTCAGGGTGGTGGCGGGATGGGCGGGGAAAATGAGTTTCCGGAGATCACCGGTTGCGGTCAGGGTCTCCGCGCCCACGCGCACAAAGGCTTGGCTGGCAAAAGTGAACGACTCGCCGTTTTCGGCGGTGAGGGTGGTCTCTTCCTCCGGCGTTTCTCCGTGACGGAACAGCACCCGGTCTTCAATGCCTTCCCCGGAAATGCGGAGCGCCATCGCGTCCCCCTCCCCGGCGATTTCGGTAAAGGCGCGCACGCGTGTATTGTCCGGACCGCCCTTGAAGGGCTCGTGCAGCATGGTGAACACCGTGGACGGTGACTCGCGGCGCACCAGCAAGGTCACCCCGCCGGTTTCCGGCATCTCGAATTCCCGGCCAACCGCGGTGGGGGTAATTCCGGTGTACACGGTGGTGTTTGCATCGCCAAGCCCGTGCACCCGCACCCCGATTTCCTCGGCATACCAGGCCTCGCCGAGCTGACTTTGACTGAGATCCTTCCCGGCGAAATCCTGGACCATGTCCACGGACCAACCTCCGTCTCCGGCATCCAGCCGCCGCACTTCCCGCAAGTCGTAACGGTGCCCCACATCACTTTCCAAACGATCCGCCATGCCTTTCACGAAGCGGTCGTAGAGCACGCCGCCGTCCAACTCGTCCGTGGCAACCCAGGTTTCATCCTCTCGGGGATGATGGGAACCCAGCGCGTGCACGTTCCAGTCGTACTTGCGCGGACGGTCGCTGTGGAGCGCGTTGATGTCCAACAGATATTCGCGGGTCAGAAACAGGGCGCGTTCTTGGTGAACGTCGGGATAAATACCCTCGGCCTGGATGGCGACAAAACGGACGGGATCGCGAAAATCGTGCCGCACCCGATGATTGGGGGTGCCCTCGTTGCCATTGTCCACGAACTTGCCCTGAAGGTTGTCCACAACCACCCCGGCGTGGCCTCGAAGACTGTCCGTCCACGGATCGTCCCCGGCGTATCCCCGGGAAATCCCCCGGTTCACATACAGCGGACGGTTGTGGGCGTGGAACCCGGCCAGCGCAAAACTGTCGTGGGTGTAGTGCACATAATACATGGAAAACAGCAGGGAGACCGCCGGCGCGGAAGACGCCCAATAGTCGGGCCCTTCCTCGGCGCGCAACATGGCAAAACCCCGCTCCCGATAGAGCCCGGAAGGCGCGGGAGGCGGGGTGACCTCCGCCGGGTTCACCGGGTCCTGCCCGAAAAAAAGACTGGGCAGGTACATTTCATCCCCCGGATGCCGCATTTGCGCGAGAAAATAATCAAATCCGCCCTCCGGCCATTGACGGTGGGCGATTTCAAACCAAAGCGGATAGACCATTTTCTCCACGATGGCCCAGCGGTGGTCGCGGCCATTCATGTTGGCGCCCATGAAATAGGCCTGGCCACCGACTTCGCCATCGGACAACCAGCCGGCCACGTGGGCGTGATGGTTCAAACCCGCGGGAAACCTGCCGCGTTCAAAGGTGTACTGGGGTCCACCCCGCGCGTCGCCATGGGTCAGCGAGGGATATTGGGGAAGGCCCCCGGGAATCTCGGTGCGGGGATAGCCAATGTGAAAATAACTCTCCAGGTAACGGCGCATGGTGCCTCCGCCGGTGCCCACGTAGCCGAAGCCGAGTTCATCCATGCCCAGTCTTTTCAAGCCCTGGCACCAAAGCAGCATCTCCCCGATCATCGAATATTGCTTGCCAAATTCCTCCATGTAGAAGCCCCCGTCGGCCACGTATTCATTCATGTACCACTTCCAGGAGCCGCGCACTTCGGAGATTTCCCGAATCAGATCCTCGTCCTGCAACGCCAGCGCCAGGATATGGGCGCTGAATTTGCGGGGCCACTGCATGTTCGGCAGCCAACTGGTGCGAGTCCAATCACGCTGCCAATTGATGGCATGTTGAATGTGAACGCGCATGGTTTCTTCCAACGCCGTCCGCTCTTCTTGGGTCAGTTCGTCATGGAAAATGTCGTATCGGAGGGCGTTCAGATACTGATCCTGCCAGGGACGGTGATCGACCTCCGCCCCGATAAAAGTGAGCAGATAGTCGCGCTCCCGTTTCCCGGCCGCCTCATCACCGCGCACCATATAGTCGAAAAGCCGCTTGAACTCATCCGAATTCCCCCCGGCGCGGGTGCGAAACATGCGTTCATAGGAGGTTTTTGCCCACGGCTCGTTTACAAGGCGCTCTTTCGCGGCGGCAACGTCCGCCGCATTCATCCAAATGAACGGGCGGGCCACCTCGGCCGAGACAAACAACGGCAGGCAAAGCAAAATACAAAGAATCCAAAGTTTTTTCATCGTCTATTCCGGGGATAATGTAGGTAAGTGTACCTATTCAACATTGCGGCGAATAAAATTCATTGGATGAAAGCCTACGCCGAGCAGGCATGGGGTGTCAAGGTTAACGCGAAACGAAATATCAGCTCATTCGCAAACCAGACCCATGCAAAATGAGCAAACATATTGAAAATTGCACATACAATAGGGTCAGAGGGAAAGAGGGAGAGAATCGTGTGGAGTGCGGAAGCTTGCTTCCGCTTTGGGGCGGCAAAGCTTGCTTTGCGGGGAAAATATATGTTCCATATCTACGGAAGCAAGCTTCCGCACTCCAAAGACCCCTTATCGACAAAGGCCTGCCGATCTATGGTCCTACCTGAAGCACGATGGGGATTTCCACCGCGCCTTTGCGTTCGGGAAGTGAAGTCCTTGCCTTTTCCCTTTCTCCGGTCACGCGGTGATACAGCCCCATCCGTAAGGTCACTTCCCCCGGAGCAAACTCTTCCGGCACCCTGATTTGCCGCTCGATGCGATAACGCCCCGAGTCTCCCGGCCAATTCAAATAGACCGGATCGATATCGGACATGAATACGTGGTCATCTTGAAATATATTCCGCTCCCTGCGGAAATGGACGAAAACCGCATACTCCCGGGTCTCCAAATCTGGCGGCACTTCCCAATCATAGGTCAAGGTGATGACCTCCCCGGGCGCGGGGTCCGTGCGGTCCACCCTCAGGCCCAACAGCTTTGCCCCATTGCGAAAACGCACGTCCAACGGACGTTCCGGTTCTGGAGGCGGTTCCAGCCACGGATGCAAGGCCAAGGCTTCTTCGACGCGGCCCAGCTCATGCAAATGACGCCCCCAAAGTGCATCGATGCGGGTCAGCCCCACTCCATTCCAGAAAAGTCCGGGAACGGAACGGGGTGCGCCTTCCGGCAAAAACAACACCCAAGGCCCCACATTTTCCTCCTGAAAAGCCACTTCCCGCAAATTCAGGGCCTCGCGCACGTTCGGAGCATCCGGTCGCAAAGCCAGCAAAGCGGTGTTGTCGTCGATGGCCAGATGGTCTTGCGAATGCGCGGGCGCCTCGGGGAAATATTGGGGGTGCCGTAGGGTTTCGATCCGACCCTCGGACAGTTCATGAACCCGCAGGCCCTCCCAGCGGTCGGCGTACAAAAACGAAATGCCCTTGGAGGCCAATTTTTCCAACAACGCCGGCAAGGCTTCCCGCCGATCCGGCAGGGTCTCGCCGGGCGCCAAGACTTGCAAATGGCGAACCGACCACTGCATGTGCGGCCTTTTGGTTTGACGGATCACCTGCAATTCGGTGATCTCCACCGGATCGAAGCGGGCATCCAGCCGGAAAAACGGATCGCCCCAAAACATCCGTTCTCCTGACCAGAAAAAGGCGCTGGCCATGGCCGGAGCCCGCAAAGTTTTCCACGCCCCCTCCCCCGACCGACCCAAAACCTCCCAGGTTTCCGGCATTTGCGTCAGATCGTCCGGCCAGAGGCGAAGACCGGCCACGGTGACGGGTTCCTCGAAACGGATCGTCAGACTCGCATCCCCGCCGGGCAAATTGCTGCGAAAAATCTGGTCCAAACGGTCCGCCTTGAAAGGCTGACCCTGACCGAGAAAACTTCCGCCGGTTTCGCGCACTTCTGCGATCAGGTCCGACGACAGGATCCCGAGATTGTCGGGAGGCGGGGTAAAATCATGCGAAAACCACCATCTGCCCGCATGGAAGGTTTTCGCCTTTCCGCCGGTGCTCTCCAGAAATTCCGTCAAATATCCGTAGTTCTGAAAAACGGCAAAGTGTTCCGAGCGTTCCGCTTCCCGCGAATAAGGCACATACACATCCCGGCCCAGTTCCACGAAAACGAATTCCTCCCGCAAGGCGAAATTCCAAGATCGGTTTTCGATGCGGTTATACACCACCCGCAGATCATGATCGCGAAGGGTTTCCGCCATTTCCTCCAGCGAGGTCTGCAGCATGGTTTCATACTGTTCATAATGCCGGTACCACAGAATGGGCAAGTGAACGCCAAGGAACAAGGCCATGGGTACCCAGGCCAGTTTTGCGGAGACGGGACCTTGGAAGCGCGAAAGAATGATCCCGGTCAAAACGGCCAGCGGGGCCACCATGGGCAGAAAATAGCGCGGCGTGTCCAACACCGCGAAATGCGAACTGCTGTACAGTCCGGCAAAAATGGCGCTAAAGAGATAGATTCCCGACAGCCCCCACGCGATGGCGGGATCTTTTTTGCGGCAGGAACGGACCCAAAGCCAAAGCCCGGCCAACACCAGCGCCGCGTATAGACCGATCAGGAGGATTTTTCCCCAATCCGGCAGATTTTGGGGAATCATCAAACTTTGGAAACGGTCCCGGAAAAACCAGCCCAACGCCTGAACTTGTTGCCCTTTGCGAAAGGAACCCGTGAGGGCGAAGGTGGCCCAGTCATTGCGGAGGTTGTAAATCCAAAGCGGCAAACTCCCCAAAAGAAAGCCGCCCAAGCCCACAAACACGCGCCAAGTGAAGGCGTGTTGACGCAAGCCCAGCAACAAAAACAGCCCCGCCGTTAAAATCGCCGCCGTGGTGAGCTGACTGGCCCACCATCCCAGTCCCGCGCCAATGCCAATCAACAGGAAGTGCCAAAACGATTGGCGTGTCTCCCGTTCCCAGGTCAAAATGATCCGGGTGGCCATCATCAGCACAAACGCCCCAAAAGTCAGCGCACCGGCGTATCCGCCCCGGGGGCTGGCATTGTAATGGAAAAATCCGTACGGACCCAATACGCAAAGGGCCAGGGCCATAAGTCCCGCGCGTTTTCCGGCCACGTCCCGCCCCCACGCATACACCACCGGAAGCAACCAAAAGGAGACAAAAGCGGTGCCAAAGCACACCGCAAAGCCGGAAATGCCGAACACGATTGAATACAGAGCCCCAAAAATCGCCTCCAGACTGCCCATGTGAGGCTGACCATAAAAGAAAACCGGAAACCCAGTGCCCTCGGCGATGTGCTTGGTCATGATCGCCACCACCCCGGCATCGAGGTTCAAATTGTGACGAAAACGCCACGCCCCCAAGAGACGCACCGCCGCCCCCGCGATCAAAAGCAGGGCCACCATCCATCGGTGCGCGGTCCCCTCCATCCGGTTTTGCAAGTATTTCATGGTCAGTTCGCCGCGGCGCGGGGCTCGGTGATGCGCATGATGTTCACGGTTTTGCCTTCGGCAAGCAATTGGGCTTCCCCCATCGCCGCCGGCAACAACACCGAAGACCCGCGTGGGACCTTGACATGCTCTCCATTTGCCGAAACCGTGAACTCCCCGTCAATGGCAAAGAGCACTTGAAAACTTTCGGGCGAGGCGGGCAGCGTGACCGTCCCGGTCGCGGACAATTTTTCCAAGAGAAAATAAGGGGACTTCATCACCTGTTCGCGCGAAATGTCCCCCAGCGGAGGTTTCGGTTCGGGGGGAGTGAGCGCATTGTCCGGATCGTTCCAAAGGGTGACCTCCAAGGCCTTGTCAATGTGCAGTTCGCGCGGTTTGCCGTCGTGTCCCACCCGGCCCCAATCGTAAATCCGGTAGGTGGTGTTGGAGTTCTGCTGCACCTCCAGCAAAAAACAACCCGCGCCAATGGCGTGTACGCGACCGCCGGGCACGAAAATCGCGTCCCCGGCTTTCACGGGAATGGTTTTCATCCACTCCTCCAGTCGATTTTCGTCAATGGCGGCGCGGAACGCTTCGGGAGTCACGCCCTCTTTGAGTCCGCAATACACGACTGCCTCGGGATCGGCCTCCAGAACATACCACATCTCGGTTTTCGCCTCTCCGCCATATTGTTGGGCGGTGGCATCGTTGGGGTGGACCTGCACGCTCAAGGTTTTCGCGGCGTCCAGCACCTTGATCAGCAAGGGAAAGCGGTCCTGCGGCCGATTCGGATCGGCATCCCATGGACGCCCCATGATTTCATCCCCATACGCCACCATCAATTCCCGGAAGGTCATGCCCTTCCAGCGTCCGTTGGCAATGGCGCCCATGCCGTCGTCCCGGTCGGAAATTTCCCAGGACTCCGCACAGGTTTCGGAGGCGGGCGCATCGGTGCGTCCGAGGGATTCACGCAGTTTGGCGCCGCCCCAAATGTAGGTTTGGTAGATGGGAGTAAAACGCAGGGGATAGAAAATGTTTTCCATGTCGAAATTCCTTTGCTAGGGGGGAGGTGTCCTGAAACCGTGAGATCTTTGCTGTGAATCCGCACAATCTCATGGGCTGCAAGGAATTGTCGGGAATGCTCGACAGACCGCATGGGTATGCCTCGATTCCCGACAATCCCTTTCGCTCCATGATCTTGCACGCCTTCTTTGCAAATATCTCACGGATTCAGGGTCATATCAAATCCCTTATCATAGGAAAAGAAGAATGAAAACGATTGTCTTGGTCGGTGACGGCATGGGGGACCGCCCCTGTCCGGAACTGGATAACAAAACCCCTTTACAAGCCGCGAACATCCCGAACATGCGGCGGATCGCCGCCGCCGGCAAACTGTACATGGCCGACACCGTCCCCGAGGGCCTGCCCCCCGGAAGCGATGTGGCCAACCTGGGCCTATTGGGCTACGACGCCCGCGATTTTTACACCGGTCGCGCCCCCATCGAAGCCGCGGGCGCGGGACTTCCCTTGGAGGCCGACGATGTGGCCATCCGCTGCAACCTCGTCAATATCGGAAAGAACGAAGGGACCGAGGAGACCATGGTGGATTATTCCTCCGGACATATTTCCAGCGAAGAGGCGGCCCCCCTCATCGAATCTCTGCAGGCCGCCCTCGGACGGGACGGGCTCACCTTTCATGCCGGGGTCCAATATCGTCACCTGCTCATTTGGAAACAGGGACCGGACCAACCCGTCACCCAGCCGCCCCACGATATTCTCGGTCAAAAAATCGCCCCCTATCTGCCGCAAGGGAATCGCGCCGAAGAATTGCAGGCCCTCATGGAGGCCTCCAAGGAAATTTTCAAAGACCACCCCGTCAACCGCGCCCGCCGCGAACGCGGCGATGTGCCCGTTACCCAAATTTGGCTGTGGGGACAAGGTCCGGCCCTCAAACTTCCCACCTATCAGACCCTGTACGGCATGAGCGGCACCATCATCACCGCCGTGGACCTCGTGCGCGGCCTGGGCGTGCTCGCCGGACTCGACACCCCCAAAGTGGAAGGCGCCACCGGTTGGATCGACACCAATTACGCCGGCAAAGTCGAGGCCGCCCTCGAGGCCCTGAAAACCCGCGATTTTGCTTACGTTCACGTGGAGGCCCCCGACGAATGCGGCCATGTCGGCGACGCCAAACTCAAGACCCGGGCCATTGAAGATTTCGATGCGAAGGTCGTGGGGCCCATCTGGGATGCCCTCGAAGCCATCGGCGCACCCTACCGGCTTCTGGTCACCATGGACCACCGCACCCCCGTCGAAATTCGCGGTCACAGCGCCGAGCCCGTCCCCCTGGCCACCCTTCAAGGTCCGGTGGGCAAGGTCACCGCGCAAACCGCGTTCGATGAATTCGTAAATGACGGCAAGAGCGAAATCCGTACCTTTGAATGGATCCCCCGCTGGTTGCGCGGCGAAATATGAAGCCTCCCCCTACCCTTTCCCATATGAAAGTCGGGCTCTGCCATGACTGGCTCACGGGCATGAGAGGCGGCGAACGGGTCCTCGAACTCCTCGCCGACACCTTTCCCGAGGCCCATATCCACACGCTCATCCACAACCCCGGAACCGTGAGCGAGCGGATTGCGTCCCATCCCATCCATACCAGCCCCCTGCAAAAAATCCCCGGGATTTTTGACCATTACCGGGTTTTTCTCCCGATCATGCCCCTGATGGTCAACGGATGGAAACCCGACCCCGAACTCGATTTATTGGTCAGCACCAGCCACTGCGTGGCCAAAAGCATCCGCACCGCCCCCAAAACCCAACACGTTTGTTATTGTTTCACGCCCATGCGCTATGCTTGGCTCTTTCACGAGGAATATTTCCCACATCCGGTGAAACGCCTGCTGCTCAAACCCGTCCTCGCCGCCTTGCGGGCTTGGGACAAACGCACCGCGAAGCGCGTGGATCATTTTGTCGCCATCAGCGAACACGTCCGCGAACGCATCAAACGCTTTTACGGACGCGAGGCCGATGTCGTCTACCCGCCCACGGACACTGAATTTTTTACCCCCGACGACACCCCGCGCGAAGACTTCGACTTCATCATCAGCGCCCTCGTCCCCTATAAAAAGGTCGATCTCGCGGTCCGCGCCTACACGCAATCCGGCTTTCCCTTGAAAATCATGGGCAGCGGCTCCGGCATGGACGCCTTGAAAGCCATCGCCGGACCTAACATCGAATTTCTCGGACGCCAATCGGACGAAGCGCTGCGCGAGCATTATCGCCGATGTCGCTTTCTCGTCTTCCCCGGCGAAGAAGATTACGGCATCGTCCCCGTGGAAGCCATGGCTTGCGGCACCCCCGTGATCGCCTATGGCAAAGGTGGCGCCACCGAAACCGTGGCCGAAAATCTTACCGGCGTCTTTTTTCACGCACAAACCGAAACCGCGCTCCTCCAGGCCGTCGACCAAGCCGCCCAAAAAACCTGGGATCCCGCCGCCATCCGCAAACACGCCGAATCCTTTGACGTCGAAAACTTCCTCAACGGACTCCTCGGGTCAATTGAATCGCAAAGGAAAGGGTAAGAAATTTCCCTGAATCCTTGAAATCAATCCCTCGAAACTCCTTCCAAACACCTTGACACAATGAACTCAAAAAAAATGACGGCATTGCTCTTCGTTGCAGCTATTTTGTTTCTTGTTTTGTTGCGCATATTTGAAGTTTTTTCGCCCCGAACAGGATTTATGTTGGAGCTGTCCGTACTCTTTGTGATTCCTTTTCTTCTGTTTTTGTTGAGATCATGATGCGGATAGTCCGCTTGCAACCCTTGTTCATCTGAATTCACGTTCACAACAACGGACGGCCCATGAAATCTCGGTTTTCGATGACAAAAGGCTTCCGATTGAGTTTCAGATCCGTGTAGCCCTCCATCCCGACGCGAATCCGTTCAGGCAGTGGGAGCACCGATTGAAATGTGATCGTGGTAGCTTGAAAGCCACGTCGTTTATTCTCCCGCTCAACCACCAGCGGCGTACCATCCTCATTTTCAAAAGTCAATTTGCGGATCCGCATGGAATCAAGGGGAAGCTTCAAGCTAAAAAAATATTTGGGGGCATTTCCGTCTTGGTTCCGAACCTGGACATTTTCCATCGTCGTATCAAATTCCTCGATCCGCGCCCCCTCTTTCACCTCAATCCATCCGAGATCCATGGTTTGGGTTTTCGAGGCGTTATAGTAGAGAAACTCCCCCTCGATCAAACGGAGCCCACGGCTGTCCTCGGGCGGTGGATTGAGGGTAAACTCGACCAAATACCGGCCGGAGTCGGATACCTTTCTGGCGGTGGCGTCGATGTCCCGGGCATGGGGAAGCAGCGAGACACCCTCCAAGGTGACCGCCCGGGTGATGGTGGTCTCTTTCGTACGATGCAAAGGACCGTGAAACGTGGCCAAAACGGAAAGCGTATAACCGAGTTGCTGACGAAAAGGCGTTCGCTGATCCCATCCCGATCCTTGAACCAGGTTCACGCCGACGATGTCAAGGCGCTTGAGTCCCTCCCCGGCATTCGGCGCGGATGGAACCGGAGGCATCGGCATACGCAACCGCTGAAGCACCTAATGAAAATCCTGCCGGGCCGCCTCCACTTCCTCTTGATAGGCCAATACGTCTCGCATCGGACCTTGAACCGTCACCCTCTGCACCCGTTCGTCACCAAAAGCATCCCGGGAAAACATCAATTCCGTGGTTTCCGCGTCCCCAGGAGGTTGCGAACGCCGGGCCAACGACTCCCAAAAGGCCTCATCTTCGGCACGCGCTTCCATGAGGGCCAGCGCTTCCTTTCCATCCGTGATCAATTTCACGACACCCTCCCTTTGCGGCGGGTCAACCCCCTGCACATCGGAAATCGAACCGGGCATGTGAAAGCGTTGTTCACGGCGAAAATCATTGAGGGCCACCCGCACCAGCGGGAGCTGCTGATTTCGTTTCGTAGCAACCCGACAGCAACAGCGTGAGCAGCAAGAAAAAAAAGGGGCGGGGATTTTTGAAGTTCATACCCCTATCCTTAAAAGTCCCGTACTCGTCTTGTCAACGGGAAACCCCGGCTTTTTCCCCCTCCAATACTACCCCGGACCCGGACAACTGAAAGTCATCTTTAGGGTTTCAGGGTGCGAGCGGGATGTTCGTGAGGACGCCATGACCATCCCTAAATTCCCGTCCAGCAAAGCTGAGACGGGAACCCCCTCAAAATCGTGCCGAATCGAGACATTCCCCGAAGTATACCCGAGAAAAACATCTGCGATGAACCCGGATTCATTTTCCGGGGGCGGGTCAAGACGCCCCCGATACTCCCTGAAATGTTTTGAAAACGACTCAGTAATTGAACTGAGCCCCCGCTGGTCGACATACATTGCAACCATCGTCCGATGGTCTTTCACGAGCTGATCCGCAACGGTCTCCGGAAACTTGTTGCCCATTCTCCGGAATTTCATCCACCCAAAATCCCGCTCTTTTTCACCATCTGACACCTGGGTCCATACGTTTAAAGATTTCCTTCACTGTCCAGCCTGAAAGTGATTTCATCTTTTTGATCATACAAAGGGTTCACTGAGTTGCCCATGGCTGACGCGATGAACCCTTCGCCGGGAATATGGGCCGAAAACGTGATTCTCCCGACCACTTCCGATTGGGCCGTACGACTGACGCAGGCTGCATGGAGCAAAAGGAAGCAAACATGAAGTATCGGCAACCAAAACTTCATCTCGGCACCCCATGGGGGGGCTTCACGGAGGAACTCCACCAAGAACATTTCTGTTTTCATCTGGATATCGTATACCCGCTCATACGGAAGCTCAAGGAATTTCGTCCTCGATTCAATAGAGATCAGTGTGAATCAGTGTCATCAGTGGTTGATTATATTTTATCATGACTTAAACCTACCTAACGGTAAAAGGTGCGCCTTTCCCCTCTGCGCCCTCCGCGTCCTCCTGTTCAAAAAGTTTCTCCCATCCCTTGGGCCATTTGAAAGCGGTAGCTTCGTTGCACTCGCTACACGCACTCCAAAGCGGCTTCGCCGCGCTCCTTACTCCTGGATTCCGATCTTTGTTGTTTCACCGAAAACCCAAATGAATCTCCGGATAAGAACCCGGGGGTGCCGTTCACCCACGACACGAGGTCTGCCTTTACACACAAATCGGTCTGGACTTGAGTTCATATGGACCCCGGCTGAATTTTCGAGCATTTCCAGTCCCAAAGAGGCTTTGCATGGCGGGAAACCCACTGAAATTCTTCGCTTCCTTCGCGACCATCTGTTCAAAAAAACATAAAGGATTGGAACAGTAGCAAGCAAAGGCAGCAAAGGAAAATTAAGGGTATTTTGAAACGATTTTTGTGGTTGCCTTGGGCCGAAAAATGCCCCCGGCGGGCTTGTCCCGCCGGAGCGAAAGACCTGTGGCCAGACAAGAATCCCACTTGTTCCTCGGCCCCTGCCGCCTTGCGCGGCAGGTGAAGAAGTCTCCCACGGAGCCAAGAAGCAAGGGACTTATTCACCTGCCGCGCAAGGCGGCAGGGGCCTGGAGATGGACAAGCTTACCCGGTCTAGCCTCAGATCTGATTCACCATGCGGGGCAAGCCCGCAGGGGTCTGTGGTTTAAGTGTTTTGACCGCGCCTGTACTTTCAATCGACCCTTAAGTTGCCATTCCCCTCTGCGCCCTCTGCGTCCTCCTGTTTAAAAAATTTCGGTGGATTGGATCGGAGGTTCCGATTAGGATTAGGATTAGGATTAGGATTAGGATTTCTGTCAGGGCCGTAAGTCACGATGCACAAGAATTGTGTATAAAAGACAGGGCAAGCGGAGGGGCGGCGGGACGTCAGCAACCCAGCATTGTCTCAAACTCAAGTCCAGACTGAAATGCGTCTAAAGGGCAGACCTCGCCTTTAAAAATCATGCTTTCTGCAATTTTTTCAAGACGATCTCGGCGGGACAGAAATGCGTGAAGGCGCTTTGAATGAGGTTCAGGCCCACGAATACGGCCAGCCAATGCCAGGCCGCATTGACATATTGTCCCAGCACAAAGGACAGCAGCACCATGGTGCCGGCGAGGATACGGATCTTGTTTTCTATGGTCATTTGACTTCCTTTATTTGTTGGTTAAAACCATCTGCGGATGGCGACGTAGAGATTGGAGTTGTCTTCGAGCTGACCAAAAAAGGTGTCGGAATCTCTGCCGACAAACCAATTTCCGCCCACGGTGGTCGTCAGGGTGTCCGACCATTTGTATTCCACGCTCCCGCGCAAATACCCGTCTTCGTCAGTGGGCGAGGCGAAGACAAAACCGGATAACACCAAATTCTGGTTCATGAGCAGTCGGGTGAGGCGCAGGGTGGTGACCTGGCGGACTTCGTCCCGCGCCCCCCTCCCCTCGGGCAGGCTGTCGCGATAATCGCCGTAGTCCTGCATCCACTCCACGTAACCTTGGATGCCGAGGCTCAAATCGGCGCGCAGTTCACGACTGTATCCGGCCAGAAAACGGACTTCGCTGTTGGGCGCCGCCGGGTCCACGCCGTCGCGGTCATCGCGGGAATCGTAATAACCCGCTTCCAAGTTCACGAGTCCGCCCAGTCCGGGCCACTGCATGGACGCGCCATACACACTCAGTCGCGGAAACTGGGCCCGCCCCGCGTCATCGAAGCCGCCGGGCGATTTCCAATAACCGTCGTACAGATATCCGGCGATTTCGGCGGAACCCACATAGCGGGACAGCCGGGCCGCGAATTCGGAATCCGTGGGCACGTCCGCATGTATGCGGTTGTCGGGCGTAAACGCACCGCCCGCAAAGGAAATGCCGTCCCCGTCCAAATATCGGTCGGCATTGAACCGGGGCGTCCAAATCATGTCCACGGTCCAGTCCCCGACGAAATTGGCCAACCAAATGGCATCGGACGGTGCTTTCAGATATTCCACGTCCCGCCCGTTGAAGAAGGAGGTCCAGTCCTTGGGGAAGAGATCGTTGATGAACAACAGATCCCCGGTTCCCCAGGTCAGCACCTGTCGGCCCACCTTCACATCGGTCCAGTCGGTCGGAGCGAAAGAAACGTTCGCGGAACGCAGGTCAAACCACCCCTGCCCCCGCTCCAGATCGACGCTGGAGCGACGGCTGTCGAGGTCGTCGTACAGGAAATCTGCTTTCAGTTCCAAGTCAAATGGACCGTAAAAGTCCACGTGACCCAATTGCAGGCGGATTTCCCGGATGGAGGCCTGATCCTGTCCGGGATCGCTTTGGGTGCGGGTTCCCATACGGGATTCGACAAAGCCATCCACTTGCGCGGAAGCCAGCCCCATCATCAGCCCGGAGGCGAGAATCCAAGGAAAGCCCTTCATCGTACCGCCTCCCGGGGCGGACGACGCAGAAAGCGTTCGGAAAAGATATTTTCGTTCAGGCCCACGTCGTATTGAATATTGGAGAAGGTGTTCACGGTTTTGCTGTTGCGGCTCAAATCCTCGACCGTGGAAACGATGACGGTCGGATGTCCGTCGATGACTTCGATCCGATCGGCGGTGACCCGGCGGTACACGTTTCCTCGACTGTCGGTGTATTCGGCTTTCACGGGCAAATGCGTCTCGCGGTCGATCCACACCTCGTAGGAGGCAAACTCGACCGACCCTTTGTCTTTGGGCACGGAGCGGATGTGGTATTGGGTCTCGCCCACTTCGACGAGTTCGTGTTCGTCGTCATTCGGGTCCCGTCCGGACACGTCTTCATACACGAAATCGGAACCGACAAACGAGGTCCGCTTGTCGCCGGGGGCAATGCGGTTGACCCGCCCCAAGGATGGCAACCACAGCCAGCGGTCATCGTCCCGGCCCGGGCCGTGCTTCCAGACCAAATAGGCCATGCGGCGCACGTCCGCGGGTCCATTGAAATAGACGTAGAATTTTTGTTGGCCGTCCTCGCCGTTCCAGCGGAGAATGCGGAATTCCCGTTCGCGGGTGCCGCCGGAGGCGTCGTGGATGACCATTTTCACGTCGGCCACACCGTCTTTGCCGGCATAATAGGCGGCTTTTTCGGCGCGTCGGATGATTTCGTTCACCGGCGGCGCTTCTTCCGCCCATATGCTTCCGGTCAGGAAAACCGGGAGGAGGATGGAAATGATTCGAATTTTCAGTTGGGTTTGCATGGTTGGGGTCTCCTTTTTCTGGGTTACATGGAATCGGTTGCTTCAACGGCGGATGCCTGGCGTCCAAACAGGGCCTTGGGCATGAAGGAAATCACCGCCGCCAGGATCAACAGGGTCGCCAGCCAGGACACGAACATAATGGTGGCCAGGAAAAAGCCCACCGTCCGGTACGGCACCAAAGGCGCGAAAAGCAGGGGCGTGAAGCCGATGGCGATGATGATGGCATTGCGGCTGATGGCTCGCGCGGGTTCGCGGAACATCAGCGGCCAGGCCTCCGCCCAACTCCCGGTCTCCCGCACCAGTTCCCGGGCGCGCTGTAGAAAGTGGATGGCAAAATCGACGCTGAGCCCCAGGGTCAGCGAGGACAGCACCGCCACGGGCATGTCGTAGGCTTTGCCCACCAGACCGATGATCCCGTAGGTCAGGGCAATGGTCAGACTGAGCGGCAACATGGACAGGAGGCCAAAGCGAAACGAGCGGAACAGGAAGGTCATCATCAACAGCACCACCACAAAACTGCCCGCAAGTGCCTGCAACATGCCCCCGACCATGCGCTGTTGCCAGACCACGTTCAGATAGGTGAGTCCGGCCCATTCGAATGCCAGGTCCACGGGCGGAGGATTCGCGGCGATCCAATCCTCCACCTGGTCCACGGCCCGCACCATGTTTTGATTGTCGCCGGAGGTCAGTTGCAACCACAGGCTCGCCTGCTGGTAGTCCCGGGTGACCAAATGGAAAAGGGCGTCCTGTTTTTTCATGCCTTCGAGTTGCAGAAACACCTGGGCGGTGCCGGAGGCGTTGTCGGGCACGCTGTAAAAACGCACCTCATCGTCCTCCGCACCGGTGCGGTTGAGTTCGAGATGGGCCTTTTTCAGGGCATCCACGGCGGAAGTCGTTTTGCCGATCACGTCTCCCTCCGCCAAATGCGCCTGCAAGTCCGCGACCCACCGCAACACGGCGGGATTGCGGAAGGCGGGCGCCTCGGCGTCCACCCGCGCGTCCCGCACCCAATCCTCCCAACGTCGGCCAGCAAGGTCATCCACCCGATTCAAAGCCGCGTCCTGCAAGTCAGCGCCCTGCAATTCACGCAAGGCTTCGGCGGATTCCAGGAAAACGTTGCGCGTGGCCTCGGGACTTTCCTGCAAAGCCTCGGACAAGCGCTGCCAATCCAACCCTTCCGGGTCCAGATAGAGGATCACATCCCCCAGCGCATCCCACGCGGGCAGTCGTTCGGCGTCCGTCTCCATGGCCAAGGACAAAAGATCTTCCCACGTCCCCTCCTCCGCGGCCAAATCGCGCAGGGCTTCGGGCGCGTCCACCGGTAGAATCACCGGAGCCTCGCCCGCGGTTTCCGGGGCGCTCATTTGCAAATAGGCGGTATACGTGCCGCCAAAATGCCGGTTCAAAACCCGGTCCGCCTCCCGAATACGATGCGAGGGCGTGAACCACAACACCGGATTGTCATTCACTTGAATGCGCGAAATCCCCACAACTGAAACCAGTGCCAAAACCCCCAGCAGCACCATCACGCCTTTGCGTCTCCGCACCGCGAAACGGCCCAGCCCCACCAGAAAACGGTCCAGCAGACCCGACTTCACCTGCGTCTCTTTTGAGGGCGCTTCCAAGCGGTCCAGGGAT
This sequence comes from Verrucomicrobiota bacterium, assembly GCA_020831635.1. Taxonomy (GTDB): domain Bacteria; phylum Verrucomicrobiota; class Kiritimatiellia; order SS1-B-03-39; family UBA6053; genus PXAS01. The sequence continues at coordinate 9,939 of JAFIGC010000039.1, read as the reverse complement.
TTCCCGGGGACAAACACCATGATGTACGCGGGCACCAGCACCACCGAAAGCAGCCAGGCCAAGGCCACCCCGAAAGCCACGAACAAGCCGAAGATCCGCACCGGCGGGATGGGCGTGAACGCCAAAGAGGCGAAGCCCGCGATGGTGGTCAAACTGGTGAACAGCATGGGCATGAACAAATGCCCCATCACATGTTCCAAGGTGGCGCGTTTGTCTTTGAAACGCGGATAGGTGTCGAAAAATTCGCTCAAAATATGCACCGAATCGGCCACCGCGATCGGCATCAGAAAAATGGCGATCATGGAAGTCATGATGTGAACGTCATACCCCAACCCGATCAACAGGCCCATGGTGCACAACACCGAAAAAATCGCGATCATCATCGGGGCCATGATCAGGGAAAAGCGCCTGAAAAAGAACAGCAGCAACAAAAAGATCATCAACCCCGCCATCGGCGCCGAGGTGGCCATTTGCACCAGCATCTCCTGACCAAAGGTATCCTGCGCCACCGGCAGTCCGGTGATGTACACCTGGTCCTCTTCCGGCCAATCCGCCGTGAGCGTCTCCACCAAGGTGGCCAGATTGAATGAAAACTCTTTTCCGACGATCGGAAGGTAGATGCCCAAGGCCTTCCGATTCTCGGAAAGCAGGGTGTCCCGATACAAGGGGTTGGCCAGCGCCTCCGCAAACAGGGCGTCCGCCTCCGCCTGGGTCTCGGGCACTTCTTCCATCAAAAAGCGAATGTCCAAGGCGCCCATGTCCAACTGACGAATCGTATCCACCACGCTGGGACTGATGATCTCCCGGCCGATCAACCCTGGTTCGCCGTCTTCGGTGAACAAATGCTCGGGATTCTGGTTGAACGCCGCCGACAGAATCTCCGCCCGCCGTCCCTGGGGACGCACATCGGGAATCATCGCCTCCCCGTCCCGAATGATGACCGGACGTCCCTCCTCGTTCCGATCCAAGCTCAACAGTTCATGGGTCAGTTGATGGATTCGCCCCAGGGTCTCCGGATTCCAGACCCCGCCCTCGTGGGTCTCATTGACCACCCCCACCACCACGAAGTCGTACAGGTCAAAGCGTTCCTGCACTTCACGATGCATGACCCGGACGGGTTCGTCGTATCGGAGCATGTTTTCAGGGTCATTGTCAAAATTCACCTTGGGAAATTGCAGGGTCAGCGCCACGGTCATGGCCAGCACCGCCAAAAGCGCCAGACGGGGAAAACGAAGACCAAAACGGGTAAGCATTAACTTCATGGGAGTAGTCTGGGTTGAGTTCATGCCGGCAATATACATCGTATATTCTCGATATGTCAATACTTATTTTGAAAAAAGTTTCTAAGAAAAGGCTTTGCCAGTCGTAGTCAGGGTGTGAAGAGACTGTTTACCCCCAACCCCCACCCAATGAAAATGAGACGGAAACACCCGCATGACTGACGAACAATGGATCGCCTCCCTGGTGGATGCGCATGAATCGGCCTTGTGCCGATATGCGCGCAGTTTGAGCGCCGATGAGGCCACGGCCTTGGACGCGGTTCAGGAAACCTTCCTGCGACTGTGCAAAACCAAGCGCGTCAAGGTCGAAGGTCATGAAGCCGCCTGGCTCTTCCGGGTATGCCGTTCCCGTTTGGTGGACATGCAACGAAAGTCGAAACCCATGCAAAATCTCAGCATCAAACAACAAGCGATTCTGGCCGCGCCCGGTTTGTCACCCGACGCGGTTCTGGAACGGCGGGATTCCGAGGGGATCGTGCCCGCACTCCTCAAGGACCTGCCAGATCGCCAACGGGAAGCCATTCGCCTGAAATTCCAACAAAGCATGAGCTACCGTGAAATCGCCGACATCATGCGCATTTCCGAAAGCAACGTGGGCTTTCTGATCCATACCGGGGTCAAAACCCTGCGGGACCAAATGCAAAAACGCCATCGCCATCACGGACCCGTCCCGTCCCCCACCCTTTTACAAACCGGCAAAGGAGCCTTGTCATGAACACCAACGATCCAAAATGGACCGCCTATCTTCTCAACGAATTGAACGAAACGGATCGACTCCGCATGGAAGCGGAAATCGAAGCCTCCCCGGAAGCGTCCGCGTTTTTGGAAAGCCTGCGGGAAACCGCCGATCAAATTCAAGCCGCCATGAACGCTGAATACGGAATGGATGCGGAAAACGGTATGGGCTTGGATGGAGACCGAAAGGAACGGATCCTTCAAGCCGCCGCCTCCACGCCTTCGTCCCCGTTTCGGTCCGCAATTCCCGCCTTGGCCCTGGCCGCGTCGCTGGCCATCGCCGCCTTTGCCGCAGTCCGGTTTTTCAACCCTCCGACCACACCCTCCCCGGAAATCGCCGAAGTGGATGAAATCGGAGAAATCCCGGAAATTGCCGCCCAGGACAGTCAGGAACCTCTACCTGAAATTTCCCAGACCGTTCCCGAAGAGGAACACCCTGAGGATAGGGTGACCGAACCCGCCCGGAATGAAACCCGAACAATCGTCACCTCCCTCTTGGAACGGGGTCAACAGGAAATGGAGGCGGGACAGTTGGACACCGCCAAACAAACCATGGAGGAACTATTGGGGCATGACCGCTACAATCCTGACGCACTGAGCCTGCTTGAACAAATTGCAGCGGAACGATGGAAGCATATCAGTGTTGTGAGGCGCGGGGGTATTCGTGTGTCGATGGATGATGACGAAAGCGGCTTATCTTTGGAGAAAAACGCCGAAGATTTGGAGACCGAACCCAGTCCGAATGAAACCCATGCAATCGTCGCCTCCCTCTTGGAACGGGGCCAACAGGAAATGGAGGCGGGACAACTGGATATCGCCAAAAAAACCATGGATGAAGTTTTGGGCCATGATCGCTACAACCGCGACGCACTGACCCTGCTTGAACAAATTGCCATGAAAAGATGGGAGTTGGTACGCGTTGACCGGCGTACCAGCGTTCGAGAGACCATGGCGGATGGCGAAAAAGCCTGGGGAACCAGGGTAGTCGCTATCGAAGCGCGCTTTCTCGAGCTCGGCGGGGGCGGCACTGGGGGAGGCGGTGGTCAATTCTGGTCCGAACATAGCGCCAGTGGCGAAGAAAGGCCCGGTCTACGCGAAGGGCGCGTCATCAGCCCCAGTCTCGACGATTTCCCCATGCTCCGCCCCAACACCTTTCAACGGGTGAACGATCATCCCTTGTCGACCTTTTCCATTGACGTGGATACGGCATCCTACTCGGTGGTGCGTTCGTTCCTCAACCAAGGCACCCTCCCCCCGCGCGACGCGGTGCGGGTGGAAGAAATGATCAATTATTTCCCCTACGACTATGCCCCGCCCGCGGACGGCACCCCCTTTTCCTCCAGCATGGAAGTGGCGGCCTGTCCTTGGAATGCCAACCATCTGCTGCTGCGGATTGGCCTCAAGGGCCGGGAAATTCCCATGGAGGAACGCCCGCCTCTGAATTTGGTCTACCTCATCGATGTCTCCGGCTCCATGCGAAGTCCCAACCGCCTCCCGCTGGTGAAACGCGCCCTGACCGCGCTCGCCCACCAATTGGATGAGCGGGATCAAGTGGCCATCGTGGTGTACGCCGGGGCTACGGGGCTGGTGCTGCCCTCCACCTCCGGTGCGGACACCCAGGCCATCCTCGACGCCATCAACGGCCTGGAGGCCCGGGGCAGCACCGCCGGAAGCGCGGGCATCCAACTCGCCTACAAGACCGCCCTGGAACAATTCCGCGAGGGAGAGGTCAACCGGGTGATTCTCTGCACCGACGGTGATTTCAACGTGGGCATCACCCACCGCGGCGATTTGGAACGCTTCATCGAAGAAAAGGCCGAATCCGGGGTTTCACTCACGGTCCTCGGCTTTGGCATGGGCAACATCAAGGATTCCACCCTCGAAATCCTCTCCAACAAGGGCAATGGCAACTATGCCTACATTGACGATTTCAATGAGGCCCGCAAAGTGTTGGTGGACCAAATGCTGGGGACCTTGGTGACCATTGCCAAGGACGTGAAAATCCAAGTGGAGTTCAATCCCGCCACCGTGGCCGGATACCGGCTCATCGGCTACGAAAACCGGATCCTGCAAAAAGAGGATTTCAACAACGACGAGGTCGATGCCGGGGACATTGGCGCCGGTCATACCGTCACCGCCTTTTATGAACTCGTGCCCGCGGGACAACCCGTGCCCGACGCGCCCCCGGAAGTCGATCCGCTCCGCTATCAGGTGGAGCCCCCCACAGTCCGCGAAAATGAAGAAGAACTGTTGACCCTCAAATTGCGTTACAAGGAACCCGAGGGCGACGCCTCCAAATTATTGACCTTCCCCCTGGGCCTGGATGCGGTTCCCGAGGATTGGGACGGACAACATACCCCCTCCCCCGATTTTCAATTCGCCAGCGCCGTCGCCGCCTATGGCATGGTCCTCCGCGACCCCGCCTTCGCGAAATCCATGCCCTGGGAGCGCATCCTGTCCCTCGCGGAATCCGCCAAGGGCGACGACCCCCACGGATACCGGACGGAATTCATCCGCCTCATCCGCAACGCCATGGCGCTCCCGCGAACGGAAGGGGAGTGAAGGAAGGAGTGGCATCCCGTTGGGATGCAGTTCGTGAGGGGGGACCGAATTCCCGGGGTTTCACCCCGGTCTGACGAGTGGCATCCCGTTGGGATGCAAATTCCGGCATGGGAACCTTGTATTGCACGACCCCAACGGGGTCCAACCCGTCAGCCCGCGGGCAACGCCCCGGGAAACGCAACCCACCCTACATATGCCGACCCCAACGGGGTCGAACTCCTCCCCAAAGCCATTCAACCCCATTCCACGGGAAACACCTGTGTCAATGCTGCGCAATCCTTTTGAAAAAAGAACTTGCCCGCACCTTTCAAACATGCATGAATGTATCCATGAAGGTAATGGAATCCTGATCCCTTGTTGGCATCCATCACATTACCATTTTCAGAAAATGAGTCGGAAACCGAGGAACCATTATGCAACCTTTCGTAAAAATCCAAGTGTATGACTTGAAATTTGACCGCTTTAGGGTCGAAAATATAGATCCTTTCCGAACGGTTCTCGGAGTGCCTGCGCGTCCTTGATGCTGTCCCTGGAATCCTCATGGCCCTCCCCTCCAGACAACATCCACTCGATTGGCTTACCCAATATTGGAATATCGCTCTGGGAAAAAAAGTCGAAACCGTTCGCGACGATTGGCTTGTGGGTCCCATTGGAGAAAAAGATGAAAATGCCAGCCGGTTTTTGGATCGATTGGCCAAGACACGGGATCTTCGCATCGATCATGATCTTTCCGGCTCGGGACTTCTCGAAAATTTGGATGAATGGGGTGTCTCGGTTCGACCTGAGATTGAAAAATTCTACCTCAAGACATCGGAGTATGAACTTATGGTTCAAACGGTGTGGCGACCTGTTTTTGGAAGCCTCGGGTATTTGGTGGCGAAACTGTTTAGCCGAAGAATTCAACAACTCAACCTACCTCAGGTTCCTTTCCAAGGACAAAAAAAAACGGTTCAGTCAGATCCCCAAATGCAAATCCTAACCCTGTGAATCCTTCCTCCGCTCCTTTTCATCTCCACCGTATTGGCACCTCCGGAAAGCCCAAGGGCCTTTGGTTGCATGGCTTTTTGGGCGATGGCGCGGAAGGGGAAAATTTCCTCGACCCATTGCTGAACGACTATGAGATCCTTTGCCCGGATTTGCCCGGTCACGGAAAAACCGACCCCATGTCCTTGTCCGATACCCTGTCCGGTATCGCCAAACTTGCGGCGGGATGTGATTTTTCGGCGGGATATTCCATGGGTGGGCGGCTTTTGATGATGTCCGCATCCCGCCATCCGAACGATTTTCGTCACTTGATCCTGGAATCGGCGTTTCTCGGCCATGCGGACGCGGAAGAACGAAGCGAACGACGGCAAGTGGACGCCCAACGGGCGGAAAAACTCAGGAAGGAGGGTTTGGAGGCCTTTTGTACATGGTGGTATGCCCAGCCCATGTGGCAAAGCCTGCCCGCCCCGCCCCTTCGTCACGGCAATGCCGCGCATCTGGCCACGGCCCTGGAAACGTTTTCCGCCGGAACGCAGCCCGATTTGCGGCCTTGGCTGATGCGCTGTACTTCGCGCATTCTCTGGCTTGCGGGGGAACGGGATTCAAGGTATGTGGAACAAGCCCGCTGGGTGAAGCAACACATTGGCGGTGCCCAAGTGCGCCTGATCCCCGGCTGTGGCCACAACATTCACCTCGAAGACCCGGAAGCCTGGCAAAGCGCCGTGCAAGAATTTCTCCAACAACTTCATCTGGAACAACATCAACAGGAACAATAATCATGGACAACCCCTCACTTTCCGCCTCACTTCCCGACTGGCAAGAAGCCGGCACTTTCGAAGACATTCTCTATCACAAAGCCGAAGGCATCGCCAAAATCACCATCAACCGCCCCCAGGTTCGCAATGCCTTCCGTCCCCAGACCGTCAGCGAAATGCGCGTTGCCCTCAACGATGCCCGCGATGACTTGAAGATCGGGGTGATCATTCTCACCGGAGCCGGGGATTTGGCCTTCTGTTCCGGTGGCGACCAGAAAATCAGGGGCGACAGCGGCTACAAGGACGCCGAGGGGGTTCACCGGCTCAACGTGCTCGATTTTCAGCGGGACATCCGGGTCTGCCCCAAGCCCGTGGTGGCCATGGTCGCGGGCTACGCCATCGGCGGCGGACACGTCCTGCACATGCTGTGCGACCTCACCATCGCCGCCGACAACGCCCGATTCGGCCAAACCGGCCCCAAGGTCGGCTCATTTGACGGCGGCTGGGGCGCCAGCTACATGGCTCGCATCGTCGGCCAGAAAAAGGCCCGCGAAATTTGGTTTTTGTGCCGCCAATACGACGCCCGACAGGCCTTGGACATGGGTCTGGTCAACACCGTGGTGCCCCTGGCCGATCTCGAAGCCGAAACCGTAAAGTGGTGCAGGGAAATGCTGGCCAACAGCCCGATTGCCATTCGTTGCCTCAAAGCCGCCCTCAACGCGGACTGCGACGGACAGGCCGGGCTCCAGGAACTCGCCGGAAACGCCACCATGCTGTTCTACATGAGCGAAGAGGGCCAGGAAGGCCGCAACGCCTTCGTGGAGAAACGTCCGCCCGATTTCTCAAAATTTCCAAAACGTCCGTGACGTGATTATTTTCACCATTTTCGATTCGCGGCTTTTCAAATTCTCCATTACGTAGTACTGTTAGAGCTTCAAAACAACATAACGACTATCCCCGGACGGTTCTACCGCCATCCGGGACTGGAGGTAACCCATGGTAGAATGGTGGTTAGCTTGGTTCACCACGCTTGCCGCCGCGGCGCTGGGCTGGTTTTGGCACTGGCACGTTGAAAACCACGCCCGCAAACACGGCGCGCAACGCATTGAGGATCTCCTCGAAAGCGCGCGCCACGAAGCGGACGTGATTCGGCGTGAAGCCGAATCCAATGCCCGTGAAATTTTGCACCAATCCCGTCAAACCTTTGACAGCGAGTGCCGCGAGCGTCGAGCGCGTCTGGACACGCTTGAAGATCAATATCACGAAAGAATCGTTCGTCTTGAGCAAAAAGCCAATGTGCTGGATGCCAAGGAGGAACGCGTATTGTCACGTCAACGCGAATTGAAAAGCGAAACCGAAAATCTCTTGGCCCGCAACCGGGAATTTGACGAACTCATGCGGGAACAGCAGCAAAAGCTGGAGGAAATCTCGGGCATGACTTTGGACGATGCCCGGATTCAGGTGATGAAGAGCATTGAAGACGAGGTGCGCGCGGAATCCGCCACCCTCTTCCGACACCTGCAACAGGAGGCCCGCGCCCGCGCCAAACAGGAAGCCCAAAAAATCATTACCTACGCCATCGAGCGCTATGCCGCCGAAACCGTCCAGGAAGTCACCACCTGCACGGTGCAACTGCCCAGCGAGGAGATGAAGGGACGCATCATCGGCAAGGAAGGCCGCAATATCCGCTCCATTGAATCGGAAACCGGTGTGAACGTCATGATCGACGACACCCCCCAGGTGGTGGTGCTCTCCGGGTACGACCCCATGCGCCGCGAAATCGCCCGCATTTCCCTGAGCCGCCTCATTCAAGACGGCCGCATTCACCCCGCCAGCATCGAAGAAACCGTGGCCAAAGTGCGGCAGGAAGTCGATGAAACCGTCCGCAAGGCCGGGGAGGACGCCATTTACGAACTCGGACTCAAGGCCATGCACCCCGAAGTGGTCCACACCCTGGGCCGATTGAAATTTCGCCAGAGTTATTCCCAGAACGTCCTCAATCACAGCATTGAAATGGCCCACCTCATGGCGGGCATGGCCGCCGAACTTGGTCTGGACCTGGAACTGGCCAAACGCATCGGCCTCCTCCACGATATCGGCAAGGCCCTGACCCACGAAGTCGAGGGTTCCCATGCCCTGATCGGCGCCGAACTCATCGAAAAACACGGAGAAAACCCCATCGTGGTCAACGCCGTGGCCGCCCACCACAAGGAAGTCGAACCCGAAAGCGTTTACGCCCATCTTGCCACCGCCGCAGACGCCATCACCGCAGCGCGGCCAGGCGCCCGCAACGAAAACACCCATCAATACCTCAAACGCCTCGGCGATCTGGAAGCCATTGCCAACAGTTTCGAAGGCGTTTCCCGCACCTATGCCATTCAGGCCGGACGGGAATTGCGGGTGATTGTCGAACCGGACGCCATCAACGACGACCAAGCCATGGAACTGGCCCGGGAAATCAGCGCCCGCCTCGAAAAAGAAGTGCAATTCCCCGGACAGGTCAAAGTCACGGTCATCCGGGAAACCCGCTCCGTCGAATACGCCCGATAACGACCCCGATTTTCCTCATGCCCGATCCGCGCGTAAAACTGCTCAGCGACCACGTCTGCAACAAAATCGCCGCCGGCGAGGTCATCGAACGCCCCGCCTCGGTGTTCAAGGAACTGGTGGAAAACGCCATCGACGCCGGGGCGGACATCATTGAAGTGCAGGTCCTGCAAGGGGGGCGCAAGGCGGTGATCGTGACCGACAACGGGCACGGCATGAGCCGGGAAAACGCCCTCATGTCCATCGAACGCCACGCCACCAGCAAAATCCAAGATGTGGACGACATCGAGCACATTCACACCATGGGCTTCCGCGGCGAAGCCCTGGCCGCCATCGCGGCCGTTTCCCGCTTCCTGATCCGCACCCGCCGCAAAGAGGACCTCGCCGGCACCGAAGTCCAGGTCGAAGGCGGCACCCTCCGGGACGTACAGGAAATCGGCTGCCCGCCGGGCACCACCCTCGAAGTGCGCAATCTTTTCTTCAATGTCCCCGCCCGGCGAAAATTCTTGCGCACCGAATCCACGGAACTGGCCAATATCCGCACCCTCTTTCGGATTTTCGCCCTCGCGCATCCCACCGTGGATTTGCGCCTCGTCGTGGACGGAAAGGAACTGGAGCATTGGCCGGGTCAAAACGGACTCGCCGACCGGATCGCGGAAATCTACGGCGATTCGTTTCTGGAGCAATTGATTCCCGTGGACCTGTCCCAGGGAGAATTCCGCGTGCACGGCTACGCCGGACGTCCCACATTGAACCGCAGTGACCGCAAAGACCAGGTCATTCTCGTCAACCGCCGACCCGCCTCCGCCCCCATCGTCGGCTACGCCGTACGCGAAGCCTACCGGGACAGCCTCCCCCGCGACCGGAATCCGGTGGTGTTCCTGCATCTCGACATGCCCCCCGATTGGGTGGACGTCAATGTGCACCCCACCAAACGCGAAGTCCGCTTCCGTCCCGCCCAACTGGTACGCGACACCATCCTCAGCGCCTTGGAGCAGGCCCTTCATCCGCGCGCCGCGCCCGAGAACGCCCCTCGGGACCCCGCCCCACCCCCGCCCGCCCCCACTGCCCCCCGC